>JAJDVC010000015.1 GCA_022826305.1 Gammaproteobacteria bacterium | reverse complement strand
ACTGCTTGGAGAACCAACTACTCCCAGTGATTCGTTGTCGCTTTCCAGCATGGAAATCGTACTTCTTTCTGCCATGGCGATCCTGTTATCAGTTGGTTCGGTAAGGAAAGATCAGGTCAAAGTTTTTTCTGGTATTAAGGGACGGATTGTGGCTGATAGATTCATTCACTGCCTCCAGTCCAAAATATATGTTCTTGGCTATCATGTCAGCCAGATACTGGGGGTAGGGCTCCCGGATTTCAGGAGAGATAATCTGACGCTTGATGCTGCGAAACAGTTTTTCCAGCCTGTCCTGATCAAGCGCAACATCCCTCTTGACCTCAAATCGATAAGCTGCAGCAGATGGTTTCGGCTTGTAATAGCAAAAATACAGTTCCGACTTGTGATCATCCGTTATCTTAAACGGAGTGATGGCTTCCTCTAGAAGTGGGTTGAGCTCCGATTCATTGTCTATACCCTCTATTGTCAAGTTGCACCTTATATGGATGTTCCTCCACATGTTCCGCTCCTTGCGACATTGTCCCACCGGAAGTGGTCTTGTATATTCGTTCTCATTCAAAACGAGCGACATGAACACCTTGTCGTCCATATCGATTTTCATGTCCTTCAACACCGTGTCGATAATCTCGCGCGAAGAAGAATACTTGGTCAACCCAACCACCGCATTATCTGAAAAGGCACTGCGGATGATGTTCGGTATGTCCGGGATCACCTTGTCGTAGTTGTCATGCAGAAAAGCCGAGAGTGCCTCGACATACGGCTGGTCTGCCGAATCCTGATCATTCGCACTCAAAAGGCTATTGAGCTTGAGTATGGAGGTCAAATGAGATCCGTCCATAATCCGGATATCCCTATCGTTGCCTGCAAGTATACTGAGTTCCATCAAGAACATGATTCCCTGCGCCAGCCTTGAGTTGGCAACATGATGAGGCAACACCATTTGCCAATGCTGATGCTGCTTCTCTCCTACAGGCCAGGTTTTTGAATCTTTGTCGGCCAGACCATCGACACCTACTGCAATGGCAAGAAGAATATCGGCACTAGTTTTATGCTCTATGACACAGGCCCCGTCGGCCGCCATCAGGGATTCCGTAAAATCCCCTTCGGGACAAGTGCGAATAAGGTTTTGTACATCCAGGATTATTCGAGCGATAGTTGCCTGATCATTGTTTAGTTCAATACTAGTCGCCAGCCGATCAGCTGTTTCGGGTGTTTTCTCAAGTATCTGAACTAGAAGATCTTCGGGCAGATAGGCATAGTCCTTGTTTTCCTGCATCATGACAGTTTGTCTGTAATCAATTGTTTACAACGTTCCCAATCCTTCCTGGTAAAGCGCATGAAATCATCTTTCTTGAACCTGAGTTTTTCCTCAGGATAATCTCCGGTTCTTTTTTTCGCCCACCGATCCTTCCAATGCTGTGTCAGGCTCTCGACACTGCGTTGTTCCCAAGCAGGTTTTTTTTCGTGCCGAATCACCGATTCAAGATTTCGTACAAATGAAAACAGATAGACAGCCCGCCTGATACCGTGGTTGTTACCCTTCTTGAAGCCGAGGAGACGCATTGATCGGTCAATATTCCTGATCTTCACAGATGGACCACTACCGAAGTATCTGCCTGCCTTGATGCCGCTTTCGCTCAGATAACGCATCAAGCCCTCATACAGCGTGTCGGGTATATGGAAAGAACCGCTCCCCCTGCTATGGCCGATGAACTCGCAGATTCGGTTTCCATTGAACTGCAACCGATTATAAACACTGCTTTTCCCGTATGCTCCAGTTGTGGTGATAAAAAGCAAGTCTGAAGGAATTACCCGATTCATCATTAGTGTTTCATAGTTTTCGTATTTCTTCCGGTATCTTTTCCGGATGTCGTCGGATACCATGAGAGAAGCAACGAGCTTCCCACCGAGGAATTTGTTGTATGGAGGCAATGCTCCCAAACGTTGAGCATTCATCGACTGGTTGATCCAGAAATCTCTCTTGTTCGCAGGAAGTCTCAGATACTCGTCTCGAACATTCCAGCGTAGAATCGGACTTTGCAATCCGATCAGCCCTATTGGCGCGTTATGGTATTCGTCCCAGACAATAAATCGCATCTGCCTGCCGTAAGCCCGTTCATAGGGCAGACTCCACCAAGCCAAGTTCCACCATCGAAACAGATCAGCATGAATCGACCCGGCACGAACTTCGACAATTCTAGGAGTAATCTTGTCGACTTCCACCTCAGCACTATCGAGCATCAATTCCTGAGCCTTGGGAGCACAGGACTCCATAAAATCGATGTATCGGTTTATTCTTTCCGCACGGGCTCTAGAATGCAGGTTCCTCACCTTTTCCTTGTTCTGATCGGCTAGATAGAATGTGTCATCCGTGACGGTATATCCTTGGCAGCGAAGGACATGGATAATCTCGTCTCTCAGGCCCTCAGTTCTTGACGAGTGCATTGCTCAGGTGTGAGTATCGGGAAGGGGATTACATGAAACTATACTATAGATAGCTGTGATCTGACAGATCAGGAACTGTTCCCTACAAAAGCAGTGTATCGGCAACAATTTCCGTCAATTCTGCCGGGGCTGGTGCGTGACGGTTTCAGGTGCATCGACAACCCCGTTGCAAACCGCGGTCTGGACCTAGTCGACCCGCATGCATTGCGTCGATTGCTGCGAGAAACATCAACCATGATGACTTGGCACCACCAGATACCGGGACAGTGCTGGTCCATCTGGAGCACCGGGAGGTGTTTCCGCTGACGCATCGAGAACGAGACATCCAATACCCTGAAGAACCAGAGTTGCGTTTTCGAGCATGACCTTGGTCACGGCAAGCGGTATCTGGCGACGGTGTTCGCCAAACTGACGATACTGGCGTTCCTCATCGACCAGATGCAACAGCGGCGCTACGCGCTGTTCCGGCCGACCCGGGAGAAAGCGGACGGTTCGAAATACCTGTGGGAACGATTGCGCGGGCTGTTCACGGAATTCTACTGGAAATAGTGTACTTGCTGAACCTTGACTTGTGAGAAATGTTGCGAGGTTTTCATGCGAAAATCCCTTTACTTCGAGATGACGTATTACCAAGAGGAAGAATTTGTTGTAGTTCTTTGTTGTGAGTTCACAGGCAGCCCGTCTTACGCGGAACCTGCACCGCCTGCACTGCCACCAGGTCCTGTGGTTGAACCCCTTGCTGGGCCACGAAGACGTTCCGGTTCCCCGCGCCGCCAACCGAGGTCCTCAGCCGCGGACTTCCTCCCTGTTTCGCACCATCATCAGTGTGCCCGTCATGGTGGCTATCCACTTCTCGCCGTCGGCATTGACCGAAACAAGGGTGCCGTCGGCCACGGTGATGATGCGGCCCGGCTTCGTGACCCGTCCCCTGGCCACGAATCGTCCACCACGAGCTGGCGACAGCAGGTTGATCTTGAACTCGATAGTCAGCACGCCGGCATCGGCGGGCATGATGGAATAGGCGGCGTAGCCGCAGGCGCTGTCCAGCACGGTGGACAGGATGCCAGCGTGAATGAATCCGTGCTGCTGGGTCAGGTTCGGGTGATGGTCGAATTCGAGGTCCACCTCCCCGGGTCCGACATGAACCAGCCTCGCGCCGATCATCGACAGCACTCTCTGGCCAGCCACGCTCTCCCGAACCCGGCGCATGTAGTCCCCGTCGGCAGGTACCGGGGCGTCACTCATGTGGCAGCCTGTCCGTGATCTCAAGCCAGTGGATGTGTTCGTCATAATTGCACATGGGCCTGCACGGTGAAAAGGGAGGTCCTCGCGACCCGGATGTTCTGCGACATTGAGCGTATTGTCTGTCCAGCATAATGAGGGTTGACGCTCCGCCTCAGATATTACCAGTGTTCACGCCCGTGGTTTCATGTTTCGTGGACCTCTTCTGGACCTCTACGCGCCCTTTCACTGCATCCCTGCCGAAACCGGGCATGCCCTGAAACAACAGGATCGCGTCCCTGCCGCCTGCAATCCCTGTGAAAGATCAGTTGCCTGGTATATAGTGTGCATCACAGACAAGCAATGCATGGTGGGACATGAAGATTCGTCCTTGCTCCGGCATGGTCGTTATTCCGGCAATTCCGGCGCCTGTCTGCCAGGCCCGGAGAATGCCCATCGCGAACGGGACATGCTGCTGAAGAACGCCACAATCGCCACATTTTCCGGTACCGGATACGGGCTGATCGAAAACGGCGCAATCCTGACTGACGGACCGTTGATCGGTCGCCTGGGGAACGAGCAGGATGTTGCGCGGAGCGCGCCGGCCGGAGCCGAGGTCATGGACTGCCGGGGCAGACTGGTCACGCCGGGTCTGGTTGATTGCCATACGCATGCGGTGCATGCCGGAAACCGGGTCCGGGAATTCGAGATCAGGCTTGAAGGAGGGAGTTACGAAGCCATCTCGAAGGTGGGCGGCGGCATCCTGTCGACGGTTGCCTCGGTCAGGCAGGCATCGGTCGAAGAACTGGTCGCCGCATCATTGCCCCGTGTCATGAAACTGATGTCCGAAGGCGTGACCACGATCGAGATCAAGTCCGGCTACGGGCTGGATACCGAAAACGAGATCAAGATGCTGCGCGCGGCGCAGCTTGTCGCGGAACGGACCGGCGTGCGAATCCACAAGACCTTTCTTGGCGCGCACGCGGTAGCCCCCGAGTTTGCCGGACGCAGCGACGAATACATCGACAAGGTATGTCGGGAAATGCTGCCGGCCGCCCACGAACGCGATCTGGTGGACTCGGTAGACGGTTTCGTCGAGGGCATCGCATTCAGCGCGCAGCAGATGAAGCGCGTTTTCACGGTTGCCGAGCGGCTGGAACTTCCCGTAAGGCTGCATGCGGAGCAACTCAGCCACGCCGGCGGAACCGAAATGGCAGTGCGACATGGCGCCCTGTCGGTGGACCATCTCGAGCATATCGACGAGCATGACGTGCTTGCGCTGTCCGGCTCCGGAACAGTCGCCGTATTGCTGCCCGGCGCATTCTATTTCCTGAAGCAGACCCGGTCTCCCCCGGTCGAGCTGCTCCGCCAGCACGGCATTCCGATCGCCGTCGCGACCGACTGCAATCCCGGCAGTTCTCCCCTGTCATCCATGCTGATGGCACTGAACATGTCCTGCATGCTGTTCGGCCTGACTCCCCGGGAGGCCCTGGCCGGCGCCACGGTCAATGGCGCCCGGGCGCTCGGGATGCAGGATCGGATAGGGCGCCTGGCGCCAGGGATGGAAGCCGATCTGGTATTATGGAATGCTCGGGATCCTGCAGAATTGAGCTATCATATGGGCCTGAATCCCTGCCATCGCATCATGATCCGCGGCAACTGGCAGGAAAGCCCCGTACCGACATGCGATCCAATCGAACAGACACGTCCAGACAGGTCCGGGCACCCACCGGAAGCAGGCTGACCTGCAAGAGCTGGCTCACCGAAGCACCCTGGCGCATGATCCAGAATAACCTGGATCGGAATGTCGCCGAAAAACCCGAGGAACTGATCGTTTACGGCGGCATCGGCCGGGCTGCCCGCGACTGGACGAGTTTCGACAGGATACTCGAACTGCTTGTGACCCTCGACGACGATGAATCACTGCTGGTCCAGTCCGGCAAGCCGGTCGGCGTGTTCCGAACCCACCCGGATGCCCCCAGGGTCCTGATCGCCAACTCCAATCTGGTGCCGGCGTGGGCGAACTGGGAGCATTTCAACGAACTCGATCGCAAGGGACTGATGATGTATGGACAGATGACCGCCGGATCCTGGATCTACATCGGCAGCCAGGGCATCGTCCAGGGCACATACGAAACCTTCGTGGAGGCTGGCCGTCAGCATTTCGGCGGCAATACCCGTGGCCGCTGGATCTTTACGTCCGGCCTGGGCGGGATGGGCGGGGCCCAGCCGCTGGCCGCCACCATGGCGGGTTACTCCATATTATGCGTGGAATGCGATGAAAACCGTATCGACCTCAGGCTGAACACCCGCTATCTGGATTTCAAATGCCGAAACCTGGATGAGGCACTGAGGTTGCTGAGACAGGCCCGTGACAAGGGGGAAGCCGTTTCCGTGGGCCTGCTCGGCAACGGCGCCGACATCATCGCCGAACTGGCAAGACGGGATATTCGCCCGGACCTGTTGACGGACCAGACTTCGGCGCACGACCCGGGCAACGGCTACCTGCCGACCGGCTGGAGCCTGGAACGCTGGGAAACGGAAAAACGGAAAAATCCGCAGGGCGTCGTGCTGGCTGCGCGGGAATCCATCGCGCAGCATGTGAAAACCATGCTGTCCCTGCATGACATGGGGGTCCCGACCGTCGACTACGGCAACAACATCCGCCAGGAGGCGCTCAATGCCGGCGTGGAAAACGCCTTCGACTTCCCCGGATTCGTGCCGGCCTATATCCGCCCCCTGTTCTGCCGGGGCATCGGCCCTTTCCGCTGGGTCGCCCTTTCCGGGGACCCCGAAGACATCTACCGGACGGATGCAAGGGTCATGGAACTGATTCCGGAAAATCCCCATCTTCATGCATGGCTCAATATGGCCCGCGAGCGCATCAGCTTCCAGGGCCTGCCGGCTCGCATCTGCTGGGTCGGGCTGGGCGACCGGCATCGTCTGGGCCTGGCATTCAATGCCATGGTGCGCTCCGGCGAACTGAAGGCTCCGGTGGTTATCGGCCGGGACCATCTCGATTCCGGATCGGTAGCCAGCCCGAACCGGGAAACGGAATCCATGATCGATGGCTCGGACGCTGTCTCGGACTGGGCCCTGCTCAACGCCCTGCTGAGTACTGCTGGCGGCGCTACCTGGGTTTCACTCCATCACGGTGGCGGGGTCGGCATGGGATTCTCCCAGCATGCCGGCCTTGTGATCGTCTGCGACGGCAGCGAAGCGGCTGATCGAAGACTGGCCCGAGTGCTGTGGAACGATCCGGCCTCCGGGGTCATGCGGCATGCCGACGCAGGGTACCGGGAAGCAAGACAGTGCGCCAGGGAATTCGGCCTCAACCTGGGGGCAATAGAGACCTAGGCCTCCGGATTATCGTGACCGCACCCCCGGCTCCCGGCCTGCAGAACCCTTGCACCATCCTGCTGAACGGCAGCATCGCGAAGAACACGGGAACCGGGTCAGGATGCAGCCCGGGCAGGAGGGTCAGGACTCTCGTTTCCTGTCCACCGAAGGCGTAAGGCGTCAATCCGCTCGGCGCAACGATGCAAGGCAAGGGAACGAATCCCGTCTCCATGCCCCGGAGGTCCGGGAATCCTGTCGACCCACCCCTTCGGAACGGCCGCCCCGATTCCTCCAGCACCCGGCGCGATCCTGCCGCTGAAAGCCGAAGGGTCTGGCAAGGACAGCGTGTGATGAGCGGTAAAGTCAAGGATATGGTGCATGACGATACCATTTGACATCGAGACAAGACAAGGCAGGAAACCATACAGGCGTGTCATGCCCTTGAGCACACTTTCATGAGACCTGTCGTCTGCAAGCACTGCACAACCGGTCAACAGGACAGGTGGTTGCAGGGCCAGGTTCGGCACATCGGGGGCGGACCGGTCCCGGGACACGTCGGTCGATACGGTTTCATGCGGATACCGGATGCCGGTGCGCCCGGATGCAACTCTGCTAGAATCGCCGCACAGGCCGTATTTCCGTGCAGACGGGCAGGGACCTCGCGTCCGGATTGGATCTGGAACAGGTTACCGGCACTTGCCAGGATACGTTCCTTCCGCATGCAACCGAAAACCAGATACCCGGGGGGATACCCATGATGCGGCGATATGTCACGCGGGGACGCCTGCTCGCCATCTTCTCGGGCATGATCGGAACCTGGATCTTCTTGCTCCTCGGCCTGCCGCTCCCGTTTCTGTTCGGACCTCTGGCGGCTTCCCTGCTGACCGCGCTCATGGGAGGCAGGCTCGAGGGCTTCGGCAATATTTCCGTCCTTGCGCGCACGATCCTGGGAGTCGCGGTCGGCGCGTCGATCACGTCGCAGGTCATCCATGACCTGCCGGCCATCGCCGGATCCGTGGCACTTGTTCCGCTCTACCTTGTGATCATTGGCGTGATTGGCTACGCCTTTTTCCGGCGCTTCTACCGGTTCGACCCGCCCACTGCCTACTTCTCGGCCATGCCCGGCGGCCTGCAGGACATGATCATCTTCGGAGAAGAGGCCGGCGGAAATCTGCGGACGCTGTCCCTGGTCCACGCGACACGCGTACTGGTCATCGTCACGATCGTCCCGATAATGCTCACCGGGGCTTACGGTGTCGCCCTGAGTCATCCAGTCGGCAGTCCGGCCCTCGACATCCCGTGGCATGAACTGGTCCTGATGCTCGTTGCCGCACTGTCCGGATGGAAGATCGCTGAACGGATCGGGCTCTTCGGAGCGTCCATTCTCGGACCCATGATCGCCGCAGCGTTGCTGTCGATCAGCGGCATGCTTCATTCCCGCCCGCCCGCCGAGGCCATTCTCTTCTGCCAGTTCGTTATCGGGACGGGGGTGGGAGTGCACTATGTCGGCATAACCCTGCGCGAACTGCGCCGGGTGGTGAGCGCCGCGACGCTGTACGTGCTGTTGCTGGCAATCGTCGCGGCAATCTTCGCGCAGATAGCAACCGTCTCGGGCCTTGCGCCGCCCGTAGAAGCCCTGCTGGCCTTCGTGCCTGCCGGACAGGCGGAAATCGCTATACTGGCGATTGCGGTTGGAGCGGACCTCGGCTTCGTGGTCACGCATCATCTGGTCCGGATCACCCTGATCATCCTGGGGGCGCCGCTTGTCGCAAACCGTATCGGAGTTACAGGACCCCGGGATTGATCATGTGAATCGGCTCACCCCGGCAATAGGCGTTGATCTGGTCGAAAATATCCGAGAACTGGAGATTGAATTCATCTTCCGTGACATACCCGATATGCGGCGTTGCAATGAGTCGGGGGTGATTGAGCAGCGGATCACTGCGATCGAGAAGCGGTTCTTCGTCGAAGACATCGATGGCCGCCATGCCGGGCTGGCCCCTGTCGAGCGCCGCCAGCAGTGCTCCGTCCTCGATCAGGCCTGCGCGCGACGTGTTGACGAAAAGCGCTGCGGGCATCATGCGGGAAAAATCGACCCGTGTGACAATCGAGCGGGTCACGGGTTTCAGGCGCACATGAAGGGAAATCACGTCGCAACCCCCGAAAAACGCCTGTCTCGAGGCGGCAACGGGCTGGCCATCGCCCATCGCCCTGTCGCGACCCGCCTCCGAACCCCACCAGAGCACGTCCATGCCGAATGCGCGGGCATAGCCGGCGACCTCCCTGGCGATACGACCGTACCCGTACAGCCCGATGCGCCGTCCGCGCAACGTCTTGCCCACGCCGCTTTGCCAGTTCCCCGCCTTGAGCGATGCCATCTGCGAGGGAAGCTTGCGCATCGCCGCCAGTATGAGCGCCCAGGTGAGTTCCGCGGCCGCATACGATGGCGTGCCGGCATGCATATTGGAGCAAAGCAGCACGCCGTGGTCACTGCACGCCTCAACATCGATATGCGGATACACGCTGCGCTGCGAGATGAGTTTCAGGTTGGGGAGCCGCTCCACGAGCGCACGGGTGATCGTGGTGCGCTCGCGAAAGAGCACCAGGGCTTCGGCCTCCTCAAGGCGCAAGGCGAGCAGGTCCACATCGTCGGCATGATCGTTCCAGACAGTTACATCATGGCCTTTCAGCTTCGAGAAGCACGGCAGGGTCCGCAGCGTATCGAACCAGTCATCCAGGATATGGACCTTCATGACCTGGCCACCGAGAATGTGAAGACACAGGATCCGGATCCGCCTGGGACCATGTGGCGGCTGCCGGGGTTCATTGTCCTTCCATCGGATCCTTCCAGACCCTGCGCGGAATGAAGACCCTTCCGTCGGCAAGTTTGCGCGCGGTGCGGACCAGGCCGGCGGAATGAAGCCGGAAGTCGTTGTCGAGAGTGTAGTCCAGGAACACTTCCATGGTGCCGGAAGCGTGTTCGAGGACGATTTTCGCTGGAACCGCTTCAGGGGGTTCCAGCAGGCCATCGGCGACGCTGCCGGGCGTAAGTGCGCAGGCGGCAAGACACTGTCCGCCCGTAACGGCCATCGAGGGGTGGGTCTTCCACGGCATGAAGTAGCGTACGGCGATCGACCCGCCCGCCCTTGCCGGGGCGACCAGACCGACTTTTGGCGTTACCGACTGCGCGACATTCCCCATGCCCATGCGAACCCCGGCTTCGATGCGTATGGCTTCCATCCGCGAAAAAAGGGCGCTGTCGGCATCCAGTTCCCGAACCGTCTCGTCGCCGCGAACCCCAAGGTCCGCCGCCCTCGCGATAACAAGCGGCATGGCAACATCCATGCAGGTCACTTCAACTCCGCCGATTTCATCGCGCAAGCGTCCGGTCGGAAGGAACTTGCCTGTTGAAGATCCCACCACGTCCATGAACTTGAGCGTAATCGGCGCCGCTGTCCCCGGCACCCCGGCAATCGGGACTTGTCCGTCATAACGGATTTGCCCGTCTGGCGTCCTGACTCCGGCAAGCACGCGCGCCCCCGTGTTGACAGCACGGATCCTGACCTCGGTAAGATCTTCCGCCGACTCCACCAGCCTCATCTCGATCGCTGCGGGGGCAACCCCGGCAAGGATGTTTCCGCATGTCGGCCTGTAGTCCACAAGGCGCTCCTCTACGGAGACCTGGGCGAAGAAGTAGTCCACATCCGCCCATTCATCGTCCGAGCGCGAGAGCATGGCTACCTTGGTCGTTACTGCGGCACCGCCACCGATCCCGTCGATATTCAGCGGGTGACCGGAACCCATGACGGCAATGAGGACATCCGCCAATTCGTCCGGGTCTTCCGGCAGGTCCGCCCTGCGGAAATAGGGACCCCTTGAGGTTCCGCCCCGCATGAACAGATAGGGAATGCCGATCTGTCTCAATTGAGTGTCCTGCGGATCAGCCCCGACAGTACTTCGGTGAACGCCTGCGTACCGAGCCGACCGCCCAGATCCCGGGTGCGGGTCTGTGCGCTGGAAAGCGCAATGGCGACCGAGTTTCGAATCGTATCGGCAGCAAGATCTTCCTGCAAATGTCTCAACAGCATCTCGACAGACAGGATCAGGGAGACCGGGTTCGCCCGGTCCTGTCGGGCAATATCGGGCGCCGAGCCGTGTTGCGCCTGTGCAGCCGCATGGCGCTCTCCCAGATTCAGCGAACCGCCGAGACCCAGCCCTCCGGCGAGTTCCGATGCAAGATCCGACAGGATGTCTCCGAACATGTTCGTCGCCAGCACGACATCGAAACGCGCCGGACTGCGGACCAGGTGCGCTGCCGCAGCATCGACAATCATTTCCTCGTATTCAACCTCCGGGTATCCGGCTGCGACCTCCCGGACCGTCTCGAGAAAAAGCCCATCGGAGACGCGCAGGACGTTCGCCTTGTGCACTGCCGTCACCTTCTTCCCGGAGGACCGTGAAACGGCCAGTTCAAACGCCTTGTGCGCGATTCGCAGCGATCCTGCATGCGTTATCTTGCGCAACGCCAGGGCGATCCCGGGTTCGGGCATGAACTCCCCGACGCCCCGATGCATGTTCCGGTCGGCATAAAACCCCTCAAGGTTCTCACGCACGACAACCAGGTCGAAAGACGCTCCGGACGGCGTCGAAATTCCCTCCCAGCAGCGTGCCGGACGGATGTTCGCATACAATTCCAGAGCCTTGCGCAAGACGCCCGAGGGGTTGTGTCCGCCAGCCGAACCCGGGGGATAGTCGTTGTGGGAAACTGGCCCCAGGACAATCGCATCGGCTTCAAGCGCTGCATTGACAACACTGTCAGGTATCGTCGAGCCCGCCTGCTCCAGTGCGGCAAAACCTATTTCCCTGCGTTCTGTGACCAGTTCAGTACACAATGCAGGCCTGACCGCGGACAGAACCTCCAGCACCGAGGCCATGATTTCCGGTCCGATACCATCGCCATCCAGGCAAAGCACCTCATGACAATCCATTATCCAGACCTATCCAAGCGGCCAAGGGAGACTGACAACCCCCTGCAACAGTCCGGGAGGGAAATCACGGTTCAGGACATCGGCCATGATGCATATCAGGCCGATGCCCGCCGCTGACAGGGCTAGCGTCCCCGCCCACCCGGCACCGGCCCTGAAGCGGAAGAACGCGGTCAGAAATACCACAATAGCCAGGATGAAGCCGACCAGGCCCGTCGCGACAATCAGGCCGCCGAACCACGCCAGCGTCGACCACAGTCCACAAGGCGCATCGGCATCTTCGCCCGCAACCTCCTTGTCCGCAAAGATGGCGTCCCCTTCCGGGCGCCGGATCATCAGGATGAACAGTGCAAGACAGCAAAGCAGGGAGAAACCACCGATCACGAGCGGGATGATCTTGTCGGTCATGTTCCGGTCGCTGATCGAGTCCGCATTGATCAGCGCCGCGAGCAGGTAAGCGGAAATGATCAGGAGAAAGACCATCGGGGCGCGCTTGGCGCCCGCCTGCACCTCACCCTCGGCCATGATGGTCCGGGCCTGGCGGATACCCAGGACAACCGATACTGCGGTGATGATCACCAGCACGATCACGATCGGGCTGAAGACATAATCCATGCCCGCCTCGATGCTTTCACGAAAACGGAAGCTTGCGATCTGAAATGCCTGGTTGGTGAACTTCTCCACGGGGTTGGAAAGCACGAAGCCGATGAGAAACGCCGGGCGCGACCAGTCGAACCGGCGCAGGAAAATACCGATCAGGCCGATAGCGAAAAGCGCCAGGATATCCTCGAAACTCTGACCAGACTGAAAAGCCGCAAAACTGATCAGCATGAAGAGGAAAGGGGCAAGATAGGTAAAACGGATGGTCGTGATCCTGGCAATCCCGCCGGAAGCCGCTATGCAGAGCACCGTCCCCACCACGTTGGCCAGCGCCAGGAGCCAGACAATAGAATAGGTGATATCGAGATTGTCCTTCAGCATGCCCGGTCCCACCTCGATGTCGCCGGACCCCAGAAGCGCCACTGCGCCGATGAAAATCGCCATGGATCCGGAGCCGGGAATCCCGAACAGCAGGGTCGGCACCAGTCCGCCCCCCTCCTTGGCATTGTTGGAACTCTCGGGTCCGATGATCCCCCGTACCTCTCCCTTGCCGAACCGGGCCTTCTCCCGGGAACTCTGGACCGTATGGCCATAGGCGATCCAGTCGACCACCGATCCCCCGAGACCGGGAATCACGCCAATGGTGACCCCGATGATCGAACAGCGCATGGAAAGCCAGATGTTGGCAAACCAGTCACGCACACCATCAAGCCAGCCGGAACCGAGGCTCGCACCCCTGGCTATCGAGCGGTCCTGACGCAGCAACGAAACGATCTCCGGGATCGCGAAGATCCCGAGGCCGACGATCACGAGCTTCAGGCCGTCGACAAGATAGGGGATATCGTAGCTTGCCATGCGCAGGCTGCCGCCTGCGTCGGCCTCTCCTATCGTCCCTACCATCATGCCCAGGCCTGCCGCGGCAAGCCCCTTGAGCGGAATACGCCCGGCGAGTATCGCCACCATGCTCAAGCCAAGCAGGGTGATCATCAGCATCTCGGGAAGTCCGAAGGCGAGCACGACGGGACGTGCAATCAGGATGAAGAGGGTCAGGAAACTGGCCCCGACCAGGCCGCCGAAAAGCGACGACGCGAAGGCGGCCGAGAGTGCTCGCGCCGCCTCACCCCCCTTCGCCATGGGAAAGCCGTCAAGAACGGTCGCCTGTGACGCGGAGCTGCCGGGAATCCCCATCAGCACCGAGGCAAAGGTATCCGACGTGGGAACTACCGCCACCATGCCGATCATCAGGGCCAGGCCGAGAAGGGGATCCATCCCGAACATGAAGGGAAGCAGCAGGGACAGGCCCGCTATGCCGCCCAGCCCCGGGAAAACCCCTACGGCGAGCCCCATCACCACGCCGAGCACGAGATAGACCAGCACGGCTGGCTGGAGGATCAGGGACCATGCTTCCCCGAATGCCGGCAAGGCAACGGAGAAGATATCCATTGTCCCTTTCTACGCCCTGGGGGAAACGCTCCCCCTCGCATGAGGGGGAGCCGCATCAGTCACTCAAGCGTCACCCCGTAAGCCTCCTCAAGCCAGTTCACGACATAGGCCTTGGCACTGTCGGGAACGCTTGTCGCAGTACCGAGCGCGGATTTTGCCCCGGCGCCGATGAAGACATCGTACTTGCCGATGCGCTTGCTGGAAATCTCGGCGAAATCGTCACGACTGACCACCGCCCCAAAAGCCGCGGTATAGGCATCGACAACCTCCTGCGGCGTTCCGCTTGGCAGAAAGGCAAGCTTTTGAACAGGAAAACCCGCAACGAAGAAAGCCTTCCACGCGTCCCACGCTTCGCCGGATGCTTCACAGCCCTCGGTAGCTTCGCAGACCTCCTTGAAGGTCGGAATATCGGGAAAGGTTGGATCACGGACGATATCGCCGCCTGCATCCAGCGCTCCCCAGGTCATCATGGGGACAGCCTTGCCGGCTTCGACAAGTTCGGCGGATCCCTTCAGATAGCCTGAAGTGGTCTGGTAGTCGATATTGGCTTCGCCGCGTTCGAACATCAGTCTACCGTCCCCGCGACCCTTGATTCCGAAAACCGGCTCGACATTCATGCCGAGCATCTTCCAGGCAAGGAGCGGGACGAGATCCAGACGGGTCGCACCCTGGCTGCCGTAGATGAAGTTCGTGTCCTTGAGCGCGTTGGCCGATCCGTCGAACCTCGCGCCATCATCGGAATTGAGATAGGCGACCCCGCCGGTGCCGGAGGCCATGACCGGAATCCAGTCGTTGTATTCATAACGTACGCGCGGATCACCCAGGAGATAGGGAAACTGCGTCGACCCGGATGTTCCGAAAAGCAGGGTGCCGTCCTCGTGCTTCTGCTTCTGGAACCAGTTCGCGCCCTTGGTGGACCCTGCGCCCGGCATGAACTTCACCACCACGGTGGGCTGGCCCGGCAACGCTTCGGAAAGCAGAGGCGCGAAGAAATTCGCCCATTTCGCCGACCCCCCTGTTTCGGAAAACGGTATGACCCACTCAACGGTCTGGTCGTGAAAATCCACATTGGCAGATGCGGGCATGGTCAGCCCGGCAGCAGTAACCAGGCCAAGCGCGAGCGCGCATGCCATTCTGATAATGTTCATCTCTTTCTCCACATGGTTAGGTTTTCTCTATATAGTCAGCCTGATGTTCCTGTCAATGACAGTACTTCGTGCCTGCCAGCATCCGGACATCCGAAAAACGAAGGGGCAGATCGATACGATGGCGAAGGCACCCGCAAACGTAGCGGTGAACTGCCAACACCCGAATCCGGCACATCGGATTAGAACCCCTGCAGAGTCATTAGTCAAATCCGGTCGTTTCGGACAACTGATCCTCGGGCAGGCGTTCCTGGCCACACCCTCTCCCCTCCTGCAGGAAGCCGTGAGCTGTCACCGGAACAGGCCCGCACAGTCACCCGGCGCAGCGCCGACAAGGTTTCACGCCCAGAATGCCTTCACTTATATAGTCGGTCCTGAAAAAATCCTGTTCAGGCAGTCTGGCAGGGGACTGCCTGGCCGATTCCACCAGGAAGCGCCGGAATCTCGGCACGGCACACGGGATAATCGCCATGCCGGCCCCCGAAAAGCCCCCTGCCCGGAACCAGAAAAAGCGCACCCGACGCAGGATCAGGCGCAGCTTGTGACCGGCACAACTCAGCACCACGTTCAACTGATCTCCGGTGGTGCCTTTCAGCCAGCTTCTCCCCAGCCAGCTATCCTGTTTCAAGTGACCAATCACCGGCTCGATCGCCTGACGACGCCTCGGACAACGCTTCAGACGACGCGTCATCCCCCGACGCTGGCCCGAAATGCAAACCGCCGGTCCCGGCCACCCCGTGGCCCAGGCAACCCCGGTCCACAAACACCTCCCGAATCCGCACAGCCGTCAGTCTCCCGACCTGCTCCAGGGCGCCGGCCAGGGCATGACCGTCGCAAGGATTGCCCGGCAGGGACTGACCACCCACCGCGAAGTTGCTGCGGTTGGCCACCGCAATGCTCACCTTGACACCAGACTCGTGGCGCTGACGCGCCTTGCCCTTCGCGATGCACTCGACCTCCGGCGCATGCACACTGTACAGCTTGTGCCGGTCCTGCACCAACTGGGCCAGCAAGCATTTCGCCAATGACAACTCCTCTTGAAAAGCCGCTTCCGGAACCGGCTCCCCCGAAATCCGCCGCTCGATGTCCCGTACCACCCAGCCCAGGCATGTCCGTAACCCCTTCACCTCCCTGCGCATGCGACGATATTGTCCGGCATGCCCACAAGCACCCGCCTGGCGTAACCGCCGAGGACCCAGCCGCGCATGACTTTGGCGCAATCCCACTCCCAGTCGCCGCGACAGCCTCACCAGACGCTCCTGGCAACGGTTCGGCAACTTCCCGTCGGTCGGAAAACTCACCGCCTTGTCCTGCACGGTACTGTCCACCGTGATCTGCCTGAAGTCCGAACCCTTCACCGCCCTGGCGCGCAAGCCCGCATCCACCGTCTCCTTGAGCAGGTACTCGCAGCCCGACTCCCCGATGCGCCGGCGATGGCACGTCATGCTGCCCGGGTCGATCGGTAGCTGCGTCTGGCAATACTCCTCCCCGCAGAAATACTGCCAGCAGGGATGCTCCAGCCACTTCCCGACCACCTCTTCGTCGGAGATCCCCTCCAGGCGCCTGAGATACTGCAACCCTGCCATCAGCCGTGTCGGCTTGCCCGGACAGCCCCGGCTCGAACCGTACAGGGCGCCGAATGGCCGCTCAAAGGCCGACCAGTCGATCAGACTGGCCAACCTGCACAGCGATGATTCAGGTCGAGCTGGCTGGACAGAAGATTGCCAAAGGCGTCCATCGAGGAATCCCCATCGGGGGCCTGGGGAAGCATCTTTCCTCCACATGTTGCAGGATATCAGACCCTTGTTCCAACAAGTCCGGCAATTCCTGTATGGAATATTCTCCTCCTTGCATCAATCTGATCAACACCATATGTCAGATACTGGCGTTTTTCAGGACCGACTTTATAGCCACTGAAGAGGAAGGCATAGACTACCATGGCGGCCGGTCCCGAAGATGCGGAACAACGGTCGGGACTGCCGGATGCGCGTCAATCCGGGCGCCGCCGCAGTGCACCCGGCGATGCCGTCACTTCCGGGTCCTGGAGGTGGAGGCTGACGGCAGGCCGGGTGCGGGGGAATTCTACCAGAGTCCCGGCAGTTCCTGCGAAGCCGGCAAACCGGCGGTAGAACCCGGAACGCCATATGAGGGAAAGGTAAAAAAACGCCCCGCGGAAATCATCTGCGGTGCGGCCAATTGAATCAGAATGAAAAACGCCCCGGATGTCGATCCGGAGCGCATTCGATCATACCGGAACGGAAGAACGTCCATGCAAGGGCACCCCGCTGAAAAAAACCACCGGCGCAACATGGGACTGTGCCGACGGGAGTCCCCAAACCCACAACATCAGATTGCACCTTGGCGAAGGACCAGGGAACTCCAGTCTAACACGCGCCCTGGCTGCCCGGGGTTATATTTGCGGGGACATCGATTCGATTACGGCTTTTCCGGGAGTTCAAGGACTGGTTCGACAAGGGAGCGCATGTCCGCGCACTCTTCCCGGAACCACGTCATGCACAAGCGGGTGCTCCGGCCTGCGTCAATGATGCAGGTATCGCTTCGGATACTCGTCCCACAGCAGCTGCAGGGTGACCCCCTTTCTCCGGAGTTCGTGATGGATGTACGCCCAGCCGGGAACTGCCCGATGCGCGGTCACCTGCTTCGGCTCGGAACGCCGGAACAGCCGCCGCTCCAGTTCGGCGTCGGTGACGTCGTCCGGTAGCGGCCCTTTCAGGCCGGACCGTTCGAACTGGACCAGGTAGCTCCTGACCGTATTCCGGGAAACCCGGCAGATTGCCGCGATCTGCCGCTTGCTCCGGCCGTAGCCCGAACATTGCACGAGCAGGGGCTGATTCCAGTTGGCCCGACTCGCGGCAGCAGTCTCAAAATGGGAAGACAGGTCCTGCATGGAGCGGGATCGCGGGGATGCCTGCCCTGCCTGTAGGGGGCCGGGCGAGGCACCGCAGCACGGAATGCAGACTCTTGCCGGCCGGGCTCGCGGACGACTGAAAGCCTCACCCATCCGCCTCAAGGAAACGGTGGACCACCCCTATAGGGTGTTTCACGCGTTCGTTTCGCAAGTATCTGCGCCAGGCGAGCTAACCGCCGTCAGCATCTAGCATCAATGCAGGGGCCTGCTCGGCAACTTGCGGAAAGGGAAGGCGTTCAAAGCGCTGAAATGAATTCACCGCATGTTCTCCGGACCAGGCGCCGGGCCTGCCGGCGCGGCGAACCATGACCATCGGAGTCGCAACAAGAGGCTCACCAAGTAATGTTGATGTCAATGTCACCACCGCCGGCCACGCCGCCGATTTCCCGGTCCGACAGGTTCCGGCCTTCCGGCGGCAGGACCAGGTGAAAGTCCGTGGCGTTGTCTTCAAGGACACGGATGTTGATGCCATCCGGAATCGAAAGTCCGATGGTATCCTTTATGGCTGCCTTCGGATTCTCAAGGAGTTGGGCGCGGAATGCTGCGTCCTCCTCGGCCTTGGCAAGAATCTTTTCCTGGATCTGTGATGGGGTGTTCATATTTCGATTACCTTGTCTGGTGATTGCTGTTCGAAACAACATTAGGACAATAATGTATCAGAATCCTGGCCTGAGTCAATGCTCAGACTCGCTCCCCAGCAATTCCCGGCAGGTGATGATACCATGGTGCAAGGGGGGTGAATTAATGTGAGGCGTTAGTGTCAGGAGAGTCAGGGCGCAGAGAGCGGTGCGGCCGCCGAGGGCTGCCGAGGTAATCGGGCCGGCAAACGCTGAAGAAGCGACCTGAACACCTGCCGGTAACGGCGTGTTTCAGGTCGGCAGGGGAGGCAAGGGGCTGGTCCTGTATCCCTGTGCAATGCCCGGATACAGCGTCTTCCGGCTGTCTGCGAGGAACAGGCCGCAGAGGCCTCTCATCTTGCGCCATGGTTCGGCGCGGTTGTACACGGCCCGTTGCGCCGCATTGAATACGGCGCAGCAGCGCAACTGGGTCTGGTCGACCGGAAAGGCCAGCATCAGCAGGCGCATCAGCACCGTCGACAAGTGTCTGTTGCCGTGACCACAGTGGTGTTCCAGGCCACAGCCCTGGTTCTTCAGCGTGTTGAAGGTCTCGTTCTCCATCTTCCAGCGGGCCCGACCGACCCGCATCAACTTCATCAGGTTCGATTCGTCCATGGGGATGTCGGTGACCAAGGCAGAACGCCGGACCTTGCCGTCGGGACGGTACGCCCGGCATGCTGGGAAGTTCACTTCCGGATCAAGGTTGTCATCGTTCAACGGCGCCTGGTTCAGATACCGGAAGCGATGCACCACACCCTGCTCGTCCCGATACCCGGATTCCTGCGTACTCCGGGTCTTCGCAACCCATTCGTACAGAAAACGGTGGTCCCCTTCCCTTGCCCCCGGCACATGACGCATGTCCAGGGATTCCAGCAAACGGCTGTGCGGATCCTTCGAGGCCAGACTGTTCTCAATCACCAGCAGCTTCAAATGCGGATGGTTGCGACGAACACGCGCCAGCAGACGCTGCGCGGCATTGCTCTCGCAGTCGTTCTGCCGCTTCCCGTCCTGGCTCACAATCGGCTCCGGCATCAGGGCAATCACCTCGCGGCACACCGGATGCGCCAGCACCGCGCCGAGCAACTGATGATGATACGTCACCCGACCGTCTCGATGATGCTTGCTGCAGCAGTGCGTGCAATGCGCCTTCTCGGAAGAAAACAGCCCCGTGCCGTCCACCGACAACACATGGCGACCGTCCAGCACCTCGAATCCCGCCAGACCCTTGCCGCGCTGCAACAACGCAGACAGCCGCTTGTACACCGCCTCGAATACCCCCGGATCCACTTCGTCCAGACGCTCCCTCATGCATGTGTCGCTCGGCGCCTGCGACACCCCGTACAGACTCTTCAGGTCATGCCGCACCACTTCCTGCGACTGCGACTGCTCGAACTGCAGCAGCGAGGGATACTTCAGACCGAACATCGCCAGACCCGACATCATGATGTCCGACAGGGGAAACCTGCGGGGCCGCTATCTCCTCGAATCCCGACCGGATCGACTGCCGAAGACCCTCCGCACTCAACTGCTTGCGATTCGATGGCTCACCCATCCAGCTTCACCTGATTCATGAAATTGGCATCCTGTATTGACAAGATCACAACTGAACTTTACGAATAACCTTTTCCCTGAGATCACTATCCTTTCGTTTTTGCTCAACCTGGCAAATTAGCGGGAATTGCTGCACACTGGTCGAGACTGGAAACCACCAAAAAGGATGGCCTCATCAGGTGATCATGAAGTGGCTCCATTCACTGCAAATGGACACCTGGTTAGCGTTGCCGTGACTCTGATGGTGAGGTTCGCCACGCCGGCAGGCCAGGATTCTGGTTGATACCCCAGTCGATCATTTTCTCATGACGCCAGGATGACAGCCTGCCATCCGGATACGATGTCGGAATCTCGGCCTGGAATCTGGACCTCCTTCCTGCGGGATCGTCTTCGG
>JAJDVC010000136.1 GCA_022826305.1 Gammaproteobacteria bacterium | reverse complement strand
TGCGAGCGGACCCGGTTGCACGCAAGCTGTGCAGCGGTCAGCGGTCGGTTGCGTCGCGCCCGGTAATGGACGCGGCTGTGCAAGCCTTGCTCCTTCAGCCATTGCTCCGACTCCCGCGAACGGTACGCCGAATCCGCCCACACCCGCGCGGCCGGGGCGTCCGGATCGAGCAGGTCCTTCAGCACCCGGGCATCGTGCACCGCGGCATCCGTCACCTGCATGCGGCGGATCAGCTTGTGCTCGTGATCAATCCCGATGTGGTTCCCGTAACCGAAACATGAACACGACCGCTTCCTCGTCCACTTCGCATCCCGGTCCTGCTGCCCCCGCAACCGGTGAACCGCCACGGGCCGCGTAACCCGACTGCCGCAGCTGGCCCTCGAACCGATCGAACAGCTGCTTCAGCAACCGCCGCCTGATCAACTCCTCGCGAAACAGCCACAGCGTCGTCGCATCCGCAACCCGGTCGGACTCGACAGCGCCAGCATCCTGAACAGCAGCACACCGTCGTACGCCGGACGCCCGCCCCGCGCTCCCCGGTGCGCTCGCGCTCGCGCCGGCAACGGACGGCAGTCGTGCCAGTAGATCACCGCATCCAGCCGTTCCAGCGGATCTCCCCTGTCCGACAACTGCTCCGCACGGTCCTGAAGATCAGACAGGCTCGTCTGGCTCATCGCAATACCCTCATGTCCATTCATGAATATCCCATGCCGATTCCATTGCAATACGGTCCTGCGGGGGGTTATTCGAGGTACCAATTATGGTATCCTTTGTAAACGAGGGGTGGATTTTGTCCGGTTTGTGTGCAGAGTCTGTGGCGTTTTGCAAGATGGTGCTGCAATGTCCGTCTGCCCTCTGCCTGTGCCTGACAGGCCATCCGCGCTTGTTTCGTCAACAAGCGTCCTGGAAAATCAACCAGCAACCCGGAAGGAGAGATGGTACAGCAATTAGACGGTTCTGAAAATCTCCGCGGCCGGGGACGCGGTTTCGCCCAGATAGCCCTGATACTCGTCGTGGTTGCGATCGCCCTATATTATGCGCAGGCGCCCGACCGTCTGGAATTCGACGATGCGCTCGATCTCGTCGAGACCAGGGCCATGCCCGCCGTCAGCGTGGTACAGCCCAAGACGACCGAGCAGGCGCTGACGGTCCGCCTGACCGGTGCGGTCAGCCTTGATGACAAGGTGTCGGTCATGTCCGAGGTGACGGGGCGGGTGGTCGAGGTTTCGCCGAACTTCGAAAATGGCGGATCGCTGGCCGCGAACGAGACCATCGTGCGAATCGATCCGGCCCGCTACGCGCTCCAGGTGGAAGCAGCCGAGATGTCGGTCAGGGCAGCACAGGCCCGGGTCGAGATCGAGCGGGCGAGGGGCCTGGAGCAGGCGCAATCATTCGTCAGGGACCATCCCGGCGTCGCGGTTTCCGAATGGGTCCGCCGCCTGCCGCACCTTGAAAGGGCGCAGGCGAAGCTGATGAAGGCGCAGGCCGCGCTGAAGCTGGCGCAGCTGGAGCTCGCGCAGACCGAGATTTCCCTGCCGTACGCCGCCCGTGTCATTTCCGCGGACGTGTCCGTGGGCGAACTGATCGGTCCGCCCGAGCAGGTCGGTTCAGGGGCCGCGGTACTGGGCGGCGTATACCGGGTCGAGGGGTTGCAGGTGGATGCGCCGATTGAACCGAAGGATCTGAAATACCTGGATCCGGTAATCGGGCGTTCCGCCCGGATTCATTCCGGCGACGGAACTTACGACGCCGAGATTGTGCGGGTGTCCGCCGTGGTCGCGCGCAAGACCCGTCTGGCGAACCTGTTCCTGGATTTTTCGGGGGATGTGTTCCGGGATTCGCTACCCGTGCCGGGCACATTCGTCGAGGTGGAGATTGCGGGGCCTGCATACGGCGATGTGTACGTGCTGCCGGAATCGGTCATGCAGGATAAGGATAGCGTCTGGGTGATCAGGGGGGGTGCCCTGAACGCCTTTGTGCCGCGCGTGCTCGGCCGCACCGCCGAAGGGGTGGTTGTCGAGGCGTTCGATGTCGGCGATGGCGTGGTTGACGGCATGGTAGTGGGTGCCAGGGAGGGACTGAAGGTCACCGTGGCCGGGCAGTCCGTGTCGGGATGACCGCACGGGATCCGGACTATTAACCCGCCTCCACACAGCTATCAGGAACCATCGTGAAAAAAGGCCTGATCGCATATTTCGCCGGGAATCCCGTGGCGGCAAACCTGCTGATGCTTTTCCTCATCATCGGAGGCGTGGTCTCCGGGTACCAGATCGCCGTCCAGAGTTATCCCGCGCTGGACCTGCGGACGGTGACGGTAACCGTCGCGTCGCCCGGATCCTCTCCGAAAGAGGTGGAGGAGGACATCAACCGCCGGATCGAGGAGCGGGTGATCGGGCTGACGGGCGTGGAGCGGGTGGTCGGCACCGCGCAGGAAGGACTCGGCAGGGTGTATGTCGAAATGGCGACCTTTGCCGATGCCGATACGGTCCTGAACGACGTGCAGAATGCGGTGGACAGCATCGAGAATTTTCCGCCGCTGAACGCGGAACAGCCGGAAGTGGAACTGGCGCGAGTGGATCTCGAGGTCATGACCTTGGCGGTTTCTTCCCCCGTGGTGGACGAAAGCAACCTGCGGCACGCGGCGGATGACCTGCGCAATGGCCTGCTGGAACTGCCATCGATTTCTCAGGTAACGCTGTTCGGCACCCGGGACCGGGAAATCTCCATTGAACTCAGCGAGGAGGAGCTTCGCCGACATCGCCTCACCCTGAGCGAGGTGGCCAATGTCGTGCAGCGGGCTTCTTTCAACCTGACGTTCGGTGAACTGCGCACCTCGGCTGGCGGCGTGGTGCTGCATACCGTGTCGAAACGGGCCGTCGGCGAGGAATTCGAGGATATTCCGCTGTTGACCCGGCTCGACGGCACGATCATCACGCTGGGCGATGTCGCCGAGATTCGGGACGGATTTGTCGATGAGGATGTGGTCTCCGAAGTCGATGGAGAACCCGCGATCTTTGTCCGGGTCGATTCCGACGAGAACCAGTCGATCGCTGACATGGCCCAGGACATCAAGCGCTGGCTGGCGGACTACCGGGTACCCCAGGGCATTACGATCAGCATATGGAACAACAGTGCCGATCTGGCGATGGACCGGCTGTCGCAGATCATGAAGAACGGAGTGATTGGCGCGCTCCTGGTGTTTCTCTGCCTGATTCTGGTATTCGACCTTCGGATCGCGACGTGGATCACGGTGGGCATCCCCCTGTCTTTCGTCGGCTCCTTGCTGTTTTTCGGTCCTGCCGGCCTGACCATGGACACCGGAACCATTTTCGCCTTTTTCCTTCTGGTCGGTATCGTTGTCGATGATGCCGTCGTGGTGGGGGAGAGCATTGCCACGGAGCGCGAGAGCGGGAAGGGTGCGCTGGAGGCGTCCGTCGCGGGTGCAAGGGCCATGCTGGGCCCGATTACCATCGGCGTGCTGACGACCATTCTCGCGTTCGTGCCCTTCCTCTTCGTCACGGCGGGCAATTACCAGGTTGTCAATGTTTTCCCGTATGTGGCCCTGTTCGTGCTTGCGGTCTCCCTTGTCGAGGCTTTCTTGATCCTGCCCGCCCACCTTTCTCACGAGAGGCGCTGGAGCCTGCCTCCCCTGAGCGACCTGCAGGCATTCGTGAGCGGCAGACTGGAAGGTTTCCGTGACAGGATCGTGGGGCCGGCAGTCTCATGGTCGGTAAGCCATGTCGTGTCGACGCTTGTCTGCGGGTTGGCGATCGTGCTGGTTTCGCTTTTGCTGGTACGTACCGATCAGGTTCGTGTCATCCTGTTTGACCGGGACACGATCGGTGCTGAAAGCATCCAGGCAAACCTGGAACTTCCGGTCGGTTCGCCGTTCGGGGCTACCGTGGCGGCCGCCGAGCGTTTCGCTGACGCAGCGCGCGCCATGAACGATCAGCTTGAAGGTACCCCGGTCAAGTCGGTCAGCATCGTTGTCGGCAATACCGTCGCGCACAGGCACCGTCAGGTGAACGCCAACCAGAGCCACCTGGCCTCCGTGAGGCTGGAGTTGAATAGTCGGCCGATCCGCAAGACGGCGCCCAAGGATATCGAGCAGCTCTGGCTACGGACGATTGGGGATATCTCGGACATCGAGCATGTCAATTTCCGGAGTTCCCGGATACAGGACAAGCCGAGTATCGCCTATGCGCTCATCCATGACGACCGGCAGGTGCTTGAACAGGCAGCGGCCGAACTGGAATCGGGAATGGCTGAAGTGCCGGGTATTCGCGCAATATCGGACAACCTGTCTCCGGGCAAGCGGCATCTGGAGATTCACCTGACGCCGGCAGGAAAGGCTGCCGGGCTGACACCGGCCATCATCGGCAAGCAGTTGCGCGGTAATTTCCATGGCGTCGAGGTCCAGCGTATCCAGCGCGGCCGCGAAGAGATCAAGGTCGTGGTACGCTACCCGGCTGAACGGCGCAGGAGTTTGGGAGAGCTTTCCAGCGAGCGCATCCATCGTCCGGGTGGCGGCGAGATTCCGTTGCTGACCGCGGCACGCCTGACCGAGAAACGCGAACTGGCGGTGCTCAACCGGATCGACGGCAAGCAGACGGTGCTTGTCGAGGCCCACACCGACATTTCCCGGATCACGCCCGGCAAGGCGCGCGGCCTGATCAGTGCGGACATCATTCCCGAACTGCTTGAAAGGTATCCCGGTCTCAGGATAGAGAAAAACGGAAACCCGCGGGATCAGGCGGAGATGCTGGAAACGCTTGGCGTGCTGGTTCCGGTCGTGCTGATCGCCATGTATGCGCTGATGGCGGCTTTCCTGCGCAGCTACTGGAAACCGCTGATTGCCGTGGCGGGTATCCCGATAGCTTTTTCAGGAGCAGTGTTCGGTCACTGGATTCTCGGCTGGGACCTGACCGCCATGTCGCTGTTCGGCGTGATTGCCGTTTTCGGGGTGATCGTCAACGATACGCTGGTGCTGCTGGACCGCTACAACATTCTTCGCCGTCCGGATCAGGAGACGGGCGACAGGTTGCCCGCCATTGCGGCCGCCGCTGCGGCTGCCCGTTACCGGTTCCGGGCGGTATTTCTGACCAGCCTTACCACGGTGCTCGGATTGTCTCCCCTGGTTTATGAGCGTAGCGACTCCCTGCTGTTCCTGGTGCCGTTCGTTATCAGCATGCTCGGCGGCCTCATGCTGTCGGGGGTGTTCATCCTGTTTTTCCTCCCGGTGCTGGTAATGATCGTCGACGGGCGGCAGGAATAATCCCGGCCTGACCTGCTTGTCGGTATGGGTGCAGGTGCCTGGTCATGCGATACCTCGCCCAGGATGCAGATCGCATGACCCGTTTGATAGTGTGTCCGGGAAGGATCAGGCATCAATGCGAATCATTGCGGAATTGATGACAATGTATCTACAACACTACGAACACATCCTGCGGAACTGCGTCCGTCAGTTTGACTGTCCACTGGGGGTCGGGGCGGGATTCCGTCTGGGGCATTTGCCTTTGAATTGCTGTGAGAGGTTCGTATCCCTGACACGAGACAGTCGAAACTGCCTATGCAGCCGGTTCTGAAAACCACCTGTTTCCAGGACTGAAACTCGCACCCGGAGCAGTATCAGACGCAAATCGTTGACGGTTAAACGCCTCGTTCACGTGATCTCCTGTCTTGCTGTCAAGTGTCTGTATACGGCAGACCGTCAGAGGCTGTATGGCGTTTCCAGATGGGTGCGTACCGCCTCCGCTCCCGCCCCGGGCTGCAGCCCATGGCGCCGGCCCTTGCTGGAAACTTGCAATCGATTCTCATCGACAAGCCACTTCAGGACGCAACAGATGTCAGACTGGCCCGGGCACAACGTTGCACCGCACAGCCTCCAGGCCAGCCCCAGAGTGGGTTGCGATGTAATCCAGCGTGGCTTGGCTGGTGAGCGGCATGAAACGAATATGTGATTGATATGGAACGACTTTTGAATTTATCAGGTTGTCGTCTCAACAGATATGAAACGATAATCTCGAATCGTCCGACTTTGACGAGTCAGTCGAGGTACAGATATCATCGGCATCCGATGCCTGATCCGCACGCACCGCCGATATCACATCCCGGCTGAATCGGGAACGTGCCTTGCTGTGCCGGAAGGCGTGTGGCGTTGTTTGATGGTCAGCAAGGAAGACGTCGCGTCTTTCGGTTGTACGAATTCCGTGGGGTTGTACGGCCGGGAAAATGGGGGAAGCTTCGCTGTTCCGAGCCCGTGAAATGCATCTTCGGGACAGGGTTCCAGTGTATCGGCTACCGATCTTTCGGACATGTCCCGGCCAGTTCTTGAATATGTACGCAGTACTATCAATCTGTTGAAACTGTATTTCAGGAAAACCATATCTTTTTTCTGAAAGAACAAATCATTCTGAAATGTCACAAGGTATTGAAAAAAAGGTTATTTCACGGGTATATGGACGTGGTAGGGGGTGGGCATTTACCAAGACGGATTTTGTGGCCGAATTTGGCGAGGCCAATATTCACCGGGCACTCTCCAGCCTGACCAGGGCTGGCAGG
>JAJDVC010000120.1 GCA_022826305.1 Gammaproteobacteria bacterium | reverse complement strand
CTGGATTCTCGAATGCTGGTGCCTTATGCTTGCTCATGGTGGCGTATCTCCGTGGGTTGGTTGTTCAGGTTGATAACTCCAGTCAACCCGATACGCCGCCTTCAGTCAACTACGCCATACACCACTTTCGGTTATAGCTCCCACGGTGCCCCTGCCGTGAATCCTGATGCAGCAGGAAGAAGATTTTGTAATGGGTTGCCTGAAGGGCTGAAAAAGAGTCGGTGTATGTACCAATGGTTTGGCCCAGTCGGTGGTCCGGGAGACAACAACCGGGATGCCGTGGAACTGCAATGTTGACGTCAGGATATTGCATGGATCAGGGCTTGGATACCGGCCGGTCCAGTTGACCGGGTTTGAGTCGTGGCGCTTGAGGACATTACACGCGAGATGGTCGCAAGGGCGATCGAGGAATTCGATCGTCGGGGAAGAGCAGAAATGCTGGAGCGGTACAGTACTGGACCCCGGGGGAAGTCGACTCGCTGGTACATTCATTTCAGCGGCAGTTATTATGATCAGAAACTGATTCTCCGCGCTGCACACGAGATAGCCGGTTTGGGATCTCTTCCACCGGGCAGGAAAACATTCACGGCTGCACAAGCGAAACGCCGACTGGAGGATCTTGGATTCGAGGTTACCGGAGATGTCCCGGCGGAGTTCCTGAACTGCAAATCCTGTTGAGGCTCGCATGAAGCATTCCGGTATTTTCATCGTGCGATTTCTGAACGATGTGCCCATGCCGGTGATCCGGAACAGTTCATGCCCAGATCAGGTCGCCAAGGTAGACCGATCCAACATATTCATCGGCAAAACCGAAGATTTCGATAGACGAAATCGCGACTTCCGGAGGGATTTTGGTTGTGGGAATGTTGAATTCGAACCCTTGGTGAATCTGAAAATCCGGGATCTGCAACCTGCGATAACACGGATTCTGCAAGAACTGGGTCGGTATCGGAAGATCAGTCCCAAGGGTGGAAAATTGCAATGGCTGGAAGGTGTCTCATGCACCGAGGTGCAACGCATTGCCTGTTCGGTACTGAAAACGGAAGGAATCGAATATACCATTCGAGGGAAGAACAATTCCTGACTGGCAGATTGGGGTCAGTTGAACCGGTAGACCTCATCCTTAATTGGTCGATCACGGATATCGGTGGAAATTCACAGATTCCGGGGCTGTGGCAGCAGCTTTGCCGATACTGAATCCATATATGGGCGGATATGATGGTTAAGATGAATATCTCGCAACTCTCTTTCGACCCGTGTGTGTTGTGCTGTCGTTCATCGGATGTTCAGTCGAGCCATATCATTCCCGGTTTTGTCTTCGACTGGCTTCGGGAAACTTCCGCCACCGGTTATTATCGCAGTTCGCAGTCCCCTAATTATGTTGTCTAGCCCGAAAAATGCATGAGAGATAGGGGTGGAATCTCCGTTATGTGATATAATTCAATCAGTTAAAAGGAAATATCAGGAGCTTCCACCCATGACACATTGTACCGGCAAGGCCATCCGGTTTTCAAACCGCAGACGGCGCAAGGTCGAAGCCGATTTCCAGGGCGGGTCGATCACCGGCAACGGCGGGATGATGCTGGTCAGCGAGCAGGACCGCCGACTCGGTCTGACCACCCAGATTGCCCGGTTGCTCGACGATCCCCGTCGGCAGGCGAGTTGTCGGCACAGCCAGCTGAATCTGCTGCGTCAGCAGCTGCATGCCCTGTGCCTGGGCCACGAGGATCCGGACGATCACGACGAGCTGCGCCACGATGCGGCGCTGCAGACGGCGGCTGACCGCGACACGCCGCTGGCCTGCGCCTCGACGCTGTGCCGGTTCGAGTCGCAGGCGTTGCTGGATGAAGCCCGCAGTCGGCATGAGGGAAGCGGGGAGCAGCAGCGGCTGTTCGGGGAGATTGCGTATCAGGCGAAGACCTGGCGCCGGCCGCGCCGGGTGCTGGTGAAGGCGGAGCATCTGGTCGGGGGAGCCAATCCGCATCACGTCGTCACCAACCTCGAAGGTGATCCGCAGGAGCTGTACGACCAAGTGTACTGCGCCCGGGGCGAGATGGAGAACCGGATCAGGGAGCAGCAGCCGGACCTGTTCGCTGTGGTGGCCGAACCGGTCCCGCATGCTGACCGGCGGACTGGCATATGTGCTGCTGGAGCAGATCCGCCGCCACGGGCTGTACGGCACCCGGCTGGCCCGGGCGCATGTCGGCACGATCCGTCTGAAGCTGCTGCGCATCGGTGCGGTGATCGTGCGCAATACCCGCCGGGTCGTCTTCATGCTGTCCGGGAGTTGCCCGTACCAGAACCTGTTCCGCCTCGCGGTACAGCGTCTGGCGCCCGGATAGCGGCCTCCTTCCGCCCTGATGCCCGATCACGCAACAGCATGAGGACTGCTCCTGCCCGGACCTCCGGCAACCGACGCCATGGGCGGCCTGGAGGCCGGTTGCCGGCCCTCTGAAGCGGCTTTCACCGCAAGGAGTACCGGGCAAAACCGCTGCCTGTCGCTGATACCGACCTCACCGTCTCCTGATATCCTGAATCTCACCTGCTTCTCCGTGCTCGTGCAATGTTCGGGCTAGAGTCGCTTCAAAGTGGTGAGGCATGGTTGGCTGTCCGGAGCGTTGACCGGATGCTGACAATGTGCATTACTCGTGCAAACGGACGGTGGAATGGCTATTGGAACAAACAGGGAAATACCAGATATTGCAGGGAACAGGTCAAATCCGTTGCCTGACTCCTCACAATCATCCAGTGAAATTTACTTACACTTTGAATCGTACCCTATGATTCCCGTTCACTGGAGGTTTTGTATACAATTCCTTATAATGTCTTGGAAAATGCAGTAATAGTATGAGCAATAAAACCCAAAAGCCACCTCAATCAGACAAGATCGACAGAAAAAAGGGTTCTGCTCAGGGAGTTGGTCATGCCAGCCTATCACGTATTACCAAATCACGGATTACCGACACCCACCCTGCGCCACCGAAGAAACCTCCAAAAAAAGCAACCCGAAATGACTGAAGAACCGACAACCGATTACGACGATCTTCTGTTCGGTGTGCGCCGCTCCATACGGTACCACGACAGGCGCGTGGCCTTCTTCGACAGGTTTCACAGATTTGTGCTGTTCCTTACCATGATCGCTGGTTCGGCTGGCATCGTCGCATTCATCGCCGAGTTTTCCCAGGCCTGGCCTCAATGGCTGAAGCTCCTGCCCATCGCGCTGATTTCCCTGGCGGCTGGCATCGACCTGGTAGTGGGAACTGCCGACAAGGCCCGCCTTCACGACCGCCTGAAAGCCCGTTTTATCGCCCTTGAAAAGACAATGCAACTGAGCGGGGAAACGGACGATGTGCAGCGGGAATGGAAAACCGAGCGTCTTGATATCGAGAGCGATGAGCCACCCGTGCTGCGTATCCTGGATACCTTGTGTCACAACGAGGTGATGCGGTCCATGGGATATGCAAAAGATCGATTTATCCCTGTCAATACTGTCCAGAGGCTCCTGTCGCCATTCTGCGACTGGGACGCGGACGCGCTCTGACCGGGTCCCAATCGAATCACTGCCGAGCCCAGTGTTCCGGTAATTTTTGCCCCCGTGCGAGTGATGCACTTCGGAGTGGAGGCGGGGAAGCTAAAAAAAGCGTTTGGGGAAAAGTGCTGGAAGATGGCGGCTGGTCCAAGATGTGCGAAGGGCAATACAGGGACGCTATCTGTGCAGTTGAGTATGTTACGGGTGACAAGGATCTTTGGACTGTAGAGAAGTACTGTCCGGTTGTCCGAGGGTGAGTTGACGGCAAGTATGCAGGATTGTCTGGCCTGGATTGGCCCGATGCTGTCTGGAGATGGTCTGTGCTGATCTCGGATAGGCGATCCCGCAGCCCGGACGTGAGAAGGAGGGCAGCGGGTAATGAATTCGGGTAGGCGACAACTGTGTGCGCTTTCGTAGCTGATGAACTGATTGAAAGGGCTTGCGGGTTGATTGCGTAAATTTCAGGGAATTTATATCTTGTTGAAATATATAAGAGAAAATATTGAAATGCTGGAATCAACAGCTATACGGTTCTGCATGCGTGCACCGAATTTTCTTGATCACACGGAACCGGAACGACGCAGGCATCTGTTGCAATTGTGGCTGAGTACCTGGAATCGGCACTCGCTTGGCAGTCGTGTCGGGGGTACAGGTCACGAAAGGGTGTGGACAAGCGCACGGAAAGGGCGCCTGCTACCGAAGCAGGGCCGGGCATGCTGAAGTTCCTCCTCCCGGTTGACAGGACCCTCTGAAGGCATCCCGTCAGTTTGTCCGCCTGTACAGGTGATTCTGCCATGAGCCCTGGTACACGGTTTTCAGCCTGTCAGCGAGGGCGGATATCTGTTCTGGCCCGATCCGGCAGCACCCGCCGATGATGCGTGCACCGTCCTGAAGCCATCGTATGCCGTTGTCCTCGAACGGTTCGGTGTCTCCATGCCAGATGCCGCAGCGATAGTGTTCCCCGGAATTCGGGTAGACGACTATTGTCTTGTTCGGGGCGGAGAACCTGAGACGATGTATCAGGGGAGAGATGTGTACAGGAGCAGTGCAGTTGATTCCCACGGCAAATACGCACGCGATGTCCGCAAACAGCCTGGCAACGGTTTCTATGGGGGTGCCGTCCTGTATCCTGGCACTGTCACGGCAGCAGAAACTCACCCACGACGGTTTTGCTGTTCGTTCGAGAATCCGGGCCAGTGCCAGTGCCTCCTTGTAATCGGGAACGGTTTCGAATGCCAGGAGGTCGGCGCGGGTTCGAGACAGGATTCCGGCCTGTTCACCGTGGAAGTCGACCAGTTCCCCGACATCCAGTCCGTAGTTGCCGGAGTACTCGGAGCCGTCGGCAAGATAGGCCCCATAGGGACCCACGCTTGCAGCAACCAGCGCCGGTTTCCCGGTCTGCCTGAAGTAGGTGTCTCTCTCCCTGCAGGCGATAGCGACCGAATCATGCAGCACACCAAGTGCCTCTTCATGCGAGAGTCCGTATTCCCTGAGACCTGGAAGGGCAGCCTGGTAGCTTGCGGTGGTGATGATCTGGGCGCCTGCACTCAGGAAGGCATGGTGGCATTTTCCGATGGACTCGATGTCGCTGATGATCCGTTCGGCAGACCAGAGGCGGGAGGACAGCGTGTGTCCTCTCCTCTCCAGTTCGGTCGCCAGCCCTCCGTCGAGCAACCAGGCCCGATGGCTGTCCTGCAAGCAGTCTATCGGTATCACTGCAGCCGGTTTCCGCCCGCTATCGGGACACGTCTTCGAGGCATGCCAGCTTCCGTACTGCCCCACAGATTCTGGTAAAGCTGTCGGCAGCCTTTTTGCTCATGTGCCGGGCGCGAAGATAGCCGTGAACCAGTCCCTGCTCGAGCACCGCCTGTGCCGGTACGCCTGCTGCGGACAGTCTGTCGACAAGATGAAGGACATCGTCCCGGAGGGGATCGTGTTCTGCCGCAATCGCAATGGCTGGAGGGATCGCGGACATGTCTGCGTGCAGCAGCGGGGCAAACAATGGGTCTTCCCAGTCATGCTGCCCTCCGCACCAGGTGCTTGTGCATTGGTGCACGTCCTCAAGCGTCAGGCCTGGTGCATCCGCATTTTCCCGGTATGACCCGAGATCAAGATGCAGTCCGCCCAGCGCGGGATAAATCAGAACCTGCCCGACAGGTCTGGTGTCCTGATGTTGCTGGGCGATGCAAAGAGCGGCCGCCAGGGTTCCGCCCGCCGAGTCGCCGACCACCACAGTGCGTCCGGCATCGATCGACAGGTATACGTCCTGTACATCCTCGAGCTGGGCAGGATGCAGGAATTCCGGCGCCAGGCGATAGTCCACGGATACAAGACTGAAACCGGTTCGGTACGACAGTTCGGCGCAAATGGAGTCATGGCTCTCGAGATCACCAAGCATGAATCCCCCGCCATGGATATACAGGATTCTGGTTTCGGCAGCGAATCCTTTCATGTGATAGGAGCGAATGGCGATCGGTCCGCTCCGGCCTGCGATTGTCGAATCGGTCTTGATGATGCCCTCGGGGATCGATGACTGAAACAGGTCCGCAAGGGCCCGGTAGCATTTGCGTTTTTCCCCGATGTCGAGACCGGCTGCCCCGATCGGATAGACGGAATCCGATTGTTCCAGAAAAGCCGTGATCTCCGGGTCGAGGTTCCAGGGGCTGTAGCGGTGGGGTGTCATGGCCGAATCGGATCGTATGCGTGTCTGTTGTCGGATGATCCTGCAGTTTCGCATGCTGTCAAATGCCAAAAGTAGGATATACTACAAGCTGTAGAAAGGCGAGACCGTTTCGGTCGGCTGATCACGGATCCTGAAGCCAGACATCCGGACTACAGGGTATGGAGACAATGAATTCAATTGAACTGCTCAAAGAAGATCTGGGGATCCACGGTATCCGA
>JAJDVC010000252.1 GCA_022826305.1 Gammaproteobacteria bacterium | reverse complement strand
ACCAGCAACCGGTCGTTGCAGAACACGTACAGCGGCAGGAAGCAGTGACTAGGGCATGCAGCCGCTGACGCAGCAGATGCAGCTTGCCATGCCGGCAACTCGCCTGACGGCGGGGATCGTCGAGCAACCGGGCAATCCGGGTGGTCAGACCGAGTCGGCGGTCCTGTTCGCTCACCAGCATCACCCCGCCGTTGCCGGTGATCGACTCGCCCTGGAAATCGGCTTCGACCTTGCGCCGTCTGCGGTTTGAAAACCGGATCGTGCTGCGGGTACAATGTGTCATGGGTGGAAGCTCCTGATATTTCCTTTTAACTGATTGAATTATATCACATAATGGAGATTCCACCCTCCTCCCTCATGCATTTTTCGGGCTAACTGTATTTGAACAATAGTTACGAGCTTAATGCCCAACCGGGGAATTGACGATGAAGGGGGTCGGATTCTCCCGGAAGCCCGGATTTCCGATATGCCCGGAAGAAGCGACCAGCACGTCTGACTGAAAGGAGATTTCGGTCAGACCTTTCCGGCAGGAAGCTGCCGCAGTCAATGGTCTTGCTCAGTCGGGACGGATAACTCGCTCTTTGCCATGGGAATCCATCGACAGTATCCCTTACGTCAATCCGAAACGCGATGTGGGCATTGTCCGGCTCGCTTCTCGTGCTTCATGTGTCGATGAACGTGTCGAGTCCTCGATCATCCGCTCCATGCAGCTGATCGCCTCGAAATCCAGTCGACAACAGGCAGGTAATCATCCGGCAGGCAGGAGGACCGGGCCCGGGGGTTCCTTCTCTCCCACTGATCTGTAGTATGATTGTGACAAGAATGGATCCTTCTTCCAGGGCGGACGACAGAACCGGTAACCCGTCAGGTGCTCCGGGTGACCTTCGCCGGGCAACCCGCAGTCCGCAACACAGATTCACGACATGGCTGACGAGATCGCAATACAAATCACGCAGGTCACGAAGTTCTACGGATCCGGTACCGACTCGACCCGCGCCCTCCATGACATCAGTGTCGCCATACGACATAATGAATTCTTCACCCTGCTGGGCCCCTCGGGATGTGGAAAGACCACACTGCTGAGAATCATTGGCGGATTCGAAGACTTCCAGAACGGGGAAATCATCCTGCACGGAAACAGCATCAAGGCATTGCCAGCCAACAAGCGACCCGTCAATACCGTGTTTCAGCACTATGCGCTGTTTCCGCACATGTCGATCCGGGACAATATCGGATTCGGCCTGAAGATGCTGGGGAAAAACGCAGCCGAGATCCGGGAAAGAACGGATGAAATGCTTGACCTGGTCAAGCTCACGGAGTACGGGCACCGCAGACCTGCACAACTGTCGGGAGGGCAGCAGCAACGGGTTGCTCTCGCCCGGGCCCTTGCTCCGGCGCCCAGGGTGGTATTACTCGACGAACCCCTGTCGGCTCTTGATCTGAAGCTCAGGCAATCCATGCGCCACGAACTCCGGCGCATCAGGGAATCACTGGGAATGACATTCATTTTTGTCACGCACGACCAGGAGGAGGCACTGACCATGTCGGACAGGATTGCCGTCATGAGTGAAGGAGAACTCCAGCAGGTCGGTTCGCCCGAAGACATCTACAACAACCCGGCAAACATCTTTGTCGCGGACTTTATCGGCCAGACGAACCTGATTCCAGGGATCGTGAAAGCGACCACCGCCGATGCGGCACAATGCCAGCTTGCCGGCGGCCAGTCCATCGAAGTTCCTCTCGCCAGGCAACCCACTCCGAATCGGGGCGATACAGTCAAGCTGTCAATCAGACCCGAACACATGGACATATGCCAGCCGGATTCCGACTCGGCACAGATCACCGGTGTCCTGAAAGAACAGGTGTTTCTCGGCACGGACATGCAGTTTCTGATCGAAATAGACGACAGCATACTGCTGATGGTCAGACTGCAGAGCACGCAGGACAGCCTGCATCGATGGAACCCGGGCGACCAGGTGGGAATCAGGGTCAACATCGGTTTTGTCAGACTACTGACCAGTTGAAACGGAAATGACAGACCGAATGACCGGCACCAGTACAGGGGTTTTCTCGGGGTTGCGCAATTGGCTTCTCCTGCCCTCATGGCTGGTGATTGGCGTCCTTGTGCTCAGCCCGGTCTTCATCATGCTCGTCTACTCGTTCCTGACCAAGGAGTTCCGGGGAGGGGTAATCTGGGACTTCACACTGGCCGCCTATGACCAGTTCTTTCTTGATCGCGGGCTGTTCGGTGACGAACCGCCAAAGATGGAATGGACCTACATCAACATCTTCTGGCGATCAATCTGGCAGGCGTTGCTGGCGACCTTGCTGTGTCTGCTGATCGGCTTTCCGACCGCTTACTTCATTGCCACCCGGCCGCCTTCAGCCCGGACGGTCTGGCTGTTCATGGTCACCGTACCCTACTGGGTCAACCTGCTGATCCGTACCGTGTCCATGAAATTCCTCATCCGGGACAACGGACCTGTCAACGAATGGCTCCTCGCCACCGGGATGATCAGTGAACCGATCCACCTGATCAACACTCCGATTGCAGTTCAGCTGGGGCTGTTCTATTCCTATCTGCCGTTCATGGTGCTACCGGTCTATGCGGCCATGGAACGGTACAGTTTTTCCCTGAGCGAGGCGGCAGCGGACCTGTATGCCAGCAAGTGGTTCACACTCTGGCACATAGTGATCCCCAGCGTCCGGCCGGGAATCATTGCCGGGTGCATACTCGTGTTCATTCCCAGCATGGGCGCATTCCTGGCCCCGGACCTTCTCGGCGGGGCCAGGAATTTCATGATCGGCTCCCTCATTGAGGAGCAGTTCAAGGGAACTGCCGGAAACTGGCCTTTTGGCGCTGCGGCGTCGATGATCCTGTTGTCTGCAGTACTGCTTGTGCTCCTTTACTACACGCACTACCAGTCAAAGACCGGAATCGCGAAAAACTGAACGGGAAACATGACCGGCAAATCACAGGATATCAGGCATTATTCAGGATTCCTGCCAATCAGCCTGATATGCCTTGTCCTGCTATACGGACCGCTGATCATTGTCATGATCTATTCTTTCAACGACTCTCCATCGATCACCGTCTGGGGAGGATTCAGTCTTCGCTGGTATGACGAGGTGTTTCATGGCCTTGAAGCGCCAAAATTCAAGAAAGCTGCCTTCAATTCGTTCACGATTGCAATCATGGCAGCCAGCACCTCGACAGTCATCGCGGTCTGTACCGCCCTTGCCATGTTGCGTTGCGGAAACTTTCGCGGCAAGGCAGTGACCTTCGGTCTGGTCAGCCTGCCATTGATGGTTCCTGAAATCGTAACAGCCGTAGCAACACTGATCTTCTTCAGCACCATCGGCTTCAAGGCAGGCTATGCCACAATTCTGGTCGCACATATCGCATTTTGCATTCCCTTTGCATACCTGCCAATCGCCGCCAGACTTCAGGGTATCGAATCCTTCTACGAGGAGGCGGCCGTGGATCTTTATGCGTCCCGGTTGCAGGCTTTCTTCCAGATTCTGATGCCACTCATGCTTCCGGGCATCATTTCCGGATTTCTGCTGGCATTCGTGATCTCTCTTGATGATTTCATCATTACCAATTTCGTCAAGGGCGCCGGAGTAGAAACACTCCCGACGGCTATTTTCGGCGCCGTGAAGCAGGGTATCAAGCCCAATATCATGGCCATCTCCACCCTGTTGCTGATGCTATCCGTCATCTTCGTTACGCTTTCCTATCTGGCGGGGAAAATGGGATCCAGGGACAAGGGCTGACATCCCGGCAACCCGTCGGCACAAGGCCCGATACATTTCGAGCGAAACCTGGTATACACTTCCGCCTGTCAACAGTGAGCAACCTGCTCAAATCCAAACATCACAAACGCCGTAAGGAGCAACAGATGAAACGATTATTTTTCGCCATGACTACCGCGTTTCTGCTGGTGATATGTGGCCCAGCGAACGCGGCAGGGAAACTTTCCATTTATCACTGGTTTGAATACATACCCCAAGAACTGCTGGACAAATTTTCCGCCGAGCACGACATCGAGGTCACGATGGATACCTACGACTCGAACGAGGCGCTTCTGGCAGCATTGAAAGGTGGCAGGATCGGTGAGTACGATGTCGCGGTGCCGGGCGACTACATGGTTGAAATCATGTCTGCCGAGGGTCTGCTTGACACCATTGCAGAAGGCGAGCTCAGGAATATGGGAAACATTGAACCACAATGGGCGGATGTGGCCTTTGATCCTGGACGGAAACACTCGATTCCCTACCAATGGGGATCCACAAGCTTCACGGTCAACCGTGAAATGTACTCCGGAGACATCCGCACCACCTCGATCCTGTTTGACCCGCCACCCGAACTGTCAGGCAAGATCAACATGCTGGACAGCCAGGGAGAGGTGCTGGCACTGGCCTCGCTGCATCTCGGAATCGAGCAGTGCTCCGGTGACAAGGAAAAACTGAAGGCGCTGAATGCCCTGCTGCAAAATGCCAAGCCTCACTGGGCTTCCTTCATATCCGACGGGGCAAAGGATGTACTGGTATCGGGCGAAGCCGCTGTCGGCATGATCTGGAACGGATTTTCAGCAAAGGCCCGGTCAGAGAACGCCAGCCTTGAATACTCTTATCCGAAAGAGGGGTATCTGGCCTGGATGGACAACGTGGTCCTGCTCAAGGATGCACCGAACCGGGATAACGCCCTGCTGTTCATGGATTTCCTGCTGGAACCTGAAAACTCCGCGGCAGTTACCAATTTTGCCCAATATACTTCGGGAGTAACCGGGACCTATGAATTGCTCGATGCCGAACTCAAGGCGTCCCCTGAACTGAATCCTCCTGCAGATGCGCCTTCAGGGACTTTCGTGGCCGTTTGCGATCAGGCAACGCAGGAGTTGTATGACGCAATCTGGACCAACCTCAAGAAATAATCCTTTCCGACATCCCTGCCGGAGTCCGGGTTCACGGTTCCCGTGGGCCCGGATCTTCAGGCCCCGGCAGGACAGCCGGAAGGGTTGTCATGGGATCCTGTCATCCTGTCCCGACGAGTATCTGGAGCAAAAGGATTTCCGACGCCTGAAGGCAACGTATCCCGGCTACCTGTTTTCCACAACGCCGTCAATGCAGGATGCTCGAACCGGACACGGTCAGGCAGACAGGGCTTCCAGACCCACTGTGCATGCCCCAGCTACCCTGCAATGTACAGCACAGTAACCGTTGACCGGTTATCCTCTCCTGTGTCGAGGCCTGTTCAGGCACCGGAATTCAATGTCACGATCTCCCGCCGAAATGGCGGATCATCGCCCGGTTCCGGACTGTCCAGTTCCTGTGCATAACGGTATCCTGCGTAGGTAGCCCATGCAATGGGTGCCGGCGCCAGCGCGTCACCGACAAGCCTGACAGTCCGGATTCCCTGATCCGCCCATTGTTCGGAACGGGACTCCAGTGCATGCCAAAGTTTCGTGTTCGAAACCTGTGCAGTAACCAATATCAGGGTATCGATTTCCATATGGTCCTGGCGGGCGGTATAAGCGCAAGACAATTCCGCGACACCGTTCCTGATCCGGGTTACCGCCTGACCGGTGATGAGGGTTATTCCCTGCTCCACCAGACGACAATGAATGCTCGCTTGCTCCAATGTATTCACGGTCCATTCGGAAACTCTGGCAGCGGGAGTCACCAGACTGACCTCGGCGCCCTGCTGGCGGGCGAGTTCGGCGATCACCCCTCCCATGTAGTAGTGATCGTCGTCAAACACAAGCACCCTGCCTGACGGGCAAGCACCATTCATGACATCATCCGGTGTCAGGAACGTAACAGAGTCATCCATCTCCATCCGTGTGACATGGTATCTCGCCACGCCATCCCGACGCCATGTCGCGCCCGTTGCGATCGCTACATGCTGAAAACCGAATTCCAGTACCTGACTGGCTGTCAGCTCGCTGTGCAGATAGATTTCAACATTGTCTGTCTGGCTGATCTGGTATTCCCTGTAATCGGCGACCCGCCCCCAGGTAGCCAGTCCGGGCAACTTCCGCTCAAGCGCAACCCTCCCGCCTACGGCAGACCGGGCCTCCGCCAGAACCACCTCATAACCACGCTTCCCGAGCACTCGGGCCGCTTCCAACCCTGCCGGGCCTGCGCCGACAACCAGCACCGACCTGCTGTCGCCCTTTTCCGGCACCCGCTCCGGATGCCAGCCCTTTCTCCATTCCTCCATGAAACTCGCGTTCTGCGTGCACCGGGACAGGGACATGGTCATGTCACCGGAAATGCAGATATTGCAGCCTATGCATTCACGAATATCCTCCATGCGACCCTCCCGGATCTTGTTCGGCAGGAAAGGGTCGGCGATAGATGGCCTGGCGGCTCCAATCATGTCCAGCACACCGGACTGAATCTGCTTCACCATCAGATCCGGGGAGGTGAAGCGACCCACCCCGACTATCGGCTTGTCCGTCAGATCACGGAGCCCCGACACCAGTTCCTGCTGGGCGCCCTCCTCCTTGAACCGGGAAGGTCCCGAACAGCTTTCCCAGTCTCCCTGAGCCATGTCCCACAGATCGGGGAGATCACTGTGCAGGGCAATCAGATCGCGAATCTCGCTGTTTGACAATCCGAGACCATTCGTCATTTCCCCAAGGGCCAACCGTATCGTGATCGCACACTGATCACCGATGGCATCCCTGCATTCCACAAGCAGCTCCTTCATCAGCCTGGAGCGATTCTCCAGTGAGCCACCATACTCATCGGTTCTCTGGTTCGTGGTTCTTGAAAGAAAATGCTGAATCACGCCGAATCCGTGCGCCCCGTACAGACAGACCAGATCATAGCCGGCTGATCTCGCCCGCTTGCATGCATTCCTGTGCCATCGCAACAGATCCCGGATATCCCTTCGGGTCATTTCGCGCGCTGAAACCGGATCGCTTGTGAATGTCCTGACAGGCAGTGCCGTAGCGGACATCGGCACTTCACGAGAATACAGATTCGGACCATTGATCCCGGAATACGCCAGCTCGATTCCGGCCAATGCGCCAAATTCATGAATTCCATCCGCCATTCTTGCCAGCATGGGAACGTCACTGTCATCCCACAGATGCAATTCGATATAGGGAGTAATTTCTCCGGTGTGATGGATCTCGACCTGTTCGGTAAACACCACACCCCACCCTCCTTCCGCCTTGACTCTGCGCATTTCAGCCACAGCAGACGGATCCCTGTAGCCACCACCGTTGCAATGTGGCACCTGATAGAAACGATTGCGGGAAACGACAGGTCCGATCCGTACCGGCTCAAACAGGATATCGTATCGCGACTGGAGAGACATGAAAAACTCGGGTTCAGTACAGTTGATTGGTCAGGGCACGTGCCACCTGCCTGCCACGAAAAGATTTGCCGGGAAGGATATCAGTGACCTTCTGCTCAGACAAGGAAACCGGAACCGCATTGTGACAGGGGGAGGTCGCTGCCCCGGCCCTGCAGCCTGTGCTTCACCAGAGTCTCCAACAGGGCTGCCCGATACTGATCGGAATCTTCAAGGGTCGGGGTCAGAACAAGGCGGGATGAGGAGAAGAGATACGGGGACGCGGCACAACGACCGACACACCTGCCCAGCAGAATCATCGTGGCCGACAGCAGATTCGGGGAACCATCCAGCAAGTTCCCCCGGAAGGATTCAGATCCTGATGTCAGAGCCGCAAGGAAACGGAATATCATGGCCGGATTCACCAACATGCCTCACCCCAAACAGTTCATCAAAGAGCGATTGACCGGCTGATGTTTTCACTCGGCCCGAAACCACTTCCTGAGGCATGAAGGGACATGCAACCCCTTCGGAACCATCAGGATGCAAACCAGGGCAAATGCAGCGATGTGACTTCGGTCGATGCCAGTCCCTGGCGGAACGCACCCGTCTGCCTATTACTTTTCCGTCAGTCCTGCCTGTCCAGTGATGCCGTCGGAAAGGCCAGCCGCCTTCTTGACGAAATCCAGTGGTCCGTCCCAGCCGAAATTGCGATATACGGCCGCTAAATGTGCAAAGGGCGGTGACTGGGCGAACAGGTGGAAGGTCAGCCTGTGCCCTGCATAGTCCGAATTCAGCAGATCGCGGGCGAACGCAAGCAACTTGCGTCGATCATCTGCCATCCAGCGTTCGTTGACCGTGTAGTACTTGTTCAACCACTTGCCGGTTTCCTCTCCATGAAAGGAGTCATAATCCGGTGTAATACAGATCTGCCCGCCGCACAGTTCTCGTGCCACATGCATCATTGCAGGCAGGTTGGAACAGGCATGCACCCTCCCGGTCATGAGCAGGGACTGGTTCGGCATCAGGAACCCTCCAGGGCTGGTCTCTGCAGTAGCAATGGCAGCCGTGAGATGGGCATTGATACCCTCCCGGTAAACGGCAAGTTGTGCCAGTTTCTCCTGAACTGCAGGCTGTCTTTCCAGGCCGGTCTGCTTCACGTTCCACAAGGCGGCCCCGATCATCATGTCAGCATACGTAATCAGGCGCTGCACAAACGGCATGGCCGAATATCGATGCAGTGTAGTCCGGATAAAAGCTGCTGCGCGAGTGTGCTGATAGAACAACACGTCCTCCCAGGGAACAAGCACATCATCCAGGATCATCAGCGTGTCCACCTCGTCAAAACGGTTCGACAACGGATAGTCCTCCGCCCGGGTCCTGCCCTGAAATCCGGCCCGACAGATATGCTTGACTCCCGGGGCATTCATTCTCACGATACAACCCAAGGCATAATCGGAAATGGAAGCATCACCCCAGTTGGCAATAGTAGGCTTGAGAAACGCCTGGTCGGAGTAAGCCGCCGCAGTTTCGAATTTGGCCCCACGGATAACAATCCCCGCATCAGTTTCCCTGACCACATGGGTCAGCATATCCGGATCCTGGTCCTGCGGCTTGCGTGAACGGTCTCCCTTGGGATCGGTGTTCGCGGAGACATGAAAAGGATCGTTTTCGACGGCCAGCCTGATGTGGTTGTTAATATTCTCGGCAAACCGGGAATCGATTTCATTCAGGATATCCGCTCCGTCAGCCAGGGACCACATCTCACCCACCGTTTCGTCTCCAACCCTGGTTACGACGCCACCAATATCCTTCATGACAGCATCGATGGCTACACGTTTCTCCTCCCAGTGTGGCTGCTCGGTCGGAATGCGGTTACCCACGGGATATCGCTCACCATCGACCTCGAAAGTCAGAATATCCTGCATGGAAGCCTCATGCTGCAGATCGTATATGCGGGCCCGGATATCAACCAGCGGCTTGAACTGGGGATGCCGGGTAATATCTGAAACGCGCACGCCATCCATGTAGACCTCCCTGTCGTCACGCAAGGACTCCCGATACTGGTTTCCAGTTCTTATCATGTTCTGTGCCCCGCGAATCGATGGACACCTAATTATACAGTCATAACCATCATGGCCCATGGCTGATTTCTGCCGACTTGTGCCGGACATCACCGCAGCCAAAGTCTTTTCCAATTGATAGATGCAGATACAAAATTTACCATGGCAGTCAAATTATTGTCGGTTGCCAGATGATGGACATGCCCCTGCTTGAGCAGGGCCGGAACCCAGACGGATTCATGAACCGATGGCTGCGTGAGATCGCCCGTCATGTACACAGTCTGCACGACATCCTAACCACTGGCGACCATGACTATTCGGATACTTGCAAAGGGATGTCTCACGGCATTCAAACGGACAAGTCGTTTGCGTTGCCGGGACGTGAGGCCTTGAGTCATCTCGCCCATGACCGTCTTCAAAAACCGGTGCTCGGCAAGTCCATTCTTTCCTGTCTGGTGGGTAGGGCCAAGGTCAATACACTGAAACCAGAACGACGGTTTGATGCCGCTGTGAAGGCGCTCATGCCATGACGAACCCCAATCAGTTCGACAAGACGGAGCGCCGCGAAGTGTCGGAGGATGATTTCGATGCCGCAGTACGGGCCGTGTTCCTGGTTCCCAAGCGCGCAGGATCGCCGGCAAGGCGGCCTTGCGAATAGGGAATGCGGAGAAATCACCAGTTCCGGAATTCTGGCATGATGCGTGTTTTTCATCTGACGACAGGACCTGGGAAAAGCGCCAACCCGGAAAAACCGTAACCGCCCAGGACCCGAAGCAAATCAACTCCTCGGGTACGTCCGTCGTCGGACCATGCCGCCTCTCACCGTATCCCGGGTTCCAGCCCGCCCCGACGACATCCTCCCCGATCCGGAACAGCGATTCCGGATCGGGGGCATGATCTCATCGGCAAACGCCTGTCATCACCACCGCAACGACGCCTCGAACCCGAAGATGTTCTCGGGCACGGCGTCGATGCTCTCCCGCCGCGTCGCCCTCACCCCGAAGGAAAGGTCGGCGGCCGACCCGGACTCCGGCGCCAGACGCCAGCCGACGCTCCAGTCCCGCGTATCTCCTGAGATACCCATCCCGGCGTGCGGGCTGCCCGTGTAGCGGCCACCCAAGGCCGGAAAACCCCACGCCCCCTCCAGCGTCCACCGGCTTTCTTCATTCCCGCCCCCCGCACGGTCCGACAGCGGGCCGGCCGCGAACAGCGCATCGAGACCGCCCTGCGATTGATCGCCCAACTCCTGGCGAAGGCTGAACGACAGACCGCGCTTCGTGTTACCGTCCGGATCGAACGACAGGTCCGCGGAGAACCCCCGGTCCTCCAGATCGTCGTCGTCATGGCTCACCAGCGTGCGGCCGGACAGGTCCAGACGGATTCCCGTGGCCGGACTGCTCCAGGATACGCCCGCGCCGAGTTCGATCCCGGAACCGGTCTCCGCGTCCCCCCCGTCATGACGCAGTCCAAGC
>JAJDVC010000028.1 GCA_022826305.1 Gammaproteobacteria bacterium | reverse complement strand
TACCCTGGCTGATGGCGCAGGACCGGCGGGATATCGAAACGCCGCCTCGAGCGCCTGTTCCGCCGTTACCTGAATTCAATCCCGGCTCGCCATTACCTGGCGGTCAGGCTGGTGACCGCAGGGAAGATGCTGGAAAAGGGTGCGCACAGGATCATTGATGTGGCGGCAGTCTGCGGTTTCAAGTCGGCCGGACATTTCAGTAGCCGCTGATGTTCCGGTTTCGACATGACACCCCGGATGTCCCGTAATATGAACGGGAGCGCTGCGAACAGTGAGACCACGTCCTGAGGCATGACTGCTTGCGTCTTCCGGATGCTTGGGGCTGGATGCAAAACTTGAATTTATGTCCGTTTATGGTTACATGTGTATCCGGAATTGACGGATAATTCGAATCACCGTTCAACAAACGCACAATTTGAAGCGACGCGATAGAATCATGTCACGAAGAGCAGGCGGACGGGAAGCGAGAAAGGCCCTGAGGGCCGCGCCGCTTCCGGAGACAGACAAACCGGTCAGGCCCGGTCAGCTGGGCGGACGTTACAACCCCCTTACCCCGGAGCAGCTTGAGCGGATACACGAAGCCATGCTGGACCTCCTTGAAAACGTGGGGTTCAGCCGTGCCATCCCCTCGTATGTCGAGCTGGTCACGAAGGCTGGCGGCCGGCTTTCCGCGGATGGCCGGCTGCTGTTTCCCCGGGAACTCATCGCCTGGACCCTGGACAACTGTGCACGGGATATCACCCTGTGCGGACAGGACCCGCGACATGACATGTTGCTGAGCGGTAACCGGGTCTATTTCGGAACGGCTGGAGCGGCCGTGCATGTGGCCGATGACTGGAAGATCCATGAAGGCTATCCGGATGCCGGGGCTTACCGGGAGTCCACGTTGCAGGACCTGTATGACGCGGCCCGCCTCGTTGACAGGCACGAGCATATTCATTTCTTCCAGCGTTGCATGGTTGCGCGGGATATCGAAGAGCCGGCGGCGATGGATCTCAACACCACCTATGCATCCGTAGCGGGCACGACCAAGCATTGCGGGCTCAGCTACGTGGAGGCTGATCATGCACGGGAGGGACTCAGGATGCTGCATGAAATCGCCGGGGGAGAAGACAGGTGGCGGGCACGGCCGTTTGCAAGCCTGTCCTGCTGTTTTGTCGTGCCCCCGTTACGCTTTGCCGAGGATGCCTGCCGCGTCATGGAAGTCTGTGTTCATGGCGGCATGCCTGTCCTGCTGCTGGCTGCGGGACAGGCTGGGGCCACCAGCCCGGCATCGTTGGCGGGCGCGATCGTTCAGGAGTGTGCGGAGTGTCTGGCCGCCCTGGCCTGCGTGAACCTGATGGTTCCCGGGCATCCGGCAATCTTCGGACCCTGGCCGTTCGTTTCCGACCTCAGGACCGGAGCGATGAGCGGTGGCAGCGGTGAACAGGCGGTGCTCATGGCAGCATGCGGGCAGGTCGGCCGCCATCTTGATCTGCCGACCGGCATTGCGGCCGGGATGGCGGATGCCAAGATTCCGGATGCCCAGTCGGGATTTGAAAAGGCATATACCGTCACCCTTGCAGGGCACAGCGGCACGAATCTGGTTTATGAGTCGGTCGGCATGCAGGCCAGCCTGCTTGGTTTCAGTTTCGAGGGCGCGACCATCGACAATGACATGCTCGCCGCGATCAACCGCAGTATCCGGGGTGTCGAGATAGATGACGACAATCTGGCCCTCGAGACGATAGAGGACGTGTGCCTGAACGGTCCGGAGCACTTTCTCGGCCATCCCGCGACCCTGTCGCGCATGCAGACCGATTATGTCTACCCGGAGGTCGGCAATCGTCTGACGCCAGCCGAGTGGACTGAACTGGGAGCGAAGACGGTTGACGAAGTGGCCAGAGAGAAGACCCGGGAAATCCTGCAGACCCACTTCCCCGGCCATATTCCGGAGGAGCTTGACAACCATCTGCGGCAGTGTTTCGATATCCGATTACCCAGGGCGCAGATGCACCCGGTGTGAGTCCACTGAAACCCGGGGGCGTCGGATCAACCAGGAGTCATGAGAGATGAACGAAACAGGAATGCCTTCCCATGCGCGGGTTGTCATTGTCGGGGGCGGCGTAATGGGTGCCGGGCTCGCCTATCACCTGGCGGAGGAAGGGTGGACCGATTGCCTGCTGATCGAGAAGGGAGAACTGACCTCCGGTTCCACCTGGCATGCCGCCGGCCAGTGTCCGAGCTTCATTGCCGACTACAACATGGCAAAGATCCATGATTACGGGGTGAATCTTTACCCGCAGCTGGAGGCGTTGACCGGGCAGTACGTCAGCTGGCATGGTTGCGGGGGAATCCGGTTTGCCTACAAGCCGCAGGAAGTCGAGTGGTTCCATCGGGTTGCGGGAGTGGGCAGGCTGATCGGGTACGATTGCGAGATCATCGATCCGGCCAAGATCCGGTCACTGATCCCCTATGCGCAGATTGACGGGGTACTTGCCGGCGCCTGGACCCATACGGACGGACACGTCGACCCGGCGGGAGTGTGTAACGCCATGGCCAAGGGAGCCCGGATGAAAGGGGTACGCATCGTGACCGGCAACCGGGTGCTGGATATCAACCCGTCCCGCTCCGGCGAGTGGGAGGTGATTACGGAACAGGGAGAGGTGGTTGCAGAACATGTGGTAAATGCGGCTGGCTGCTACGCGCGGCAGGTCAGCCAGATGGTGGGAACGGACGTGCCGCTGATCAACATGCAGCATACCTACCTGGTGACCGACACCGTGCCCGAGTTCCTGGAGCGGGACGAGGAGATGCCCGTGATTCGCGATCCGTACCCTTCCTCGTACTATCGGCAGGAGCAGAAATCGGGGCTGATCGGAATCTACGAGATGGAAAATTCACAGGAGTGCTGGACCCATCGCGGCGGATGGCCGGAATGGGAGTCGCAGAATGAACTGTTCGATCCGGATCTCGAGACCATCATGCCGTATATCGAACGGGTCATGGAAAGGATTCCGATGTGGAGCGAACTCGGTATCAAGCGCGTGGTGTGCGGCGCGATCCCCCATACCCCGGACAGTAACCCGTATCTCGGGCCGGCAGCCGGGCTGAGAAATTTCTGGCACTGCAACGGCGCGTCGATCGGTATTGCGGCAGGCGCAGGTTCCGGCAAGTACCTTGCCCAGTGGATGGTACATGGGGACGCGGAAATCAACATGGCTGGCGTTGATCCCCGACGCTTCAGCGGTTTTGCGGTGGGGAACTATACGAAGGCCAAGTCCCACGAGGATTACGAACACATGTACAAGCTTCACCTGCCGGGCGAGGAACGACCGGCAGGCCGGAAGATGCGCGTTACGCCGCTGTATGATCTTCTCGGGAAGAAGGGTGCGGTCTACACCGAGGTCAACGGGTGGGAGCGGGCGAAGTGGTTTTCTCCGGACGGCCGTGCGGAGGACATCGGTTTCAGGCACAACAATACCTTCGAGGTGGTGGCGGCCGAATGCCGTGCGGTACGCGAGAGGGCGGGAATCATGGAATTGTCGACCTTCGCCAAGTACGAGGTGACCGGTCGGGATGCGGAGACCCTGCTGAACCGGATCAGCGCCAATCGCATGCCGAGGCGGGAAGGTGGAATCGTGCTGACCCATTACCTGGCCCCGAACGGTCGGCTGAACGGGGAATCCACCATTACCCGGCTGGGTGAACGGCACTTCTACGTATTGTCCGGTCCTGCCAGCGAAGAGCGCGACCTGTCCGTTCTGCAGCAGGGAGTGGAAGCTGGAGAAGATGTACAGGTTGCCAATGTCACCGATCAGTGGGGAGTCCTGGTGGTGGCTGGGCCGGATGCGCGCAATGTGCTCGGCCGGGTGACTGATGCAGACCTGTCCAATGCGCGTTTTCCCTGGCTGACCGCACAGCGGATATCGGTGGCAGGCGCTTCCGCGAGGGCGCTCAGGGTCAATTACGTCGGGGAGCTCGGCTGGGAACTGCACTGTCGCATGGATGACATGGTAACGGTCTATCAGGCACTCTGTTCCGCCGGAGCGGATTTCGGTATTGCGGATTTCGGCGCTTATGCCATGAATTCCCTGCGCATGGAGAAAGCCTACAAGGGGTGGGGTGCGGAACTGACTAACGAGATCACCATGGTTGAAGCGGATGTCATGCGCTTTTTCAGTCGGGCAAAGGGCGACTTCCGGGGTCGGCAGGCAACCCTTGATGTGCAGGCCGGGCAGATTGAGACGCAACTGGTGTATCTTGAAGTGGAGCCGGGTGACAATGACGTGGCGGGAGGCGAGGTCGTGCTGGATGGCGATCGCCCGATCGGGGTCACCACGTCAGGCGGCCATGGGCATGTGACGGGAAGGAGCCTGGGGTTTGCCTACGTGGAACCTGTCCACGCATCCCCGGGGTCAACCTTTGATGTCCTGCTTATCGGGGAAAGGCGGTCCGCGACGGTGCTGTGCGAACCTGTCTGGGATCCTGCCTGCACGCGCTCAAGGGACTGAACGCGGTAACCGGATATCCGTTTCAGGGTTCCGGCCTTCATTCCGCGCGCCTGCAGTGCTCCAGAATCTGTCCGGCCAGTGAAAGGGTGTTGCCCCGGCCCCCCATGTCGGGGGTCAGGACCTGCGTATCCGCCAGGGCCGCCTCGATGGCATGCATGATCCGGTCGTGTGCGTCCGCGTGTCCGAGAAATTCCAGCATCATCGCGCCTGACCAGATCTGACCAATCGGGTTTGCCATGCCCTTGCCTGCGATGTCAGGTGCGGATCCGTGTACCGGTTCGAACATGCTGGGACTGGTACGATCAGGATTTATGTTTGCCGACGGGGCAATGCCTATCGTACCTGCGACGGCTGGCCCGAGATCCGAAAGGATGTCACCGAACAGGTTACTGCCTACCACCACGTCGAACCAGTCCGGGTGGAGCACGAAGTGCGCGGCGAGAATGTCGATATGATACTGGTCGGTCGAGATTCCGGGATACCGGGCCGCGATGTCGGCGAACCGTTCGTCCCAGTAGGGCATGGTGATCTTGATGCCGTTCGATTTGGTTGCCGATGTCACGTGTCTTCTTTTCCGGGTGCCTGCCAGTTCGAAGGCATAGCGCAGGATCCTGTCCACCCCCTGCCGCGTGAAGACCGCCTCCTGCATGCACATTTCCCGGTCGGTTCCCGTGTACAGCCGCCCGCCGATCTCCGAGTACTCGCCTTCGTTGTTTTCGCGTACCACGATGAAGTCGATGTCCTTCGGTTTCCGGTCCCTGAGCGGTGAACGGATACCCTTCAGCAGCCGTATCGGCCGGACATTCGCATATTGTTCGAACCGCCGACGGATAGGAATCAGCAGCCCCCATAGGGACACATGGTCGGGAACCCCGGGAAATCCAACCGCGCCCAGGAAGATGGCATCGAACCGTGCCAGTTGCTCCAGGCCGTCTTCCGGCATCATGCTGCCACAGGCATGGAACCGTTCGCATCCCCAGTCAAACCAGGTCCAGTTGATGTTGATGCCGAACTGTGCGTTCACCTGATCGAGGACCTGGATCGCTGCCGGCACCACCTCCTTGCCGATCCCGTCTCCAGGGATGACAGCGATTTCGATGGAATGCTCTTTCATGCCTTGCGATATACGTGGGAACAGTTGACCGATGGGTTCAGGTTGCTTCGGTACGTTGCGGATTATACCGCACCGGTTGTTCGCTGTGGTGGCCGAACCAGTACCGCAGGCCGCTCGGCGGACTCGCTCATGTGTTGCTGGGGCATGTCCGCCCCAACGGGCTGTGCGGGCCGCGGCTGGCCCGGGTGCATGTCGGCACGCTGCGCCTGAAGCTGCTGCGCAGCGGGGCGGTGATCGTGCGCAATACCCGCCGGGTGGTGTTCATGCTGTCCGGAAGCTGTCCGTACCAGGACCTGTTCCGCCTGGAGGTACAACACCTGGCGCCCGGATACCCGATCACGCCACGGCGTGAGGGCTGCTCCTGCCCGGGCCTCCGGCAACCGATGCCATGGGCGGCCCGCACGCCTCATGCCGGCCCTGTGTAGCCGTCTGCTGCACAGAAGATGCCGGGCAAGTCGGCTGCTCATCATCCGCAACCGGCAAATCGTGACCGGATACGGGTAATATCCACTCCTGTACACCCTTCATGCAATGTTCGGATCAGGTAGCGGGAAGTGTGCGGTCTTGATGTGGGAGACTTTCACCAGCAAGTGGCTCCCATGTACTTTCATAGCCTGCTGCCTTCCGGTCATTCTGAGAATCTTGCAAGGACCCATGCTCCCGACTTGACACCACGGGAATTACTGGAAAAATTCGCCACCATACGAAAGAAGGCTGCTTCCTGTTCTGTGTGGGTCAGGAGACAAACGAGTACTTCACGACTTTCGTAGAGCGCAGAAAGGAAATCTATGTCCTGTGTTCCCGCGCCAGCACTGGATAATCGTACCGGCAATCCACGGTACCTGCATATGTGCAGGCAAGTCCAGGCGGGGATCTTCCGGCAATCGATGAAGGCATATCGCAGGCGCGTAACTGAGGATTGCATGACAGGCCCATTATGGCTATAATAGCCAACATGAAACAGATCGCTGCCAGAGAAGCAAAAAATCGATTCGGTCAATTGCTCGACGCTGCCCAAGGCGCACCCGTGCAGGTGACCAAGAAGGGTCGTGCCGTCAGCGTGATGATGTCGTTACAGCACTACGAGCACCTTCGTGGAGCCGCGTGGGAACGTCTTTTGGCGACAATGGACACCCTGGGCGAGGAGGCTTCGGCAAACGGTCTGACGGAAGCGCAGCTCGCAACCCTCCTGTCGGATGATAAATAAGCGGGTTGTTGTAGACACCAACGTCCTGATCAGTGCTACGCTCCGCCCCCAAGGGTCTCCCCGGGCAGTCCTTGATTCGGTCCGTTCGGTGAATGGTGTGCTTATTTTCTCCGACGAGACCTTTTTCGAGTTGCAAAGCAGATTCGATCGCCCGAAGTTCGATCGGTACGTCAGCCGGGACATGCGCAGGGTCTGGCTGTCCCAGCTTGAAGCGGTTTCCGAATTGGTTTCAATTACGGGTGTCCGGCTTGGATGCAGAGATCCGGATGACGACAAACTGCTTGAGACGGCATTGATCGGAGATGCGTCCTGCCTGGTTACAGGAGACCACGACCTGCTGACAATGCCCAAGGCACTTCAAGGGGTGCCGATTCTGACGCCTTCCGTGTTTCTGGAACTACTCAAGGTCCGATAGCAGGCACCGATTTTTCGAACTGCTTTCTTTACACAGTCTCCCCAAGCAGCCATTGATTCGTTCCGATCGACGAATGGCCTGCATTTCCCACGAACGCTCATTCTCGGTTACAACACAGCTCTGCTATCAGCTGATACCGAAAAAACCGCCTTCAGCGACAAATCGCCTACAAGCCAATCCAGACCAAGTATCGTTATTGTTCAATATTTCTGTACAGAAAATATTCATGTTTCAGCAAATATCAAAGTCACACAAGAGCGGACCATGAAGCGAAGAAATCGTTGGAGGGTTCTTGTATCTGACTGGCGAATATAATATCGGCAGGATATACAACATGGCACTCAAATTCCACGGACCCGGATTCATATTGGTCGTGAACACGGTTCAGACGTCGAAAACTCTCTTTCCGAAGCCAATCGTCTACAGCGGCGCATCACCAAGGTCGCAAGTCATAATGCCAGCCGCCCATATGATTACTGACTACAACGACACGGTCCCAGAAGTCAAAATCCTGATCCCGGACAAATGATAATTCATCCTCCGAAAGGTATTGCATCGGCACCATACAAACATGGTCGACCAGAATCAGCCACCAGCTTCCATATGTCTTGATCCTGTTCTGAC
>JAJDVC010000197.1 GCA_022826305.1 Gammaproteobacteria bacterium | reverse complement strand
CCGACGTTCCTGCTGATGCCGTCTACACTGTAGTCAAGGCGGTTTTCGACAACTTCGATGACTTCAGGAAATTGCACCCCGCCTTCGCGAACCTCAAGGAATCGGAGATGATTTCCGACTCACTCTCCGCTCCCCTGCATGAAGGCGCCATGCGTTACTACAAGGAACGGGGCTGGCTGTAACCGATTCACGAACGGGACGGAAATCTTCCCGTCCCGTTCGTTTTCCGGTCTGACTGTTTCCGGCAGGCATGACCGGAAACAGTCAGACCGGAAACACACATGGCCGACTCCAGGCAAAAATCCGCGGAAGATCTGGTTGCTTCCATAGACATCGGGGATCGGAATCCTCGCGGCTGGCAACGCAACCTGATACCCTGCGTCGCGTTTGTCTGGGCACTGTTCCAGCTGTATATCGCCTCGAATCTCCCGTTCTACCTGACGGAGATTGCGCCGGAAGGCTGGAGCTTCGTTGTCACCAACTCCAATGCCCGGCTCATCCATCTGGCCTTCGCGTTCTTTCTCGCGTCCATGGCCTTTCCGCTGTTGTCTTCCTCTCCCAGGGACCATATTCCCTGGTATGACTGGGTGCTCGCCGGGCTGGCGGTCGCCGCCTGTCTCTACATTGTCGTCCTGAGAAACGAGATCGCCGTGCGCGCCGGACTGCCGACCACCGGGGACCTGGTGATCTCCACCATCGGCATGCTGATACTTGGTCTGACGGTCTTTCGCGCCCTGGGGCTGCCCCTGGTAATCGTCGCCTCGGTATTCGTCTTCTATGTATTTTTCGGCCATCTTGACATCATGCCGGAAGCGATACAGTGGAAAGGGGCGTCGTATGGCAAGGCAATGTGGCATTTCTGGATGCAGAACGAGGGCGTGTTCGGGGTCGCGCTGGGTGTATCTGCATCCCTGATCTTCCTGTTCGTCCTGTTCGGTTCGATCCTTGAAAAGGCTGGCGCCGGCAACTTCTTCATCAAGATCGCCTTCTCGCTGCTGGGACATTTCCGGGGAGGGCCTGCAAAGGCTGCCGTGGTCGCCTCGGCGCTCAGCGGCCTGTATTCGGGATCCTCGATCGCCAATACGGTGACGACCGGAACCTTCACCATCCCCCTGATGAAGCGCACCGGTTTCACCGCCGAAAAGGCGGGCGCCGTCGAGGTGGCCTCGTCCACCAATGGCCAGTTGACGCCGCCGGTGATGGGCGCCGCCGCATTCCTTATCGCCGAGTTCACGGGCATCTCCTATACGGACATCCTCAAACATGCGCTTGTGCCGGCACTGGTCTCCTACATCGCGCTGGTCTATATCGTTCATATCGAAGCGATGAAGCTCGATCTCAAGGGTCTGCCAAAACCCCCATCGAACCTGACACTCGCCGCCAGGGCAATCGGTTTCCTGGGTGGCTTCATCGGCATCGCATTGCTTGGCATGGCCGTATACTTCGGGCTGGGCTGGATCAAGCGGGCCGCACCGGATGCCGCCTTCATGATTGTCGCGGCAGGCTGCGCGCTCACGTATCTGTGGCTCATCTGGCTGGCCTCCCGGCATCCCGACCTGAAGGTCGATGCCCCCGACGCGCCCATTACCGAACTGCCGAGACCGGGCGCCACGGCAATCACCGGCCTGTATTACATCCTGCCCATAATCATCCTGATCTGGAGCATCGTCGTCGAACGGCTTTCTCCGGGACTGTCGGCCTTCTGGGCCACCATGGCCATGATCCTGGTCAGCCTGACACAGCACCCACTCAAGTCGCTGATGCGCGGCACCGGAAACCTCCCGCAAGCCTTCAGACGCGGTGTATGCGAATGGATTGACGGCATGATAGCCGGCTCGCGCAACATGATCGGGATCGGCATCGCCACCGGTGCGGCCGGGATCATTATCGGGACCATATCCCTGACCGGAGCGCACCAGGTCGTCGGGGAATTCGTTGAATTCCTGTCCGGAGGCAGCCTGATCCTGATGCTGGTTCTGGTCGCCGTCATGAGCCTGATCCTGGGCATGGGACTTCCCACCACGGCGAACTACATAGTCGTATCCTCGCTCATGGCCCCGGTCATCCTGACGTTGGGCGCCGCGAACGGACTGATCGTGCCGCTGATCGCAGTACACCTGTTCGTTTTCTACTTCGGCATACTGGCAGACGATACGCCCCCGGTAGGACTTGCGGCATTCGCCGCCGCCGCCATCTCGAAAGGCGACCCCATCAGGACTGGTATCCAGGGATTCGCCTACGATATCCGTACCGCCCTGCTCCCCTTCCTCTTCATATTCAACACCGAACTGCTGCTGATCGACGTCACGTTCCTCAAGGCGATTTTCGTCTTCGTCGTTGCCGTGGTCGCCATGATGCTGTTCGCTTCGGCGACGCAGGGGTGGCTTGTCACCCGCAACCGGCTGTGGGAATCGGCTGTCCTGCTGCTGGTCGCATTTACCCTGTTCAGGCCCGGATTCTGGCTTGACCGTGTCGATCCGCCCTACGAGGAGGTCCACCCCTCGAAAATCTACGAGGTGGTCGGCAGTGCCACGCCTGACGGAACCCTGACCATGGTGGTCACCGGACCGGATTTTGATACCGGGGAGATCGCCAGCACGACAATACTGGTCCCCATGGGGAATCAGGCCGAGGCCATCAGGCGCCTGGAGGATGCGGGCCTGACCGTTCTGCTTGAAGACGGCCAGGCTATCATAGAAGAACCCTTTCCGGGGTCCCCGTTCTTCGAGACCATCGGCAAGACGTTCGACTACTATGGCGACGAACCCGTACAGATCGGGACCATCCGAACCGAAAGGGATCGGGTCGTCAAGGAGGTATTCTACCTCCCCGCCCTGGCGCTCCTTGCCCTGGTCTGGACAATCCAGCGCCGCCGGGCACGTCAGGTTGCCCAGGCTGGAAGAACGCCCCTGTAAGGCAGTGAATGCCTGTGCATCCCGTTCATGTCCTGCTTGCAGCAAACTGTCTCCTGACGCACCGAACTCGGTATCCCGCGGAGATTTCGCAGGTATAGACCTGCCCGATTGTGAACTGCCAGGACAATTACCCACATTTGCTCTGGTTTCTCACCAACCAATCACCCTCAAGAGATAAGATGTATCTGGTCAGCCCGGTCAACCAAGGACAGTAGCCTCGAAATGCAGTCACTTCG
>JAJDVC010000104.1 GCA_022826305.1 Gammaproteobacteria bacterium | reverse complement strand
AAGAGGTTGTACTGCTGGAATACCATGCCGACCTTCTTGCGAAGTTCGATCTTGTCCAGATTATTGTCGTGTACCTCCTGTCCCTTTACCCTGATTGAACCGGACTGGATATCGTTCAGGGCGTTGATGCATCTGATGAGTGTCGATTTCCCTCCGCCTGATGGCCCGATAATGCAGACCACTTCACCCTTGTGTACTTCCATGCTGATGCCTCTGAGAACTTCGGTTTCACCGAATGACTTTCGGACATCTTCAAGCACGACCATGGGATTGCCGGATTTCTTGTCCATGTCCTTATCTTACAGGAACTGGACCGTGAACCGTTTCTCGAGTCTCAACGTCAGGCGCGCAATTGGATAGCAATAGCAGAAAAAAACCAGCAAGACAAAGCTGTAGAATGGAATCAGCAGTTCCGGCCGGTTGTTTTCCGCCTCAATGGCCTGCTTGGTCAGGTTCAGTATTTCCTCTACCCCGAGGATCGAGACGATCGGAGTGGCCATGGTCAGAATCGCATACCAGTTCATCCACGGTGGAATCATGCGTTTGAAGCATTGGGGCAGGATGATCTGAAACAGTATCTGGCGTCGTGTAAAGGCAAGGCTTTCAGCAGCTTCCCACTGGCCGGAAGGAACCGAATTGACGGCTCCACGAACAATTTCCGAGATGTTTGCCATTATGGGGAGGGATAATCCGATGACTGCCTTGATCCAGTCCGGAACGGATAGCGTCCTGCCACCGAAGGAAACTTCATAAGGGAAAGAGAGCATGACGATGAAGAGCAGGACCAGCCATGGAGAATTGCGAAATATCTGTGTAAGGAACCAGCTGGCGCGGGAAATTATCCAGTGTGGAGTGACCTGCCCCAGTCCCAGCAGAATTCCCATTAGTGTGCCAAGCATCATTGTCAGGAAACTGATGATTATGGTAAAGACGAATCCCTGGAGCATCAGGAACGGAATCCAGCGAAACAGGGCGGCAAAAGCGTCTGTCATGGTAAATCCCCCGCCCTGTGCGGATACCAGGGATGGAACCAGTGCTGCACATCCCGCCAGAGTCAGGGGTATCCACAGGGGAATGGAGGCAATCCATCGGGAAAACCCCAGTTCTTCAGGATGGGAATAGCTGGACCGGAACGAATGCAGTACTGGCAGGTCAGTGTGTGCCGGAGCATTCAGGGCAGGAATGTATTTCATCTTCCCCCTAACCCCCATACCCTGGTATCCTGATCGAGCGCTCCCATCGGTTCATGCCGAAAACCAGTATGCCGACCAGCCCGAGATAGCTGAGAAAGAGAACAGCCATCATGGGGTTTTGGGCGGAAGGGAAGTCATTCCAGATGGTTACGGACTGATAAAGCAGTTCAGGTACGGCAATGACAAATGCCTGTGTGGTGGTCTTTACCAGGTTGACAAGATTGTTGTTGAGGGCAGGCAGGGAGACGCGAAACGCCAGCGGCAGAACGACATGGCTGTATATCTGCAGGCGTCTGAATCCCAGGGCGCTGGCGGCTTCCTGGGTGGATCTTGGTACGGCTTCAACTCCGGCACGGAATATTTCCACATTGAATGCGCCCGCAAAAAACGAAAGCGAAACGATTGCCCATCCAACGTTTGAAATTATTGGCAGTTCCAGCCAGCCATCAGGGCTGTATGTCGGAGTGAATCTTCCAAGAGCAAAATAGAAAAAGAGAAGCTGCACTACGGGGGGTGTGTTTCGAAAAAACTGGATATATCCGGCAACGAGGTATCGGACGAACCGATTGTGCGCGCCTTGCATTGCGGCGCCAGCGATACCGATCAGGACACTGAAGAGTACACAGGCCAAGGACAGCTTGATTGTGACCCAGAGCCCGCCGATGACCTTGTTCCACTGCCGCTCTTCATAAAAGAAGATGAAATTCCAGGTCGGGTGATGATCGGCGACGGAGCGAAAGAATTCCTGGAATGTCTCGATCATCCCGGAGCTCTTGCAGATACGAATAGCCCGGTTTCCCGGGCTATTCGTTGTATGTTTTTAGTCGGCTAACCAATCCTTGAATCTTTCTTTCTGGTTGACCAGGTACTGGGTCGACTGGATGCCCCATTTGGACTCAAGTCCGACAAGCGTTCCGTTTCGATGCCAGTTGTACTGCATGCCCGACATGAACCGTCCGAAGATGCAGTTTTCTTCGTCCTTTGGAACAGCAAGCCCCCATGGATTGTCGTCTTCTGTCGCCAGGGGCATCTCGAAACCGTCCCACTCTCCCGAGGACAGGTCTGCCATGATCGAACTGTCATCATATACCCAGGCGATACATTTCTTGTCACGCAACGCCTGCTTTGCCTCGGCATTGCCTACAAAGGCAACGATTTCTGCACCATAGCGTTCTTCGACTATCTGGTTGTAGAATGCACCTTGTTTCCCGCACACCGGCTTCCCGTTCAACTCCTGCCATTCCTTGAGTCCGATCGCTGCAGGCGCCAGGACGTTCGTTCCGGATGTATAGTAGTTCGGACCCACGATTCCGACGATTTCCCTTCGGTCGGCACGATCCGACATGGTGGCAATCATCAGGTCAATCTTTCCCTGCTCGAGAAATTGCATGCGATTGGATGACTGTACGGCCACCATCTCGAGTTCAACACCCATGGTGCGTGCAACATCGGCGGCCATGTCGGCCTCCATACCGATGATATTGCCATCGGTGTCGCGGTAACCCCATGGCTTGTAGTCTGCCTTGACTCCAACTACCAGTTTTCCACGGTCCATCACCTTGTTCCATGTATCGTTGGTACATTCCGCTGATGCGGCAGAAGCGACTGCAAGACCGGTAACAGGCGCCAGCAGGAATTTAAGCAGTTTGATCATGATATTTCTCCCCGGATTCAGTAATCACGGTGTGTAGTAAATGAATTGCAGTGACAGGATGCACATTATAAGCTTGCACTGTGTAATGTGCAGAAGAAAAATCATGTCATCCAGCAATGTCCAATGCAATGGTCTGGCAAGACTTCGGACCGTTGCGGACCGAATGCCGGGGGACAGTGAGCGTGATATACGCCGCTCCAGTCGGATTATCGGAGGTTCGTAGATATGCATATTGCTCCTGAAACAGGCCACCAGCATCGAAAGGTGGTAACAAGGCAGGTACAGGAAGACGAGATGTCAACTGGCGATTCTGTCTTGTGGCAGGATTATCCGGAATTGCTGGGCAGGATTTTCAGGAACCGGGGGGTATGTGATACTGCAGAATTGAGGTATCCGCTGAAAAGTCTGCTTCGCCCGGAAGGTTTTCGTGATGGCGAGGCTGCGACTGATCTGCTCTGTTCGGCAATCAGGAGCGGTCAGCACATTGTCATTGTCGGTGACTACGACGTGGATGGGGCAACGGCCACCGCACTCGGCATGCGTGTGATGCCCCGGCTTGGAGCATCCCGGGTCAGTTATCTGGTCCCTGATCGGTTCAGGTATGGATACGGGCTGTCACAGGAGATTGTCGGGGAAATCCTCGGACTCGACCCTGATCTGGTGGTAACGGTGGATAACGGAATCAGCAGCATGGATGGAGTGGCCGCGCTCAAAAAACACGGCAAAGGCGTGCTGATCACGGATCATCACCTGCCAGGGCCGAATCTTCCGGATGCGGACGCGATCATCAATCCGAATCAATCAGGTTGCGAGTTCCCCGGGAAGAATCTTTCGGGGGTGGGGGTACTGTTTTATCTGCTGAGCATGGTCCGGGAACGACTGGTGGCTGGAGACTGGTTTGTCGAACAGGGGATCAAGGTGCCGAATCTTGCGCAATATATGGACCTGGTGGCACTGGGAACTGTTGCGGACATGGTTCCGCTTGATTACAACAACCGGATACTGGTTTCTCATGGGATACACAGGATACGATCCGGCAAGTGCTGTCCAGGCATTCTGGCATTGCTGGAGATTGCCGGCAGGGACCACAAGCGGGTGATAGCATCGGACCTGGGGTTTGCTGTAGCGCCACGGCTTAATGCGGCGGGCAGACTGGAGAACATCTCCACCGGGATAGCATGCCTGCTGGCAGATTCGGGGGATGAGGCAAGGAAGCATGCCGCTACCCTTGACGAGATAAACGTTCGACGCAAGTCAATTGAATCAGAAATGCAATCCAGGGCGCTTGAGATTGCAACGGAGGTTCAGGGTGGAAGGAATCTGGCGGAAGACCCGACCGCAATTCGGAAGGGATTTTGCCTGCATGATCCGACCTGGCATCTTGGAGTTACTGGACTGGTTGCTTCCAGGATAAGGGAAAAGACAGGCCAGCCTGCAATCGTGTTCGCTGATGCAGGAGTCGACACCCTGACCGGTTCCGCGAGGTCGATTCCGGGCCTGCACATTCGAGACTTGCTGGAACTGCTGGCTGTACACGATCCGGAGTTGATCATCAGGTTTGGGGGGCATGCCATGGCAGCTGGCCTGACGATTCAGCGAAGCAAGCTGGAACCACTGCGACAGAAATTCGGAGAACTGGTGTCGACATACTTTGAATCTCATGGCTCTCCGGAGTCCATCGTCACCGATGGACTCCTGACCGAAAAGGATCTTACGCTGAAGAATGCAGAAGAAATCCGCGAAGCGGCCCCCTGGGGGCAAGGATTTCCGGCTCCGACCTTCCATGGCATTTTCCGTGTGCTGAAACGCAAGGTGGTTGGCAGATATCATCTCAAGCTGGAGCTCTCCCTGAATGGTCAAGGCAGGCCTGTTGATGCTGTCGCATTCAGGGCATTGGAGGCAGGACAGGAGGCGCCGGAAATGGAATGGATTGAGGCGGTATATCAACTTGATTGCAATATTTTCAAGGGCAGGGCCAACCTTCAGATTCTTGTTGAACATTTCTGGTTGCAAGACCCTCCCTGCTGATTCGGCAACCATGATGAATTTTTGGCACACCTTGTACAGTTTCATGTGCTGAGTGAAGTTTTGCAGAAGCTGCAACGGAACAGCGGTATACTTTTCGGTGAACGGGGTTGATGTGGATGCAGGAGACTGGTTGCATGTCACGATCAACACGGGTAGATGGTGTCGAATACGGGTCATCAGGTCAGATTCAGGCAAGACATGCGATGCAGGGGCCAAGAACGGCGGATATGACAGGTCGAGAGCACTCGGATGATTGGCAGCGGTACATCGCAGCAGTGGACCTGGGTTCCAACAGTTTTCATATGGTTATTGCCAGGGAAAACGAACAGGGCGGGATTCAGATCGTGGACAAGGTCAGGGAAATGGTCCGCCTGGGTGCAGGATTACAGATAGACGGCAATCTTTCTCAAGCATCCCGATCAAGGGCGGTAAGTTGCCTGGAACGGTTTCGGCAGAGGTTGCAATCCATCCCAAGACACAGGATTCGTGCTGTTGGCACCAACACGTTTCGTGCAGCAAAGAACAGTCAGCACTTTCAGGTTCAGGCGGAGCAGGCGCTGGGCCATCCAATATCGGTTATCTCCGGTCATGAAGAGGCCAGATTGATCTATCTGGGTGCTGCATTTGATCTCTTTGTGACGAAAAGGAAGCGGCTGGTAATCGATATTGGAGGAGGGAGTACGGAACTCATAGTCGGTTCCGGATTTACGCCTCTTGCCATGGACAGCCTGTATATTGGTTGCGTCAGTCTAACCCGACGTTTTTTTGAAAACGGGAAAATCACGACTGACAGAATTGCGCGCGCCAAGAGGATGGTTCAGCGAGAACTTGAGACCATTGTCCGGAAGTATCGCAAGGAGGGATGGGATGAGGTGGTTGGTACTTCCGGAACAATCAAGGCAACAGACCGGATTTCAAGACAGCTTGGAATCAAGGAGGACTGGATATCTGCTTCAGGCGTGGATGCGATTGAGGAATGGATCCTCGAGTGCGGACACAGTGCCGGTCTTTCATGGGTATCGGAACAGCGTCGGGAGGTGTTTGTCGGCGGCTTCATGATTCTCGCCACAATATTCCGGGAGTTCGGGTGTGACCGGATTGAAGTATCGGAAGGGGCCTTGCGTGAAGGTGTGGCCTATGATCTGATTGATCGGTTGCACGATGAAGATTCACGGTTTAACGGAGTAAGAAATCTGGCTTCATTATTCGGTCCTGATGAGCGTCAGGCCCAGCGCGTTCAGAGCCTCGCAGTATCATTTCTTGAGCAGGTTGAGGACGGGTGGGGGTTGAAAAGGCCTATCTACCGGAAACTCCTGATCTGGGGAGCGCAATTACATGAAATAGGGATCGGAATCTCTTACAGTCATCATCATCTTCATGGTGCATACATGATTGAAAACAGCGACATGAATGGATTTTCCAGGCAGGTTCAGCGCATATTGGCCTTGCTGGTGAAAAACAGCCGGCAAAAACTGCATTTGTCCGAGGAAGAATGGATGACTCCGGAATGGGCCATGGCCGCCAAGAAGCTTACTGTCCTGCTCAGGCTGGCGATCACCATGTACCGGGGAAGAAGCGACATGGATCTGGATGGGATCAATATCCTGATTCGGGAGAACGGTCTTGTGCTGACGATCAATCCAGACTGGAAGATGGCACACCCTTTGACCATGTTCGACCTGGAAACAGAAAGGGCATATCTGAAATCCGTGGGATTGAACATGCAGATTTCTCCTGATTCCCCATAATCGTATACGATGCTGGATGCGGGCAATCATCCATAAGCATGCCTGATCTCTTCCGCAATGATCTGCAAACCTCCGAAAACCTGCTCAGGATCGCCTGAATAGGATATTCGAATACATTCCTGGGCATGTTCCCAGATCCCGGACAGTCCCGGAAAGAAGTGGTGCCCGGCAAGGACAAATACCCCTCGTTTCTTGAGACGCAAATACAGATCCTGGCTTGTGATCGGCAGGCCTGGAAACCAGAGCCACAGGAATATTGCTCCCTCCGGGACATGAATCCTGACCGGCAGTTCTCGCATCAGTTCCCGAATTGCGGATACGGTCTGCTTGGCGCGCTTGAAATAGTGTGGCTGGATGACATCCCGGGACAAGTCCAGTATCCTGCGGTTTGTGATCAGACGGTTTACCAGCGTGGGGCCAAAACGACCCGGAGCCAGGGTGTTTATTGCATTTGATCCCTGTATCAGCTGAATCAGTTCTCGGTCGGCAATCACGATGCCGGTGCGCAATCCAGGCAAGCCGATCTTGGACAGGCTCAGACACAGGATGATGTTCTCGTTCCAGACCGGAGTCGCTTCACGGAACAGGATTGAAGGAAATGGCGGTCCATAGGCACCATCAATGATCAGGGGTATGTCGGCCGAGCGGGTTGCGCTGCACAGTTCGGAAAGCTCCTGATCGGTGATCACGTTTCCCGTGGGATTGTTGGGTCGTGATATGCAGACAGCGCCATGCGTGCTGTCAAGGTTCAGGGTTTCCATATCGAGCATGTACTTGAAGAATGTACTGTCGCCATGTGATTCTGCATCAATGATCGGTGTCCTTGCTTCAAAGATATCGTTCCGGACACCTGTCTCGGCATATCCGATGTATTCCGGGGACATTGGAAACAGAATCCGTTTGGATGTGCCGTCCGTGAACTTTCCGGAAAACAGGTTGAATAATATGCCGAAGCTTGACTGACTGCCGTTTGTTACGGCGATATTGTGTTCCGTAACCGGCCATTTGAATTCATCAGACAGCAATTCAGCCAGGCTGCGGAGAAACCGTTTGTTGCCCTGGGGCGCATCATAGTTGCCGATCATCTGTTCAAATCGGTTTTCATCGGCGAGTACTGCCTGCATCTCTTCGCGGAAGCATTGCTCCATAAGTGGAATCGCTGCCGGGTTTCCGCCGCCCAGCATGAAGGTTTTCCTGTCTGATCCGCCAGTCATGCTCAAATCATCCATGAGTTCAAGAATGCCGGATCCGGGATGGAATCGGTCTGAAAAATCCGAGAATCTCATATCGGCTATCTGGTTTGACTTGTCCGGGAAATCAGGTGCTTGATCAAGGGATGTGCTTGTGCGATCCAGGGGTCAATCAAAACCGTTCGCCCTTGCTGTCGATCTTTTCGTGCAGCCAGAACCAGCGTCGGCCGGATCACAAGGGATCGTTCTCAGCAAACCGACATGTCAGATCGGGTTTCGAATCTCCGCAGTTTCTGGGGACAGGTTCTCGGCGCATTCCGGATGGTCTTGCACATGCCGTGGCAGGAATTGCCTAATTGCTACCCATGATATCGGGCACCATGCCGTCGAGTTGATTGACAAGGATGGCATCGGGATGACCCTGAAGTGCGGTATTGCTGATGTTTGCATAGTCGGAGAGTATATGTCCGCTCTCATGCAGGAATGCATCGACCCCGGAATTGCCGGAGGCCGTGATGCCGTCAGCAAGATGCTCAATCGAGTCAATCAGGATTTCCCCCTTTGCCTGCCTTTTCCTGTTTTCAATTTCCAGAAGCCTGAGTCTCTGTTCAGACAGGTCGGTCTTGCGATTCGATTCACTCAGGCTCACATGCATGCGGTCCCGGCTTGTCTTGTTGAGCATGCCAATTTCAAGAGCATAAATGAAATCCGGATTTTCCTCGATTCTCTCTTGATGCTCGAAGATGATCTTGTCAAGAATATCCTGACGCATGTCGGCCTGGTAGCGGGAATAAGGTATGTCCGTGATGCGTTTCCAGGGCATGGCATTGTCGAATTGCCGCTCGCCCGACTCTGCTTCCTGATGCGAGGTTGGCCATATGATATCCGGGATTACCCCACGATACTGAGTGCTTTCCCCATTTACCCGAAAGAACTGGGCAACGGTTATCTTCAACTGTCCGAGATCCATGTTCGAGTTGGCCAGCCTGTTCAGATTGACCAGATTCTGTACGGTGCCCTTGCCGAACGTTGGTTCACCGATGACCAGACCCCTGTTGTAGTCTTGAATAGCGCCTGCAAATATCTCCGAAGCGCTGGCGCTATGCCGGTCAACCAGTACTGCCAGCGGTCCTTCGTAGATGATGCCGGGGTCCGGGTCCCGATCTATCTTGGTCCGGCCCGTCGAATGCCTTACCTGGACAATGGGACCTTCGTCTATGAACAATCCGGTCAGGGATATGGCTTCAGTCAGTGATCCGCCTCCATTCCCCCGGAGGTCCATGACCAGTCCGGAAATCTCTTGGCCAGCCAGTTCGTGCAGCAATTTTCGTACATCCCGGGTTGTACTCCGGTAATCAGGATCATTGGTTCTTCGTCCTTCGAAATCACTGTAAAACGATGGCAGTGTAATGACGCCGACTCTGGACTTCCCGAATGACGAATCAACGGCAATGACCTGACTGCTGGCAGCCTGTTCTTCAAGGTTTATCTGATCCCGCTTGATGGACAAGGTTCTTGTTTCGCTGTTCAGCCCCGTATCGGCTGGCAATATCTCAAGCGTGACAACGGATTCCTTTGGTCCTCGAATCATGTCGACCACATCATCCAGTCTCCAGCCTATTACGTCAATGATCTCATCGCCTGTCTGGCCAACTCCCACTATGCGATCATTCGGTTGCAGAATGCCGGACAGGTCAGCAGGCCCCCCCGGTATGATCCGTTTCACCAGTGTATATTCCTCATCGGTCTGCAGTACTGCACCGATCCCTTCCAGAGACAACCGCATGTGGATCTTGAAGTTTTCTACCCCTCTGGGTGAATAGTAGCTGGTGTGTGGTTCAATTGTGCTGACGTAAGAATTGATAAACAGTCGAAAGACATCTTCGGACGTGAATTGCCGGGTCTGTCGTGCAATATGAGTGTAACGGCGGGTCAGGGTGTCCGTGATTCCCTCTTCGGACTTTCCGGATAGCCGCAAGTTGAGAATATCGTTCTTGATGCGCTTTCGCCAATGATCGTCAAGTTCGGCGCCGGAGACGGCCCATTGGGGATTTTCCCGGTTCAGGGTGAAATTTTCATCAAGTGTGAAATCGAATGGCTCCTGGAGTCTGAGTAAAGCGAATTCCATCTGTTTCTCGACCCGATTCCTGTAGATGTGGAATATATTGAAGGCAGCTTCGATATTCCCCAGTCTGATGTGTTCATCCAGTTCATGTCTTACTGTGCTGAATTCCTCGATGTCCTGGGAAAGGAAAAAACTGCGTGAAGGGTCCAGGGCACTGATGTAGCGTTCAAGTATTTTTTCTGATAGCTGATTATCAAGATTGACATCCAGAAAATGGGTCTTGTCAATCAGGTAGTGAATGAGTTTGGTGGTTCTGGATTGCTGGTCGGTAAACTGGGGCAAGGGAAATGTCTCGATATCATCCAGTACGAATGCCTCGCCCCTGACGCTGTTTGCGACACCACATGTCAGCAGGACAACAAGAGATATGAAGACCATGGACAGGATTCGTACCTTGGGGTTTGGCGCCCGATGGAAAATGCGCCCAATGATCGGAAGATCACCTGATCCGAAATGCGTGTCATCTATGGTCCCGGATTGCATTTGTTGGAAGTATGTTGGTCCAGAGGGCAAACAGGCACCTTGGTTCTGTCTACTGCATATCATAACACCTATTTCGGTTGTTCGATCAGCTGTGCGGGAAAAATGCCGATTAGCTCCCAAAACGCATCAGGGCGTGTTAACATAAATTGACAAATGGGGTATGCTCATTATCTGTTGATTTGATTGAGAAAGAGAGAGGGCAGACAGCAATGGAACTGACGTCTGACCAGTACGCACGAATCGCGCCGCTGTTCCCGAAGCCATGTGGTAATGTCGGCCTGGCGACCCTGCAGATGCGCAACGCGATCCTGTACGTGGCCGAACAGGGCTGCAAGTGGCGCGGCCTGCCAGCGCATTTCGGCAACCGGTACACGATCTGCACACGCATGAACCAGTGGTCGAGGAAAGGCGTGCTCGACCGGGTGTTCGAGCAGTTGCAACGGAAACGGATGGTGCGCATCCGGGTCGAGGCGTACGGCCTGGACAGCACCGGCATCAAGGTGCATCCCGACGGCACGGGGCGCTGAAAGAAACGGTCCGCAGTCAATCGGCAAGTCCCGGGGTGGATGGAATACCAGACTTCACATGGTTGCCGCGGATGCCCGAACAGCCGTTGCCTTCATGAACGTCGACAATGCGGGAGGCGAGCGTAGCGCGGAAATCCCCCACACCCTGACGGCGGGCAGTTCGGACTATCAGGGCATTTGCGTGTCCGGTGTCGGCGTGACCGTGACCGACGATGACGGTGTGCCGGGCGGCATCGCGCTGTCGGTCGACACGGTCGGCAGGCAGACGAAGGTCGGGGAGGGCGCCGGGGCGACCACGGTCGAGGTGACGGCGACGGTGACGGGGGGCACGACCTACGGCGCAGCGCAGACGGTTGCGGTGAGCGTGGGCGCGGGCACGGCGACGGTGACCGACGACTTTGCAGCGGTCGCGGGCTTCGGCATCACGATTCCGGCCAGGACGGCGAGCGCGCGGGGCATGTTCACGCTGACCGACGATGATGTCGAGGGGGCTGCGATCACCTTCACCGTGACCCGGTCCGGCGCGACTGGCAACGCGGTGTCGGTGAAGTGGCGCACCGCCGCCGACACGGCCGGCAGTCATCCCGCTTCCGGGGCCGACCATGTCGCGCAGACGACGCCGCAGATCCTCGGCTTCGCGGCGGGGACGCCACGAGGACGTTCACGGTTGCGGCGATCGCGGACAGCCTCGTCGAGGCGGACGAGACCTTCCCGGTGCAGCTGAGCGAGCCCGGCGCGGGGGCCGTGATCGCCGCGGGCACGGCTGTCGGCGTCATCATCGACGACGAGTCGTCAGGTCCGGTGGTCACGGTCAGCGGCGGTTCCGGGGTGACGGAAGGCGCGGCGGCCGTCTTCACGATCAGCGCGAGTCCGGTGCCGGCCACGGCCCTTGCGGTCGGTCTTGCCGTGGTGGACGCGGCGGGCAGCCCGGATCAGGGCATCGCCACATATGCCGTGGTCACGGCTGGCGGAGACGGCGAGACGGCGGACGAGCCGGACGGCGCGGTGACGGTCGAGGCAGGACTCGGCCTCGACCTGTCGGGCCGGACGCTGGTCGCGCATGACGAGGACGACCTGAAGAACAGGGGCCTTGCCGTCTCGTTCACCCTCGACCCCGACCCGGCCTCCGCACGGGGCCTGTCGCTCACGTTCGGGCACGCATTCGGCGGCCCGGCGGATGGCGTCTTGACGCGTTGTTCCGGACCGACCCGCTGGCTGGCTACGCGGGCGCCGGGGAAACCGGCAGCCGCCGGCACGCGGAGGCGGCATACGGGTTCCCGGCCTTCTCGGGGCGCTTCATCGGCAGTCCACATGTCGGTCTCGACCTTGCCGCGGATACCCGCGACTTCACCATCGGCTGGGCCTCACGCCGGCCCGCAACGCAACCGGCTTCTCCCTCGGGGTCGAGGCGACCAGACGCACGACCGGCGCCGCGTCGGCGGAACACATGCTCGGCCTCGAGGTCTCCGCGCACTGGTAGACGTCAGGCTGGCCACGGCGTGACCTTCCGCACTGCCACGGCTGCCGCCTCCACCGCCGTTTTGCCTGCCTGGCATGTGCCTCGCCTTCGACGCCATGACCGCGCCCGAGGACGCTGCACATGACGATTTTCTGCGTGGGCCGGCCATGTTGATGCAGGATTGCCGTCATGAACGAGATGTCCTTTCCGATCCTGATGCGCGGACTCGACCAGTGCCGCAGCGAGTTCAGCCTGATGGCGCTGGGCTACAACTTCAGGCGGATGGTGAACGAACGGGCGTGGATGCGTTCAGGGAGCATTGCCTGCCAAAGCAGCGGACTCCGGTGATCGGTGTGTGATATTGCCTGGGAGGCCATGTTTCCCTGCCATCCAGCGCAGCTTTGCAGCGTGAATTTCGTCTCTCCTGGTGCGATGTAGTCAAGTCACCGCATTACCCCTCCCCTCGCGGTGACTTGTCCGCTCCGGACATCGGAACCGTCATCCAGACGAATGGATATCAGCCTGTGGCGAGCTGGTACTCTCATACTCTCACACTCTCAATTGCGATGCGGGAGATTTCAATGACCGGCAGTCCATGCCGCAATCCTCAAGCCACCAGAACCTCACCCCGCACGAAATCCATGCGACAGGCCGGTCGTTCCATGGTCTCGTCGAAGTAGCGGTCCACCTCCCGGGCGTTATGGCGAAGATCATCGATGGTATCGCCCTGCATATGGATGCCGAACCCGAGTTCCTTCGCCGAATAGCCACCATCCAGTTCATCTTCATTGATGCCGAAAATGATTTCCGCTGCAGACATCGGCTTTCTCCACAAACGTCATGGTGATGTGATCGTACAGATGATGATTGAGCCCTGCCGGACCGGAGGTGTGTTTCCAGCGATTTGAACAGTCCACGAAAGGTGGCGGTCATGCAATGTTCGGGAAATATCCATATCGCTCAGGTTGAAAAAGGTATGGAAATTATACTGTATTCCATGCTAATGTCCGTTTCATGAGGTTCGAATACGATCCCGGAAAAAGCGCAGCGAACCATGAAAAGCACGGCATGGACTTCGAGGAGGCTCAAGCCCTCTGGGATGATCCTCACATCATCGAGGCCCCGGCCGATGTCGAAGACGAACCGCGTTTTCTCGCCGTGGGAATGATCGGATCGAAACACTGGACAGCGGTCTGCACATACCGGGGAAACCGAATACGGATCGTTTCCGTTCGTCGCTCACGCAAGCGGGAGGTGGAGCATTATGAAGGCATCTGAGTTCGACAGGCGTTTCGAGGCCGGTGAAGATGTCACCGCACATGTCGACTGGTCGAGATCCCGTCATCCCAATCACGAGGCAAAGCGGGTGAACGTGGACTTTCCGTTCTGGGTTGTGACCAGGCTTGACCGGCAGGCCCGCAAGCTCGGCATCACCCGGCAGGCACTCATCAAGGTGTGGATCGCGGAACGGTTGCAGGTGTAGCCGACATCTGGGCATTTGCGGCAATGCACATGCGGTGATCGCAGGTGACAGCCTGTCGGCAGCGGATGTGGCTGGATCCCGAGACTTCCGGGAGAGCCTTCATCCATATGGATACCATCATTCATCAGGTCTATATGGATCTCGGCATGGATATCGAGGACTCTTCCATCACGGATACCATGACCAGACTTGTCTCTACTGGTTTCATATGGCACTTCAGTCCAAGAGGGTCCATGTACACCTGTTACGAACCGGGCATTCCCAGCCTGATGAATCATGTCGTGAATGAATCGATGAAGGCCGATGTGGATGAGGATCTCACAGGAAAACCATCGGCCAGGCCACGAGACCCCAGCTCAAAAAGGTGACTGTGAGCGTGTGAGCGGCAGTAATTCCCGCCAAGCATATCACGAACTGGATTTGTCGAATCTGGTGGTTTGACCGCAGGTTACACGGGCATGCGGGGAGGGAAACCCTTCCGGCCAGTGAGCGGATCGTCTGCTGGTCACATGATTCCCCGAAGAACCGACCCTTTGCACATTCGATCACGGTCACCGGATCAGGAAATGCCGAAAGGCACCAGTTCGGTCTTGCGGTGCCCGAACGCGATCGCATGGTACAGCGTTTCCCAGTCCTGGATGTAGAACTCCGTGAACCGCCCGCCTTCTCCCGGGCCACCCGGAACAGCGCGCAGCAACGCTACTGTACCTGATCGATCAGGAACGCCAGCATCGTCAGGTGGGTGAACACCGTCGCCAGATACCGCTTGCCGTGACCAAGGTCATGCCCGAAGCCGTAGCTCTGGTTCTTCAGGGTATTGAACGTCTCGTTCTCGATCCGCCAACGGGGCTGACCGGTCCGCATCAGTTCACATGCGTTCGATTTCGTCACCCCCAGATCCATGTTCAATTGATTCATGTCCAGTTCCTCCAGTAGCCGGATATGCGGGCCGTTCGACGCCAGTGCGTCCTCCACCCTCCTCCCTCATGCATTTTTCGGGTTATGGCAGCCCAGTCGGAAAGCCCGCCTTCGTACGTTGCCAACCCTGCAAGTGTCGCAAATCCCAGCCAGCCGAGTCCGGTGCCGGTGCACAGCGTCAACAGGAAGACGGTCCACCGGATACGCGATGCACGGCTGGAAACTACCGGCTCTGCCATGCGCTGGTTGAATGTTCGCGTTATCTGTTCCCGCAAATTCCTGCGCGCATGCTTGTGTTCCCGGTCATCGAGTTCCTGTTCGCGTCTTGCCAGTTCGTCCATTTTCCGTTGCCAGGCGTTTTTCATCTCGGTGTTTTCCGAATCAAGAGCCTGTTGTCTTTTTTCTTCTCTTCCTCCAGTTCATCAAGCACGGCTTGACGGCGTGTCTCCAGCCGCTCGTACCGTTCCTTGAAATCGGCCTCGAAATCGGTCCGCACCCTGGTCAGGTTGCCCCAGCATGTCGCCGACCTTGTCGGTTAGCGTCGCGGTCATCGCCTGCACGAAGTCGGCAGGGTCCTGTAATCTGTCCAGACCCTGATTCGAATATGTCTGGGGAAGAGCCGCCTCAATTATGTCGATGAGGTTGAGGAATTGAGGAAGATGCCTTCTGGAGGGATTTCCGGCCTGCACTTCTATTTCATCGAAATACGGAGACGGCTGAAAGTTACCGTTTATACATATCCCGCGGTGATACACAACCGCAAGAGGAGTGCTCAGAGCGATTTCCAGGGTCAATATCGCGTAGCGATCCCTGTCCAGTTGTAACGACTTCCTCATGGTTTCGCTCGAAGCTTGCCATGTTTGCCATTAGTGCAAATGCCATGTGAACTGATATGTCCCTGACAACAGGCGCGCCGTGATCATCTGCCAAATTTTCCTTGATCGAATATGCCAGTCCGATGACCTGGCGGTCTGTCAGCCTCGCTGTACGGATGACATGTGAATTGCTCATGTCGCTAATACCTTTCGAGGGTCTTCAATTTCTTCCTGTCCGGCTGGATACGGATCACAGTCGATCCGAATCAGAATTCTATCCTGAATGTCCCTCAAGAGGAACGGGTGGTCCAGTTTCCCGACCGTGCCGGCCAGCATCAAACCGCATGTTCTTCCACCATGGATCAGAATCAATGCCGACGGCCCCACCGTCCAGGCCAGTGCCCGAATCCTTGTCCAGGGCCCCCAGGCCGATATCGACCGTTTCCTTCAGGCCGTCCTCTTCGCTGGTGTCCGCATTCGCCGTCAGCGTCAGGGTGACGGCCTTCGCAGAGAGTCCCTTGAACGTGACTGTGGCGTTGCCGTTGTCCGGGATGGAGCAGGTCACACCCTCCGCGCTTCCTCAGGCCAGGGTGTAGTCGCCGCTTCCGCCCTGGGTCGCCGTGCTGCCAAGCGTGAGGATCACGCGGGTCGTTGTCGATGATCGTAACCATCGCGGGACTGCCGGGCCGAAAATCGTCAGGGTCCACATGGAAGTCCTTGAACACCTCGTCGGCGCGGAAACCCACCATCATGGTCTCGGTTGGCTCGTCCTCCCCGTTGGCAAGCATCTTGAATCAAGCCGGTTGAATAATTCCACGACCGGGGAACTGGGCAGGTGCAAGCGTCACGATGTGGGCCATATCACGGGGATCGCCCGTAATCCGCGGACCACCAGCCAGGCACAGGAGGTGTCGGATGAATCCCGTGAGCGGCATGAACAGGATCGGGACAAGCACGGTGATTCTGCCCAATAACCGCCAGATGGTGTTCATATTGTCCGGGAGCTGTCCATAATCAGGATCTGTTCCAGCTTGCGGTACAGTCCCTGACATCTGGATAGCGGCTACCCTTCCTCCCCGAAAACTGATCATGCCATGGCGTGAGGACTCCTCTTGCCCGGCTGCCAGGCAAAGGGCACAGGCAACGTCTGGGGGCCTGATGCTGGACAGCTGAAATCCCTTTCACTCATATCATCTCAGGCAAACCGTGTCTTGATACGGATGATATCCACTGCTTCCCAGCGCTCATGCAGTATTCGGGATAGGAATGAGGGGGTTCTGCGGCAACTTCAGCCAGATGGTCGGTCACGATACTGCTGACACAGGCAGAGGTTCCCGTGCCGGGAATGTCAGATGGGCTGAATCATGTTTGCCGAACAGGTCCGGCACCTTGCAGGTATTACAAGTTGATATATCCTTCAAGGCATGATAGAGTGAAAAATGGATATTGATTATATATCAAATACAGATAGATATATTGACTATCTCATGCGATATGGCACAATATTTCTGGGTATTGTGATGCTGGGGTGCCAGGATTTGCTGGCGACTTCCATCTATGTCTACGATGATCCGTCCGGCAAGCGATATTACTCTGATCGCCCTCTTCAGACCTTTAATCAATACCAGTTGGTCAGGACGTACGAGGCGGACGACTACTTCGGTTCGATTAACCGGACTGTTGCGCCTGAAGCACAGACGACGAGACCCGTTCGCGGATTTGCGGTGCCGCAATCCTCGAATTACGATGCCATGATCTTGAAACATGCCCTGGAATATGGTCTGGATCCGGCACTGCTCAAGGCGATTGTCCATGTGGAATCCGGATTCAGGCCCGATGCCGTTTCACCCAAGGGGGCTGTAGGGCTGATGCAGCTGATGCCTGCGACTGCGAAACATTACGGGGTTGTAACTCGAACTGATCCTGCCGAGAACCTTGTTGGTGGGTGCAGGTATATTCTTGACCTGCTGGATCGCTTTGATTCCAATCTGGATCTGACTCTTGCTGCCTACAATGCGGGAGAATCTGCGGTCGCCAGGTATTCAGGCATACCTCCTTATCCTGA
>JAJDVC010000014.1 GCA_022826305.1 Gammaproteobacteria bacterium | reverse complement strand
CTGGTGCCTGAACACTGCCGTGCCGACCGCTCCCGCAGTGACGTAGCCGAGCATGCATGCGGGAATCGCCTCGTGCACGGGAGTCCCGGCCAGGTAAGTCAGTGCCGGCACGAGCAGCACCCCACCGATACCGACACCGCCAATCAGCACGCCGACGACCAGGATTATCAGGACCAGGAAGGGTGAATAAGTCATCGGGGCTGGAAGCTGTTGATCCTGATGTCTGACCTGGATGGGAACAAACCCCGTAGCCCGGGATCGTTCCTGAAGCCCTGCATATTCCCGAAGGCGAATCGACGGTGCCTTACCGTGACATGTCCATCCCAGTCTGCTCCGGTCTCGCCAGACAGGGAACCGAGGTTGTTCAGCCTGGATCTTACACCTTCGAGCAGGCAAAATCCGCCCGGAAACCGTGTGACACGGGGCCTCATGAGAAATTCGCATTCGGCTTGCCGCCGGGATTCCCTGTACCGTCCCGTTTCCGAATTTGACATCATCCAGCACAACGGGTAGAGTCCGCCCCTGCCTTGCCGAGGTGGCGGAATTGGTAGACGCGCTAGCTTCAGGTGCTAGTGGGCATTAGCCCGTGAAGGTTCAAGTCCTTTCCTCGGCACCAGATCATCCGGAAGACTGGTCATCACCGAATACAGTACCCTGGCTTCGATCAGGAATCATGCCACCTGCGATAGGATCCTGCCCTCATCAATCGGTACCGTTGGGCAACCGACCCGGCGAGACGATTTCCAACCGGTTGCTACAGACCGCCAACCCTGCATCGGTGTTGGTGCGGATAATCGCGGCGAACAGGAGCATTGACGACGCTCTCGCGATACGCATCAGGGGATAGACCGGACGCTCCAATCGTCTTCCACCCCGTGCCTCGATGATCACACGCGTGTTGCGCTGCACAAGGCCCATAACCCCTGTTCGACGAGACCGTTTGCGACGATATCGCGACATTGGACCAGCAAAGGTGCCGCAGGGCTGCAAAGTGTCGTACGCTCTTGCGCGTCGTAATCCTGTTCTGTTCCGGGATATGCGGCGGCATCTATCCCTGCATAAGGCAGAAATCGGTTCGGCGTCTTGCCGAACAACAACATGCCACCAACGGTTACGCCCCCCTCCCTGACTCCTGCTCGACGAGAAAATCCCGCGCCCAACACCACCAGAACGAGATTTGGGTACTGTCGTCAGACTTCAGGGTCTGGCATTCGATTCTGCCCCTCATCCTATCCGTTCCTGCCCGCCCATGTACGGCCTGAGCACACCGGGAACCGTGACACTGCCATCCGAGTTCTGGTAGTTTTCCATGACCGCGACCAAGGCACGCCCCACCGCTACGCCGGAGCCGTTGAGCGTGTGGAGATACTCCGGTTTTCCGGTACGAGGATTCCGCCATCGGGATTTCATGCGGCGGGCCTGAAAGGTCTCCGTGTTGCTGCATGAAGAAATTTCCCGGTATTTTTCCTGGCTTGGAACCCATACCTCGATATCGTAGGTCTTGGCTGCCGCAAAGCCCATGTCACCAGTGCACAATGTCAGCACCCTGTAGGGCAGCTCCAGTTTCCGGAGCACCGTTTCGGCATGACCGGTCATGACCTCCAGCCGCTGATACGATTCGTCCGGCCGGGAGATGTGCACCAGTTCCACCTTTTCAAACTGATGCTGCCTGATCATGCCACGGGTGTCCCGGCCGTAGGAACCGGCCTCCTTCCTGAAACAGGGCGTATGCGCAGTCAGCATCATGGGCAGTTCGTCGTCCTCGACGATCCTGCCGCCAACCAGGTTGGTCAGGGACACCTCCGACGTGGGGATCAGGTAGTAGGTCGGTTCGCCGCGCGTCGAGAACTGATCATCCTCGAACTTGGGCAACTGACTGGTGCCGAACAGTGTCCTTGCATTGACCAGCAGCGGCGCATTGACTTCAGTATATCCGTGCTCCGATACATGCAGGTCCAGCATGTACTGGGCAAGCGCGCGATGCAGTCTCGCCAGACCGCCGCTCAAAACGACGAACCGCGAGCCCGATATCCTGCCCGCAGCATCGTAGTCCATGCAGCCGAGCGCCTCTCCCAGCTGCACGTGATCCCTGATCTCGAAATCCGGTTGACGTGGCTCGCCCCAGCGCCGCATCTCCAGGTTGCCCTGTTCATCCTTGCCGACCGGAACCGATTCATGGGCAATATTGGGGATTTCGCTGTAGAGGGCTTCCAGCTCGGACTGTATGCGGGCAAGTTCCGCCTGCTGGCGCTTCAGGGAATCCGCAAGCGTCGACACGGAAGCCATCAGTTCGCTGGCATCCTCTCCCCTGGATTTGCGGATGCCGATTTCCCTGGACACGGTGTTGCGCCGGGATTGAAGGGATTCCGTTTCGCCCTGTATTTCACGCCGACTGTTCTCCAGCTTCCGAAGCGCCTCAACATCCAGTTCGTAACCGCGCACAAGAAGCCTTTCGGCCAGCCTGTCCGCATCCTGTCTGAATAACTGTGGGTCCAGCATGGGTGGCTAGCTGCCTCCTGTATTGGTTTGAAGTTGATGCAGGGATATCCCTGCATGCCCCGCGATACCGTTACGGGCGGATTATATGCCTTTTCCGCGCTTGCCGGATGGTCGAAGGCGGGTCGGTCTGCATGGCTAAAGGTTCTCGGTGTAGTCGATGACGTCTATGCCTTCAGGCGGCATGAACTCGAAAACCCGGGGAGAGATATCCGTATTTTCCTTGAGGTCGACAAAGCTGATCCGGGTACGCTGTCCAAGCGTATCCAGCAGTTCCATCAGCCGCAGCCGATTGTCCTCGAATCCGATTCTCACCTCCCGGAAGTCGCCCTGCTCGTCCCGGGGAATGAGATTTATCCAGTCGAATCTGCCCTGGGTGCCGATGTCGACGACCCGGTAGTTGTCCTCGACATTTCCGATCCCCGCAAGCAGGAAGGCCGGTGACTTCCCGATCGCCTCGCCCTGGGGCTGAACGGACACCTGCTCGAGGTCGACATCATATATCCAGACATTCACCCCGTCGCCCACGATTTCCTGGGCGTCGGGGGCCTGGTAGTCCCAGCGGAACATTCCGGGCCGGCTTACCCAGACCCTTCCCTGGCTGCTGTCCAGTTCATTGAACGACTCGTCCAGGAATATCTGCCCGAATCTTGCCTCGAACGTATTGACCTCGTGAAAGAAAAAGTTCATGGCATCCAGTCCCGGGCTGGCGTTGGCCGGCGACAGGGTCAGGATACAAGACAGGACTGCCCAGCGGAGGAGCCGACGATCAAGAATGCTTTTCATGGGGCTGCTTCAGTCCTCGGGAGGCATCGGTGCAAGCACTTCCCGCTTGCCGTTGTCGGGAGGCGAGACCACGCCGCTCTGCTCCATGGATTCGATCATCCGTGCCGCTCGGTTGTAGCCGACCCGAAGCGCGCGCTGAACCGCCGAAATCGACCCCTTGCGGCTCTTCGTCACGAAACTGACCGCTTCATCGTACAGGGGATCCTCTTCCCCCTCGCCCTCCATGGTCATGGTGTCGCCTGCCTCGCCGACCATTTCCACATCACCTGACGTGATCTCGTCCAGATAAACCGGTTCTCCCATTTCCTTGAGCTTGGACACGACCTGATTTACCTCGCTGTCCGACACGAATGAACCGTGCACGCGCTGGAGAAACCCGGATCCCGGCGGCAGGAAGAGCATGTCTCCCTGTCCGAGCAACTGTTCCGCTCCCATCTGGTCCAGCACCGTCCTGGAATCGGCTCGCGAAGATACCTGGAAGGCTATGCGAGTCGGCACATTGGCCTTGATCAGGCCAGTCACCACATCCACGGAAGGCCGTTGCGTCGCCAGCACCAGATGAATGCCCGCTGCCCGCGCGCGTTGTGCAATGCGGATGATGATCTCCTCTATTTTCTTGCCGGCCACCATCATCAGGTCGGCCAGTTCGTCAACGATCACGACGATATACGGCAAGGGCGCAAGAATTTCCGGTTCATTCTCTGCCTGCGCATCCACATCCGGCACGGTAAGCGGTTGCCCGGATTTCGCCGCATTCTCCACCTTCTTGTTGAATCCCGATATATTCCTGACGGCAACCGATGCCATGAGCCGGAACCGGCGGTCCATCTCGATGATGCACCAGCGCAAGGCGTGGGCCGCCTTGTTCATGTCGGTGACAACCGGCGTCAGCAGGTGGGGAATGCCGTCATACACGGACAACTCCAGGAACTTCGGATCCACCATGATCAGCCGCACTGTTTCGGGGGTCGACTTGTAGATCAGGCTGAGAATCAGCGCGTTGACACAAACGGACTTCCCGGAACCCGTGGTGCCCGCGATCAGCACATGCGGCATCTTCACCAGATCGCTGATCACCGGATTGCCGGCGATATCCTTGCCGAGCACGATGGTCAGCGGAGAGGGATTGTTCTCGTATTCTCTTGACGACAGGCCATCCACCAGCCGGACGATCTCCCGGTTCTGGTTCGGAATCTCGATACCGATAACAGATTTTCCCGGGATGTTCTCAACCACCCGGACACTGACGACTGACAGGGAACGGGCCAGGTCCCGCGACAGACCGACGATCTGGCTGGCCTTGGTGCCGGGCGCCGGCTCGATTTCGAAACGCGTGATGATCGGTCCGGGCTGGATCGCCTCCACCGTGACATCAACATTGAAGTCCTTGAGCTTCTTCACCAGCAGGCTGGATATGGATTCAAGTGCGGTCTTGGAATAACCCCGGGATTCCTCGACAGGCGAGTCCAGCAGGGACAGTTCGGGCAAGGCAGCCCCGCCGGAATCCGGGGGAAAGAGATTCATCTGCTTCTCCTGTGCTATCCTGCGCCCCTGCTCGGGGAAATCCACCTTCGGTGCAATCCTGGGTCGCTTGCGCTGCGCCATGGTACTGCGAAGCCTGTTGACCGAAGCCTGCCGACTCTTTCTGACCCTTGAGCCGATCATGCCGTCCACAAAACCTTCCATCCTGCGCCAGATCAAGCCGGCAAGCATGAACAGGGCGTAGCCAATACGATCCATAAGCCTGAACCAGGAGACATGGCCAACCAGGGTAACCCCGGTGATAACCAGGCCCAGGAGGATCAGGGAAGCCCCGACAAGACCGAACCCGGCAACGAAGCCTGTTCCGATGTATTGCCCTATGACGCCACCTGCCGGAAACACGTCGGCGGGGCTGCCCGGGAAGTAGACCTGCTCAAGCGCACATGCTCCGACCATGGCAAGGAGGCAACCGAGAATCGGCAGAAAGTAGTCCCATTCGGATTCGATTCCGGTTCTCCGCTCCCGGTAGACACGCCAGGCCGTGACGCACAGAAACAGCAGGAACAGATAGGCGGAACTGCCGAACAGGACAAACAGCAGATCCGCTATCCATGCCCCGACGACCCCTCCCTTGTTCTCAATGACACCCGGGGAGTACGGCTGCGAGGGACCGGGATCGGTCGGCGAATAGGTTGCCAGGCAGATATACAGATAACCTGCAACCGCCAACAGGATGATGATTCCGACTTCCCTGAGCAGGAGGAGGATATTCCCCGGGAAACCCAGTCTGAGGTTCGGTAATCTGTACTTGGTTTTCTTGGATGTGCCCACGCGTGCACCAACTTTCCCGGACAACCTGCGAGTTTACCACTTTTGTCAAAATCCATGACGGATGTCGTGACGCAGGGGAGAATGCCGGGCGTCCGTTACGGGCGCGCGGGTCAGCCCCGCTGCACAATCCGAACCAGTATCCTGTTACCTTCCAGTTTCACGGGCAATGGGGTCAGGGCCTTGTTCATGCAAGGGCCCTTCAGACATTTTCCGGTTTGCGGGTCGAACAGCGCACCATGCGTCGCGCACACCAGATAGCGGCCGGTCTCGTCGAAAAAATCCCCTGCCACCCAGTCCAGGGGAGTGCCGTTGTGCGGACATCGGTTCAAATAGGCATGCACCTGTCCGGCATGGCGGATAGCGAATCCGCTCAGGAAATCTCCGGGATTCATGTCTACCACGATACCCGGACCGGATGATTCAAGCTGATCGGCCGATCCGATATCCACATAACCGTCCGGCCTTGCATCCGGTTTCATGATCCATCCAGCAGGATGTCGACGACCTGAACGAAGCTATCCGCCACATTCATGGCGGAGAGGGGATGCAACAGGTCCGGGGAATGCGAACCGTAGCCGACGCCCCAGCCATCTATTCCCCCCCGTGCCGCCATTTGCAGGTCATGGGTGGTATCGCCGATCATCAGGGCTTCGCTCGCCTCCTTCCCCGTGAATTCGAGAATGTCGAACAGCATCGACGGATCCGGCTTCGGCCTGCTCTGATCCGCACAGCGGGTATAGCTGAATCGTCCACGAATACCGAAATCTCTCAGCCCGTGCATCAGTCCCTTGTGGGATTTGCCGGTCGCCACGGCCAGCCGGTAGCCCCTTTCTTCAAGCGCGGCAAGACCGTCGATGACTCCCGGGAAAGGATGCACCGGGGTCGGCTCCCGGAGGTAACAATCCCGAAATAGCGCGATCATTCCCGATATCACGCCCGGATCCATTGCGGGGTAAAGCCGGGAAAAGGTTTCCTGAAGGCCCAGCCCAATGCAGAACCGGGCCTTTTCCGGGTCAGGCGGTGCAATCCCCATCATGACGGCAGTACTTCTGAAGGAATTGAGGATCCTCGCGGTGGAATCGGCAAGCGTCCCGTCCCAGTCGAAAATCAGCAGGCTGTAGCGGTCCTTCATGCCGCCTGTCCGGCATCGAGATGACGAATCACCCGGGAAAGGGAATCCGGCATCGGTGCTGAAACACGAAGCGGCTGCGGGCATGACGGGATGCTGATTTCCAGGCTTTGGGCATGCAGGAAGAGTCTGTCAAGCCCCGCCGTCCGCATGCTCCGGTTGAAGTCCCGATCCCCGTATCTGTGATCTCCAGCTACGGGGAAACCGGCCTGTGCACAATGCACCCGGGCCTGGTGCATGCGCCCGGTATGCAGGTAGATACCCACCAGGGCTGCGCAACCGAACTGCATCTCCGGAACCATGACGCTCCATGCACGATCACCGTCCTCGTGCACAATAACCTTGCGACCGACACGGTTCCGGCGCTGTGTCAGCAACGGAAAACGGATATCGAGTCGCGATTCGGGTTTCCCCTTGACCAGCGCCTTGTAATGCTTGCCGATCGTCCTTTGTCGTCCCAGCTGATCGTGCAGGCACAACAGCATCCTGCGAGACTTGGCGAGCATCAGGCATCCCGATGTATCCTTGTCAAGCCTGTGCGCCAGTTCCAGGAAATCCAGGGATTCGTGCTGCATGCGCAGAATATCGATCAACCCGAAAGGGGCGTTCGTTCCGGAATGAACGGCAAGCCCTGCAGGCTTGTCGACCACCATCAGCTCCCGGTCTTCATACAGTACCGGGACAGCTTGCGGCCATTCAGTCGGACATGCCGCTCCCGCCACGGTATCCGGCCGGATGGGCGGCACCCTTACCCGGTCTTCCGGGGATACACGGTAATGCGCCTTCACTCGCGAACCGTTGACACGCACCTCGCCGTTTCGGATGGCCCGGTAGATCCTTGACCTGGGTACTCCCTTCAGTTTCCTGAACAGGAAATTATCAATGCGCTGACCCGCATTCGCCGCATCGATCCCTACACTATTGCTCCGGGCATGACTCCCGTCCGCCCTGCCGGGTGCCGGGCTGCGACTCATGCCGGAACCTGTCCGCACAACCGGCGCACGGCATCGTACATACCGGCAAAACGGCGTTTCTCGTGCTTCAACATGCTGAGCCTGGGACGATTACAGTACGGGATTATTCCGGCAGGTAGGGTAGCATAAAACCGTTTCGGCCCGGACTCCCATGCGTGTACGCAGGCCCTGCACAATCACCCATATCCGGATTCATGAAACAATCATCAAGAACATGGTGTTATGGATTTTATCTGATATTATTTCGAGATTCATGCAGGGCGGAGGCTGGAGCCGAAACAACCTGCAGCATGGACAGCGGTCAGAATGCCTGCCGATGGGCCGACAGATTCGACGTGCGACTCTCCCGCAAACTGGACGGAACCGGTTCCGAACGGTACTGCGATACGGTCCAAAGGCGTATAATTCCGCTTTCCATCCGTCTGAGCTGGAGCTTCATGAAACCCTCCGAACCCGCTTACAACATGGCGCGCGGGAAACTGCCTGCCGATCTTCGCAACTGGCTGGACGGAAACCGTATCGAGGAAATCGAGGCGGTGGTTCCCGACATGACTGGAGCAGCCAAGGGCAAGATACTGCCTGCAAAGAAGTATCAGGAAGAAGTCGGCATCCGGATGCCGGAAAGCATTTTCGGCCAGACGGTCGACGGGGATTTCCCTACCGACTGGAACGTTCTCGGTGAAACCGACGGAGACATGTTCCTGAAACCGGACCCAGCTACCGTACGGCCTGTACCCTACGCCAAGGATCCGACCGCGGTAATCATTCACGACTGCTTTCATTTCGACGGGACCCCTGTGGAAGTGTCGCCACGCCAGGTACTGCGTAATGTGCTCGACCTGTACACCGGGCAGGGATGGGACCCGATTATCGCACCGGAGGTGGAGTTCTATCTGGTTGAACCGAATTCGGATGCTGATCTCCCGCTGAAACCCCCGGTCGGGCAGTCCGGTCGGCCGGAAGCGGGACGGCAGTCATTCAGCATCGATGCGGTGAACGAGTTCGACCCGCTGTTCGAGGACCTTTACGATTACTGCGATCTCCAGGACATCGGCATCGAAACCCTCACTCACGAATCCGGCCTGACACAGATGGAGATCAACCTGCTGCACGGTCATTCCCTGGAACTGGCTGATCAGGTGTTCCTGTTCAAGCGAGGATTGCGTTCAGTGGCATTGCGCCATGGCATATACGCAACATTCATGGCCGCACCGATGGAGGGACAACCTGGCAGTGCCATGCATCTGCATCAGAGTATCGTGGACAGCAGGACGGGCAGGAATATCTTCAGTGATGCGGACGGGACCGAAAGCAGGTCGTTCCGGTGGTACATAGGCGGGCTGCAGAAATACCTGCCTGCCGCCATGTCTCTGATCGCGCCGAACGTGAATTCCTACCGCAGGCTTGCCCCGGATGAATTCGGCACGCCGATAAACACCGCCTGGGGGTATGACAACCGGACAGCCGGGTTGCGCGTGCCGGTCTCGGGTCCCGAGGCTAGACGGGTCGAAAACCGGATCGCCGGTGCGGACGTCAATCCGTACCTGGCGATCGCCGCATCCCTGGCCTGTGGTTTTCTGGGCATCAATGAACGGATCAGCCCGGAGGATCCGGTTGATATCAACGCTTACGGTCAGCATGTCGCTCTGCCTCACACCCTGCGCGAGGCCGTCAACGAACTTTTGCCCTGCACCCCGCTGTGCACCCTGCTCGGGGAACGTTTCGTCCGCCTGTACAGCAGTGTCAAGCAACACGAATACAACGTGTTTCTCAACGTGGTCAGCGCTTGGGAACGGGAACATCTGCTGCTGAACGTATGAAGCCGGAAGCCGATCCGGCGAACGGCTCGGCAACGCCTGCAACCCAACCCTGCAGATCAGGTCATCCGTTCCTGCCTCGGGGGTCTGCTTCCGGCGATACATTCAGCGACCCTCTCTACCTGCCCGATCTCTTGCGTCCGCCCGCGGAACTTTCGCGCATTCGGAAAATATCCGGTTGCTGCAGTTTGCACAGATGTTCCTGTCCAGTCTCTCGAAAATCCCCGATATGGCTTCATGCTTCGAACCGAAAACATTGTGAGTGCCGATATAGTCGAGATAGCCGGTCTTCTTCAGGATCTTGGCGGCACCGTCCTTCAGCCGATACAGGTACAGGTCGCCTCCCATCTTCCTGCGTTCCTGCGTTTCCGCGAGCAGCAGTTGCGATCCGGCCAGATCGACCTGGTTCACTCCCTTGGTCAGCAGCAGCAGATGCTTCTGATCCGGATAGTGCTCACGGTAAAGCCGCAGCATTTCACCCACATGGGTTACCGAGCCGAAGTAAACGGAATCCTCTATCCTCAGAATCTTCAGTTGCGGACACTCGGGCAACGTGACACCAGAAGTGAACTTCCGGTTGCGTGCGGCCGCATCCGGAGTCCGCGGCATGATTCGCGGACGGGAGGTCCTGCGAAGATAGATCATCAGGGAAAGAATGACCCCGAAGAGGATCGCGAATTCCAGCTTGAAGAAGATCGTGCTGACAAAGGTGACTCCCATTATTCCCGCCTCCTTCGGGTCGGCGGCGAACAGGAGTCTGATCTGGCCCATGTCGACCAGTCTCCAGGCAACCAGGACGAGCAGGGCTGCGACCGACGCTTTCGGCAGATAGGCGGTAAGGGGAGCGATAACCAGAACGATGGGAATCAGCAGGACGCCTGCGATAATCGCCGCCAGCGGGGTGCGTGCTCCGGCTTCGTAGTTTGCACCGCTGCGGTTGAACGATCCCGTTGCGACATAGGAGGAAAAGAAGCTGCCGCAGATGTTCGAGAGCCCCTGTCCGAAGAATTCCTGGTTGCCCTGTATCGGCTGGCCGGTCTTCAGGGCGATGGCGCGTGCGATTGAAACCGCCTCGGTCAGGGCGAACAGCGTCATTGCCAAAGCCAGGGGAGCCAGTTGGCGCAACACATCCAGCGACAGGTCCGGGGCAGAAAGAGGGGGCAGTTGGCGCGGCAGAGCGCCCACCATCTGTATTCCGGTGCGTTCCGGGCCGAAGTACAGGTTCAGTCCTGACGCGATCACACTGCCGATGATCATGGCGACTATCATGCCCGGAATCTTCGGCCACCTCCTCTTCGAGACCAGGACTGTCGCTATGGTAATGAAGCTGACGACCGTGACCATCGGGTGAAACGCGCTCCAGTTGTCCCACAGATAGCGCAAGGAATCGTAAAGGTGCTGCTGCGGGGGAATTTCCAGCCCCAGGAATACCTTTATCTGCTTGGTCACGATCAGCAGGGCCGCTCCGGCGGTGAAACCGACGATCACCGAATGGGAGATGAAATTGACCAGCGTCCCCATCTTGAACAGCCCCATGGCGAACTGGGTTACGCCGACCATGAACGCGAGGGTAATCGCCAGGGACACGTAATCCGGGCTCCCCGGAATCGCCAGAACGCTCAGGGAAGAGAACATCACGACGGAAGCCGCGGTAGTCGGGCCGGACACCAGGTGCCATGATGAACCGAAAAGAGCCGCAATGACCGCCGGCACCATGCTCGCATACAGCCCGTATTCCGGGGGCATTCCGGCAATCGTGGCGAAGGCGACTCCCTGGGGAAGGACGATGGCGGCTCCCGTCAGCCCGGCCAGGGCATCCGCATGGACGGTCTCCCGATCAAGCCGTCTGCCCCATCGAAGGAATGGAAACAGCCTGGAAAAAGAAAAGCGAAGAACCAATCGAACACTCCCGTCGCCACGCGAAAACCATGCCGGAATCTACCGGAAACCAGCCGAATTCACGCTCCAGCAAAACGGTTCCGGGATACCCGGAACAGCAACGCATCCTATATCTGCCATGATCCGAAAAATGCATGAGAGAGAAGGATAGAAAATCTTTCCGTGATACAATTCAACAAGTTAAAAAGGAATCATCAGAAATACTTCTCACGGTACATTGTACCCGCGGCGCGCTCCGTTTTTCAAATTGCAAAGGCCGCAAGGTCCAGGTCAGTTTCAACGACAGGGTGGTGACTGGTAACGGCGGGGCGATGTTGTCGAGGGACAGTTCCCCGACTCGGTCTGGGCGGTCGCCAGGGGCGCCGACCCACGTACATCCGCAAGGCCGACGGTGAATTCGAGGCACGCCTGGTGGCCCTGGCCTGCGGCGAGCCGCCGGCGGGTCACGCGCAATGGTCGTTGCGGCTGCTGGCCGACCGTGTGGTGGAA
>JAJDVC010000145.1 GCA_022826305.1 Gammaproteobacteria bacterium | reverse complement strand
GTCTGGCCACCGACTTGGATACGAAGGGAACAGTCCTGGAGGCTCTTGGATTCACCTCGAGAATGAATATCGCTTCGTCCTTGATTGCAAACTGGATATTCATCAGTCCGACAACATTCAACGCAAGAGCAAGCTCCCTGGTCTGTCGCCTGAGATCCTGCTGCAGGGATTCATCCAGGCTGTAGGGCGGCAAGCAGCATGCAGAATCTCCCGAATGGACCCCAGCCTCCTCAATGTGCTCCATGATTCCGCCGATCACTACCTCTTTTCCGTCGCTTACCGCATCCACGTCAACTTCCACTGCATCGTTCAGGAAACGATCAAGCAACACCGGCGAATCCGGACTGACATGCAGTGCCGAAGCAAAAAAACCTGAAAGCTCTTCCGGATCATGGACAATTTCCATGCCTCGGCCACCGAGCACGTAGGAAGGTCTGACCACCAGGGGATACCCGATTCCCTCGGCAAGGGTCAGTGCCTGCACCGCGCTGACAGCAGTCCGGTTTGGCGGCTGCATCAGGTCGAGCCGGGTAACCAGCTTCTTGAAAAATTCCCTGTCCTCTGCCTGGTGTATGGAAAGGGGTGCTGTCCCGATAACCGGTGCTCCTTCCTCTTCCAGGGCGCGCGCCAGCTTGAGCGGTGTCTGACCGCCGAATTGCACGATCACACCGTCAGGCCGCTCCACATGAATGATCTCAAGCACGTTCTCCAGGGTCAGCGGCTCGAAGTAAAGGCGATCGGAAGTATCGAAATCGGTCGAAACCGTCTCGGGGTTGCAATTTACCATGATCGTCTCGTAGCCGTCCTCGCGCAAGGCCATCGAAGCGTGCACGCAGCAGTAGTCGAATTCGATCCCCTGCCCAATCCGGTTCGGCCCTCCGCCGAGAACCATGATCTTCTTCCGGGTCGTGGGGCGGGCCTCACATTCCTGCTCATAGGTCGAATACATGTATGCAGTTGAAGTATCAAATTCCGCCGCGCATGAATCCACCCGCTTGTAGACCGGATGCAGGTCACGGGCAAACCGGTATCTCCTGACTTCCCGCTCGTCGACTTCCATCAGGCTTGCCAGTCTTCCGTCCGAAAAACCCTGAGATTTCCATCGCTTCATCAATCCGGGTTCCAGCGTCTCCAGACTGTGTGTCCTGATTTCCCTTTCGGTGTCCACCAGATGCTGGACCTCTGCCAGAAACCAGGGATCAATCCGGCAGACTGAAAACACCTCGTCCAGGTCCATGCCGGAGCGGAAGGCTTCGGCCAGAAACCAGGGCCGTCGGGCCGTCGGCACCCTGAGCATTGACCTGATCCATTCCCGACCCTCTCCGGCCGGCACCTCGGGCTCATCAAGCCCGTTGACGTTAATTTCCAGGCTACGCAACGCCTTCTGATAGGACTCCTGAAAGGTACGCCCTATTGCCATCACCTCTCCCACGGATTTCATCTGGGTTGTAAGGGTACTGTCCGCCCGGGAGAATTTCTCAAAATCAAACCGGGGAATCTTGGTTACGACATAATCAATGCTCGGCTCGAAGGAGGCAGGTGTCGCCCCGCTGGTGATTTCATTGCTCAATTCGTCAAGCGTGTAGCCGACCGCCAGCTTCGCCGCAACCTTTGCAATGGGAAACCCGGTTGCCTTGGAAGCGAGTGCCGAAGAGCGCGAAACCCGGGGATTCATCTCAATCACGACGATACGCCCGTCTTGTGGATTGATTGCGAACTGTACATTCGATCCGCCCGTATCGACGCCGATCTCCCTCAGCACCGCAATACTGGCGTCACGCATGATCTGGTATTCCTTGTCGGTGAGTGTCTGTGCCGGAGCAACCGTTATGGAATCTCCTGTATGCACCCCCATGGGATCAAGATTCTCGATCGAGCAGACAATGATGCAGTTGTCCTTCCGGTCCCGTACTACCTCCATTTCAAACTCCTTCCAGCCGATGATGCTTTCCTCGATCAGCAGTTCATGCGTCGGAGACACGTCCAGTCCATGGCGACAGATGTCATTGAACTCCTCCATGTTGTAGGCAATACCGCCACCGCTTCCCCCGAGGGTAAACGACGGTCGGATTATGGCGGGGAACCCTATGCTCCTGATCACCTGTTGCGCATCCTCCATGGAGTGCGCCAGTTCGCCTCGCACCGTTTCAAGACCGATACTGACCATGGCCTGACGAAATAAGTCGCGATCCTCCGCCTTGTCGATCGATTCACGGGTCGCTCCGATCATTTCCACATTGAACAGATCCAGTACTCCATGCCTGTTGAGGTCCAGGGCGCAGTTCAGTCCGGTCTGCCCGCCCATGGTCGGCAATACCGCATCCGGCCTCTCCCTCTCGATGATGCTCGAAACCGTTTTCCAGTTGATGGGTTCGATATAAGTCGCATCCGCAAAATCCGGATCGGTCATGATAGTGGCCGGATTGGAATTGACCAGGACTACCCGGTAGTCTTCCTCCTGAAGCGCCTTGCATGCCTGAACCCCGGAGTAATCAAATTCGCAAGCCTGACCGATGACGATCGGCCCGGCCCCTATGATGAGTATGGATTCAATGTCCTTACGCCTTGGCACGGGTATCGCTCGATTTGCTGTGTTCAACCAGTCGGATAAACCTGTCGAACAGTTCTGCGATATCCCGAGGACCCGGGCTCGCCTCGGGATGTCCCTGAAAAGAGAACGCCGGCTTGTCCAGCCTCCTTATACCCTGTACCGTGCCATCGAACAGGGAGCGATGGGTAACCATGACATCCGGTCCCAGAGAGTTCTCATCGACGGTAAAGCCATGATTCTGGCTGGTAATGAATACTCGACCGGTCTCGATATCCTGGACAGGATGATTGGCGCCGTGATGACCGAATTTCATTTTGGAGGTTCTGCCGCCGCTGGCAAGACACAGCAACTGATGTCCCAGGCAAATACCGAAAACCGGCAAATCGCGTTTCAGAAATTCACCGATGGCGCTAACAGCATAATGGCATGGTTCCGGATCTCCTGGTCCGTTTGACAGGAATACTCCATCCGGCTTCAGGGCAAGGACGTCATCGGCAGGCATTCGGGCAGGTACTACGGTGACGCGGCAACCCCGATCACAAAGCAGCCTGAGAATGTTGCGCTTGATACCAAAGTCATAAGCAACAACATGGAATCGGGAGACGGGAGCGGACCGGTATCCCCGCTCCCTGCACCAACTCCCCTGATCCCACCTGTAGGCGGTTTCAACGGAAACTTCCCTGGCAAGGTCCATTCCCGCCAGGCCCGGGAAGGCCCTGGCGGATGCAAGGGCGGCCGACTGGTCGATATCCGGCCCGGCCGCGATACAGCCTCTTTGAGCACCGAGTGTCCTCAGGATTCGTGTCAGCTTGCGGGTATCAATGTCCGAGATTCCCACCACCCCGTTCTGACACATGAACTGCTGCAACGTGTGGGAAGCACGCCAGTTACTGTGACGGCGTGGAAGATCCCGAATGATCAATCCGGAACCAAATACTTTTCGGGATTCATTGTCCTCGCTGTTGGTGCCGGTATTGCCGATGTGCGGGTAGGTCAGCGTAACCAGTTGTCTGGCGTATGACGGGTCCGTAAGGATTTCCTGATACCCGGTCATCGAGGTATTGAACACCACTTCACCCGCACTCATTCCAGATGCGCCAACGGACGTTCCCTCAAAAAGGGTG
>JAJDVC010000183.1 GCA_022826305.1 Gammaproteobacteria bacterium | reverse complement strand
GTGGATGCGCATGGTCTGCCGCTCCGAGCGGTTGTTACGGCAGGTACCACGGCGGATTGCAGCCAGGCTGACGTCCTGATCGAAGGGGTGGATGCCGGAGCATTGCTGGCGGATCGGGCTTATGATACCAACCAGATCCTGGCGCACTGTCGCAAGCGGGGCATCGAACCGGTGATCCCGTCGAAGCGCAACCGCAAGGTGCAGCGGCAGCATGATCGGCAGCTGTATCGCCGGCGACACCGGGTGGAGAAAGCCTTCCTGCATCTCAAGCGCTGGCGGGGTATCGCTACGCGCCATGCGAAGAATGCCGCATCGTTCCTTGCCGCCATTCATATCCGATGTCTCATGTTGTGGTGTGATAACTCGTGACGACAGTACCCAGCATCCCAATTATAATGCCATTCTGGAAGTGGATTATCCTGTTTCCCTTACCTGCAGGATATACAAATCATTCCACACAAGTTGTACCAGATACCGAGGAATACTAATGATGAAGATTCTCCAATTGATCAGAGGACATGCAGCGAGTATTGCCGGCACCCTGCTTCTGGCAGTCTGCACGACCGGCACGGTCCTTGCCGAGTATCCGACAAAACCGGTCACCCTGGTTTCGCCATACGGTCCGGGCGGGGCGGACCATTGCCGGAACTGCGCCGCAGTATCTCGGGAACGCTGTTCTGGTGGTCAACCGCACCGGTGCAGCGGGCGTCACTGGCTCGACCACTGTCGCCAAGGGCAAACCGGACGGCTATACCCTGCTACTGACCAGAGTCGGCTCCCAGGCAGCCGTACCCGCAATCAACAGGACCATACCGTACACATGGGATGAATTCACTTTTCTGGGTCTGCTTGAGCTCAATCCTTTCGTCCTGACGGTCCGGGCGGATTCGCCCTTCCAGACAATCAACGACATGAAACAGGCGATTGAGAACGGTGAAAAGCTGAGCTATTCATCCGCCGGTGTCGGCACATTGCTTCATGTCGCCATGGTCATGGTGCTGGACCAGTTCGGATTGCCGGCCGATGCCATGAAACATGTGCCTTACAAGGGCGGGGGCAAGGCCGCAGCAGTGGTGATGGGCGGACACATGGACATGCTGTTCCAGAACCTGTCCGGCGTTATCGGCAACATCCGTTCCGGCAAGGCCCGGGCATTGCTGGTGTCCACGCCCGAGAGAGTGGACTCCATCCCCGATGTGCCAACTGCGGCGGAAGCCGGTTATCCGAACTCGGGAATGTCATTGGCTGGAGCGGCCTGTGGGGACCTCCCGGCATGAATCAGGCAGCCTCGGACAAATGGATTTCCGTCTTGTCCAGGGCAGAGTGTGCGGCGTTCAGGACTCTGACGGAAAAGCTGGGCATGACGATCCAGTAATCCTCCTCCCGAAGAACCCGGGGCCTTTCCGGGTCCCGCGTCCGGTTTCCTGCAACATCGACTGTACATGAACCGAAATGCACCCAACATCCTGATCATTCAGGTCGACCAGATGTCGGCACTGGCACTGGCCGCATACGGACATCCGCTGGTCAAGACTCCGAATATTGACCGACTCGCGGAGCGGGGAAACCTGTTTGAAAATGCCTACTGCAATTTTCCGTTGTGTGTCCCGTCCCGGTCCTCGACCCTGACCGGAAGATACGCCCACAACATCCTGCAGTGGGACAATGCGATCAAGTTGCCGGCATCCGTCCCCACGCTTGCACATTACCTGAGGTCGGTACACTACCATACCGTACCGTGCGGCAAGATGCATTTTATCGGGCCGGACCAGATACATGGCTTCAACGAGCGAATCACCACCGACATCTATCCATCGAACTTTGCGTGGACACCGGACTGGATTGCCGGAGAGCGGTACCGTCCGACAGGCATCAATATGCGGGCAGTGGTTGATTCAGGCATCTGCGTACGCAACCTGCAGATCGACTACGACGAGGAAGTGGCCCATTCGGGCATCCAGAAGCTGCATGACCTCGTATGATTCCAGTCGGATCGATCTTTCCTGCTGTGGATATCGTTCACCCATCCACACTCCCCCTTCGTAACGACCCAGCACTACTGGGATCTGTACGAACACGAACAGATCGACATGCCTGCGGTTCCGGCATTCGACCCTGAAGACATGGACACCATGAGCAGATGGCTGTACCATGCCCATGGCGGAGACCTTCACGCAGTAACCGCCGACCATGTCCGCCATGCGTATTACGGCATGTGCTCCTATATTGACGACAAGGTGGGAAGGATTCTGGAGACGGTCGAGCAACTGGGCATCAGGGATGAGACGGTTATCGTATTCACTTCCGATCACGGGGAAATGCTGGGTGAACGCGGCATGTGGTTCAAGCAGTCATTCCATGAATGGTCAGTCCGGGTACCCCTGATTGTCAGCATTCCCGGCAGCAGGCCTTCACGGATCGACAACCCTGTTTCGCTTGTGGACCTGCTTCCCACCTTGATGGAAATCGCGACGGACGGCAAGGGAGGCACACCCGTTTCTCCGGTTGACGGTCATTCCCTGCTCCACCTGCTGGACGGCAACGCAGGCTGGGAGAACCGCGTGATCTCGGAATATACCGGCGAGGGAGTCGTCGCGCCCTGCCGTATGGTGCGACGTGACAATTTCAAGCTTATCTACACACATGGGCATCCGGATCTCCTGTATAATCTCGATAGCGACCCGCTGGAGTTGGTGAATCTCGCGGAAGAGCCGGAGCATCAGCATGTCAGGAATCGCCTCAAGTCGGAAATTCTCGACGGATGGAATCCGGAACGGATCGGTACCCGTTGCATACAGAGCCAGAAGGAACGTCTCTTCATACAGGAAGTCACGCAAGGGGATCCGGATTACGCATACCTGTACCGATCAGGCGACAGGAACCGATACATTCGCAATGCAAGCGCGGTGGGAACCAAGGCCAGGGCGCGTTATCCGCTTGTCGAACCCACGCCCTTTCTTCGCTGAACACCCTGTATCCGGACACCATGAAAACAGTGGATGAACAGCATGACTTCATTGTAGTCGGGGCGGGTTCCGCCGGATGTGTCGTCGCCAGCCGGCTTTGCGAAAACCCGTCCCACCGGGTACTGCTGCTTGAAGCGGGTACGCGAGACTGGAACCCCTGGATTCACATACCGGTCGGGTACTTCAAGACCATGCACAATCCCGCAACCGACTGGTGCTACATGACGGAACCGGTTCCCGGTCTGGGAGGACGGCAGCTCCAGTGGCCGCGGGGGAAGGTGCTGGGCGGTTCCAGTTCGCTCAACGGCCTGCTGTACGTGCGCGGCCAGGCGGAGGATTACGACCGCTGGGCGGAACTCGGCAATGACGGCTGGGGCTATGATGCGATATTGCCGTACTTCAGGAAATCCGAGGATCAGGAACGCGGAGAGGACCGGTTCCACGGCACCGGGGGACCGCAAAAGGTCTCCGACCTGCGCCTCAGAAGGCCGATCGCGGAAAGGTTCATCCAGGCTGCGGTGGAATCCGGCATACCGCTGAACAATGACTGCAATGGCGCAACGCAGGAAGGAGTCGGGTATTTTCAGCAAAGCGCGTACAAGGGTTTTCGATGGAGCACGGCGAAAGGCTTTCTCCGTCCGGCACTCAAGCGTCCCAATCTGAAACTGGTCACGAAGGCACACGTCTGCCGGATAAATTTCCGGGATCGGCAGGCTGTCAGCATCGAGTACCGGCATGGCGACCGGATGCATACCGCACGCGCCAGCGCCGAGATTGTCCTGTGCGCCGGTGCAATCAATTCCCCGCAACTGCTTCAATGTTCCGGCCTGGGCAACCCGGTCCTGCTGGAATCCGTCGGCGTGCCGGTTGTGCATGAACTGCCGGGTATCGGCAGAAACCTTCAGGATCATCTGCAGATCCGGCTTGTATTCAAGACCCGAGACCGTACGCTCAATGATGAATTGAATCATGTCCTCAAACGAACCATGGTCGGCATTCAATACCTGCTTACACGCACCGGACCCCTGACCCTCGCCGCCAGCCAGGTTGCCGTATTCACCCGTTCAAGCCCGGAAGTCTCCCGTCCGGACATACAGTTTCACATGCAGCCTCTTTCAGCTGGCCGGCCCGGCGAAAACACCCACAGGTTTTCAGCTTTCACCTCCTCGGTCTGCCAGTTGAGACCCTGGAGCCGTGGGGAAATAAACATTCGTTCCAAGGATCCGCTGATCTACCCTGAAATCCAGCCCAACTACCTCTCCGACCCGAGGGACTGCGAGGTCGCCATAAACGGCATAAAGGTCGCACGCCGGATATCGTCAGCCCCATCGCTCAGGGACAGCATAACGGACGAGTTCGTGCCCGGCGGGCAATACCAGAGCGATGCGGAACTGCTGCAGGCTGCACGGGAACACAGCCAGACCATCTACCACCCCGTCGGCACCTGCAAAATGGGGAACGATCCCCTGTCCGTCGTGGACAGTGAACTCAAGGTACACGGAATCGGCGGGCTGAGGGTGGCCGACGCCTCCATCATGCCGGAAATCGTTTCCGGGAACACGAATGCTCCGACGATCATGATCGGCGAGAAAGCGGCCGACATGATCCTGTCAGGTTGATACAGCCCCGTCCGTTCCTGGATGCATGGATCCCTTCAACAGCACGCCCGACAAGACACGGCTTCAGGGTATCATCGCCGACCATGAACATCCGGAAGATCGAGACTTTCTGCAACGAACATGTCGGATTCGTGCGGGTTACCGCAGATTCCGGGGAATACGGCTGGGGGCAGGTTTCTCCCTACAACGCGGATATCACCTCTCTCGTCATGCACAGACAGGTGGCCCCCCATGCGCTCGGCTACAACACGGATGACATAGCCGGCCTGATCACCCGGATCACCGAACTGGAGCACAAGTTCCCCGGTTCCTACCTTCGCCGGGCACTGGCAGGACTGGACACTGCCCTGTGGGATCTTCGCGCCAGAACCGAGCAGCAGCCGGTCTGCTCCCTGATCGGAGGTTCCCCCGGCACAGTACGCGCCTATGCGTCATCCATGAAAAGGGATATCACGCCGCGGGACGAAGCCGACCGGCTGTTGCGGCTGCGGGAATCCAGGGGATTCGACGCCTTCAAGTTCCGCGTTGGTTCCGAGTGCGGTCACGACAAGGACGAGTGGCCTGGCCGCTCCGAGGAGATCGTCCGGACCATGCGCCGATCCATGAACGATGACACGGCACTTCTGGTCGACGCCAATTCATGCTATTCGCCCGCAAAGGCGATCGAACTCGGCAAGCTGCTCGAGGACAATGGCATATCCCACTTCGAGGAACCATGCCCCTACTGGGAATACGAGCAAACCCGGGAAGTTACGGCAGCACTTGAGATCGATGTAACCGGAGGAGAGCAGGATTGTGAACTCCCGGGCTGGAAACGCATGATCGACGATGATGTCATCAACATCGTGCAACCCGACATCTGCTATGTCGGTGGACTGTCCCGGGCTCTTGCAGTTGCCGAAATGGCGGCTCGGAAAGGGCTTGCCTGCACGCCGCACTGCGCCAACCTCTCCATGGTCACGCTCTTTACCATGCATTTCCTGCGCGCCATACCCAATGCCGGGAAATACCTGGAATTCTCCATTGAAGGAGACGATTACTATCCCTGGCAGTACGGACTGTTTGATAACGACCCGTTTTCCATTGTCGACGGACAGGCCACGGTCACCGACACCCCGGGCTGGGGAGTCGAGATCAGCCCGCAATGGCTCAACCGGTCCGAATACCGGTGCAGCGGGAAATGAATCCGGGAATCTTCACCGAAGATTACGTCAGCCAGCCCTTCTGGTGGGACAGGACGCCGCGTCCGTCGTCCGGGAATCAGGAACTGCCTGAAAGTACCGATGTCGTGATCGTGGGGTCCGGTTACACCGGCCTTTCCGCAGCAGTTCAGACCGCCAGGAATGGCCTTGACACGGTGGTCCTTGATGCGCAGGATGCCGGCTGGGGCTGCAGTTCACGCAATGGAGGCCAGGTCAGCACCAGCATCAAGCCCTCTTTCAAGGAACTCAGCGAACAATACGACAAGGAGACTGCATTGGCGATCCTCATGGAAGGAAACAACGCCCTGAACTGGGTAGAGCGGGTCGTGCGGGAGAACAGCATTGACTGCGATTTCAGGCGGACAGGCAGATTCTACGGCGCCCACTCAAGATCGGCCCTGGGCATGCTGCGCAGAAAACTTGCCGACACGCCGGATGAACTGAAGCTTGATGCCCACCTGATCGGTCCGGAAGAACAAAGACTGGAAATCGGTTCCGATTTCTATCATGGCGGCATGGTCAATCCTCGCCATGCATCCATAGACCCCGGACGCTACCACCAGGGGTTGTACGAATGCGCCCGGGCATCAGGAACCGAGATCATCACCCACTGTGCAGTCACCAGGATCCGGAGGCAAGCCTCGGGCTTTGTCGTACACACCGAAAAAGGCGGGATTACCGCAAGGGAGGTCATCCTTGCAACCAGCGGATATACCGGCAAGCTGTCACCCTGGCAACGGGCACGCATCATCCCGATCGGCTCCTACATCATTGCTACCGAGCCGGTGCCGGAGGAACTGATCGACAAGCTGATGCCCAAAAACCGTGTAATCACGGACACCCTGAAACTGGTAGTCTACTACCGGACCTGCCCACAGAAACGCAGGATCCTGTTCGGCGGCAGGGTATCGATCAAGGAGACCAATCCACAAGTCTGTGCACCACGTCTGCGTGAACTCATGGTACAGCGCTTTCCGGAATTGTCGGGTTTCAGGATATCCCATTCCTGGATGGGTTTCGTCGGATATACTTTCGACCAGATGCCGCACATCGGCACCCGAAACGGCATCCATTACAGCATGGGTTATTGTGGATCAGGCGTCTCCCTGTCGAGCTACCTGGGGGCGAAAACAGGACTCAAGGCAGCCGGACGACCCGAAGGGAAAACCGCCCTGGACGACCTGAAGTTCCCGTCTCGTCCCTACTACTGGGGCAATCCATGGTTTCTGGCCCCCTCCATTTTCTACTACAGATGGAAAGACCGCGCAAACACTCCGGATAGACGGCGCGACAGTTACAGCAGCCCGTAGTCCATGAGGGTCAGGTAGAGCTTCCGGGGATTCTCGAACATGATCCCGTTCCAGTTTCTCGTCAACGCAGCCTCCACGTTGTCGGCCCGGTCATCAATGAAGATCGTGTTTTCCGGGACCAGGCCGAACCGACTTTCGGCCAGTGCATAAATCCCCGGATCAGGCTTCAGGATACCGCAATCTCCTGAAATCAGGACATCCTCGAAAAGGCCGAGAAACGAAAGCCTGGAGCGGGCCCGGTCAAATTCCTCCCGTGACCAGTTGCCCAGAACATAAAGCCGATACCCGCGCTCCCTGAGTTCAGCCGCCACGGATACTGTCCCGTCAATGTTTCCCACCAGCATCCTGTCCCACTGAAGCCAGTATGCCGCAATCTCCTCGTGCCACTCGGGAAAAGCATGCTGGCGTTCATGAATCAGTTGCATGATCGGGGTTCCTGCACTGATCCTGGCTTGTATTTCATGACCAAACACTTCGGTGAAAAAGAACTCATCGTCACGTCCCGAGTGCGAAAACATGGGACCGTAGAGAGCCTGCATGTTCCACTCCACCAGCACACCTGCCAGATCGAACACAAACACCTTGCCCCTGTCCGGTATCTTCATATCGTTCAATTCCGGTAGCCGGTGCAAGCGAAACGGTTGCCGGTCTGCACATTCCTGCCGACCCCGACCCCGCGACATGTCTGCTGAAACATGCTGGAGAAACTGAACGGCTAACCAGTTCACCTTCCGGTCATTCCGTCAGGCACAAGCCAGCGCCTGCCCCATCAACTCCGAGAAAAACCAGTATAGGACAAACATGCGACAGCAGACAACCTGCAGCATGTCCATGCTGTCAGCAAGATACATCTGTATCGGGAGACACCACTGTCGGCCAGTTGGGGGGGCAAGATGCCGGAGAACATTTGTGAAAAAGCGCGGAAAACTCGGGTCTGGATATTGAACCGGACAAACAAACCATGGACACTTGCCTACCCGTCCACATGCCTCTCCCACGGAGCAAGTCATGATCCTTTCCGACTCGCAAAGAGAATTCTACACGGAGAACGGCTACCTGATACTGGAGAAGGTCATCTGCGATACCACACTGAACAACATCAGGATGAAGATCGACCAGTTCATTGAACGATCCCGCAAGGCGGGAAAAAGCAACCCGGTCCTTGATCTTGATGCGGCGCATACGCCGGACCAACCCTGTGTCAGGCGTATCAAGGATCCCCATATCCAGGATACCCTGTTCTACAAACTGTCACGCTGCGATGAGATCATTGATCCCGTGGCCGAACTGCTTGGCGGCACTGTCAGGTTCGATCATTCAAAACTCAATTTCAAGCCGCCGCACGGGAATGCCGTCATACAGTGGCACCAGGACTGGGGTTTCTACCCGCACACCAATGACGACATGCTTGCCGTCGGCATCATGATCGAGGACTGCACCAGGGCAAATGGCCCGATGCTGGTGATCCCGGGATCCCACAGGGGACCAGTCTACAACCACCACCACAACGGGGAATTTTCGGGAGGAATACACCCTGACGACCTGGGGCATCTGGTGGATGACGCGGTCGAGTGCGTGGCTCCTGCAGGCTCAATCTCCCTGCATCATGTGCGAACCCTGCACGCTTCGGGAAACAACTGCTCGAACACATGCCGCCCGTTGCTGCTGTTCAGCTACATGGCGGTTGACGCATTCCCCATATTCGAGCGTTATGAAATCGAGGAGTTCGATTCACGGATAATCCGAGGTACACCTACCCTGGCGGGCCGCATGGAAACCCTGCCATTCAGGATAGCCCAACCCAGAAGAAAGGGGGCCGACTCCATATTCGACGACCAGGCAATGCTGTCCCGTCAGATATCCGCAGGCATACGGTCCTGATATCGAATACCGGCAGTCCGGGACTATTCCAGTTCTCCCGTACCCGGGATAATCCGGACAACAACTGATCACTCGAATATAACTGGCGATTCCAAATCAACTGCCCGCTGTGACGATCCAGAGTGTTCCGCAACCACTCTTTCTGTATTGCATGCTTTCAGCATTGGACCAAAAATACAATCTTTCTGGTGCCCAGCCGCAAGTCGTGAACCGGTTGAGTTCCGGATTGTTCATCTTGCCCAGTATTGGCCGGGCGGTCGACAGTTTCCTGGACAATCTGGTCGATCTGGTCAGGAAGCTGTACCGGGGGTTGTCGGCGCGTGGCGGCGGCGCATTCGGCGTGACGGGCGGGCGGGCGTTCCGCAATACCGCCCCGCTGCCTGGCCGGTTCCGCTTCGTGGCGCGTGTGCCTGTCAGGTCCCTGACGGACATGCTGGATGCCGGAGGGAACCCGGGTCCGGGAGAGGGTATGCTTCCGGCAATCCGGGTTAACGGAAGCAATGACGGGTATTGCTGCCGCTGTCGCCTGCAATGTCTACTGTAACACCGGCAAGCCGCAGCATGCAAGCCGGGAGGAAGGCCTGTCGGGCCCCGATTCCGATGCGGATCCGGGGACATCGGCCATGGCGGGGTTTCCGCAGGACCGTGCCTGCTCCATCCCGCAGGGACGCTGTGGCCGATTGCTTCCGTTAACCCGGATTGCCGGAAACAGCTTGCAGAATCAGATTACAGAGATTGCAGGAGGAGCGCGCGCCATGAACCACCTTCCAGTGAACCACCTTCCAGTGAACCACCTTCCAGTTTCGGGGGCTTTCCTCCGTTCATGTTTCCTTCTTGGTCTGCTGCTGTCACTGGGGTTGTGCGGGCGGGCCTGGTCGCAGGATCTGGCACTCGGTGCGCCGACCTTTTCGAGTGCGAGCGAGCGGGACAGCGGTCATCAGGACCACACTTTCCCGGTGACCCTGACGCAGGCGGTGGCGGGCAATGTGGATTACATGCTCTGTTTCTCGAGCGCGTCCAGTGGCGAGAACCATGCGACCCGCAATGACGACTTCCGGGTGATCAAGGGTGGGGTGGTGCAGGACGGTCGCCCCGCGTGTCACTTTTCGGTCATCAGGGCGGGCCAGACGAGTACCGCGACGAGGGACCTGATCGGTATCCGGGTCCTGGGCGACACGCGCGTGGAGCCGGACGAGCAGGTGGATGTGGAACTCACACCGCTCATCTACAAGGGTGATGGTAGTACCTACGGTAACAATGTTCCCTACGACTACACCGATCGCAGCCAGATGAAGTACGGGGTCAGACTGACCGCCGCGAACGCCCGGCAGTCCTACACGATCGTGAACGACGACCAGCCCCGGGTGATCACCCGTCCGCCGCCCAAGCGGCAACTCCATCATCATGAAATTGTCGTCTACAGCGCTTCCGGTGATGAAGACATAAGCAATGGTCATGGCGGGTCTACCGACAAGCGGACGATCAATGTGAGGCTGTTCAGGGATTCGACATATGCGTCCAGTATCGTGGGGGAGATCACCTTCCAGGTATGCATTGCCGGCGGCACGGCGACCCGGGATCAGGACGGCACCTGGGATACGGGCGATGACTACCGGCTTCGGGTCGGCAACAGTATTGTCAACGGTCGGTGCCGGGCCGGTCTGCGGTTCGGATCGAATGGACTTCCCACAGACCGGATCGAGCTCGAGGTGAGGCGGGACCAGGAGGTCGAGCCGGACGAGACGGTGGACATCGAGGTGCGGCTCGATTCGACGCAGCATCAGAATGTGATAAGGGTACGATCGGGGACCTACACGATCCGGAACGACGATCTGAGGATTTCGGATCCGGAGGTGACGATCGCCGAGACTGGGGGCGCGGTGAACGAGGGGGAGTTCGCGGAGTTCGGGGTGAGGATCGCGAATCCGCCGGGCACCAGGAGTAATCCGT
>JAJDVC010000010.1 GCA_022826305.1 Gammaproteobacteria bacterium | reverse complement strand
AGCAGCTGGCGCAAGGTTATATTCATAAAGCTGTCCGCATGTTCAGGGTTAAGCCTCCACGGCTACAGATATCCAACCGACTGAAGACATTGTTCAGCCAGCACCCGGGATATCATTGGCACCGTGTGCGTATTTGCAGGGCATGGCTGTCGGCAATCCGCCTCCCCACACCCGGCATCTCGGAGCGCGGATTGTACCCAATTCCTGTTGAAGAGCAAAGCGTATTTTGGGAACATATCCCGTTCCAGTGCCCAGTCCCAGGAACAGTTCATGACGGTTACGATAAAAAACAAGGAAGAAATCGAGAAAATGCGGGTTGCGGGCCGGCTTGCCTCGCTGGTTCTGGACATGATCGGGGACGAGGTGAAACCGGGAGTCACGACAGGGTTTCTCAATCAGGTCTGCCATGATTTCATTGTCAATGATCTGGACGCCATTCCGGCGCCACTGAATTACCGGGGCTTCCCAAAATCAATCTGCACCTCGGTCAATCATGTCGTTTGTCATGGCATTCCCGGGGAAAAGGTGCTGAAAAACGGCGACATCATCAATATTGACGTTACCGTGATAAAGGCGGGGTTTCATGGCGACACCAGCCGGATGTTTTATGTCGGTGCCCCCTCGATACGCGCTCGCAGACTATGCGATGTCTGCCTTGAGTGCATGCATCTGGGCATAGGCCTGGTAAAGCCCGGGGTTCGTCTCGGGGACATAGGTCATGCCATACAGCAGCACGCTGAAAGACACGGATTCTCGGTGGTGCGTGAATATTGCGGTCACGGTATCGGACGGACATTCCATGAAGAGCCTCAGGTGCTGCACTATGGCGTTCCCGGAACAGGCATCCCGGTAGAACCGGGCATGACATTTACCATCGAACCAATGATCAATGCCGGAAGACGGGAAACGCGACTTCTGGGGGATCAGTGGACGGTAGTGACCCGGGACCGCAGTCTTTCTGCACAATGGGAACACACCATCCTGGTCACGAAGGAAAGCCATGAGATACTGACCTGCTCATGAGCGGGATCGCCTATTCCCGAATGCTGGACGAATCCCGGCTCCACTCGGCCAGTATTGATAGCCGTCAAGGTATCGAGCTGTTTCAATCCACCCTCGTCAGGGGGGCAGAGACAATCAGACAATATCATCTCAAGGGCGACTCCCGGACAGGAAAAAGACGAACCTGGCTGATTGACCGTATCCTGTTCCATGCATGGGACAAGTTCACGCATCCCTGCCCGGAACGGGAACAGCCCTCACTGGTCGCGGTCGGAGGCTACGGTCGAGAAGATCTCAACCTGGAGTCCGATGTCGACCTGTTGATCCTGCAACCCGACGATATATCCGAGTGGCATGTCGAAACAGTCGAACGGTTCATAAGGTTTTGCTGGGATATCGGCCTCAAGGTCGGTCATAGTGCGCGAACCCTGGCCGAATGCCTTGAAATAGCCTCTGCCGACCTGTCGGTCATTACCAGCCTGCTGGAAGTCCGGCTGATTCACGGTGACCGGAAACGCCTGGACTCGCTGAAGGAAAGGATCCGGAACCCTGATATCTGGCCGGCAGATCGGTTCTTCAGGGACAAGCTTGAAGAGCAACGGATACGCCACCAGCATTTCAGTGACACCGGCTACAACCTGGAACCGAACGTCAAGGAAAGTCCCGGCGGCTTGCGTGACCTGCACATGATCAGCTGGGTTGCAAACCGGTATTTCGGGACCGGGGAGTTCTCCAAGCTGGTGGAACATCAGTACCTCACCCGCCAGGAGTATCGAACACTTATCAAGCACCGGGATTTTCTCTGGCGACTGAGAAACGGTCTGCACTGCCTTTCCGGAAGATGCGAAGACCGCCTGTTGTTCGACTTCCAGAATGAACTGGCCGAACAACTGGGGTTCAGGGAGGGCAGGCACCACCTGGCCGTTGAACAGATGATGAAGCAGTACTACCGAACGGTCAAGGACATCCAGTTGCTGAATGAAATCGCCCTGCAGCATTTCGAGGAAGCGATCCTGACCCGCAGGAAACCCCGGACAACGCCGCTAAACGAACATTTCTGCGCGGTGGGAAACTATCTGGAAACCGCAGACAGGAATCTCTTCCGGGATACTCCGGGGGCCATGCTGGAAATGTTTCTCGTCATGCAGCAGCACCCCGAACTGGCTGGAGTACGCGCAAGCACCATCAGGCAGCTGCGCGGCAACCTGAAAGGCATTGACGCCAGATTTCGGAAAAACCCGGAAAATCACCGGACATTCCTGAGCATGTTCCTGCACCAGGAAGGGCTTACCCACTGCCTGCGGCGCATGAACGCATACGGTGTGCTCGGCAAGTATTTTCCCGAATTCGGCAAGGTTGTCGGCCAAATGCAGCATGACCTGTTTCATGTCTTTACTGTTGATGCCCATTCCCTGTTTGTCATTCGGAATCTTCGCAGGATGATGATGGCGCAACACGCGGAAGAGCTTCCGGAATTGAGCGAGATCATGATGAGCCTCGCCCAGAGGGAAAGACTTTTTCTGGCTGCGTTGTGTCATGATATCGGCAAGGGAAGCGGCAAGGACCATTCGGATGTTGGCGAACAGATAGCCGTTGCCCTGTGCAAGCGGCTGGGAATGGACGGCTATGACGCAAGGTTCGTGGGCTGGCTGGTACGGAACCATCTGGTGATGTCCTGGACCGCCCAACGCAAGGACACATCGGACCCGCGCGTTATAGACGACTTTGCCAAGATCGTAAAGGATCAGGAGCATCTGGACAATCTCTACCTGCTCACAGTTGCCGACATCCGAGGCACCAGCCACACCTTGTGGAACGAATGGAAGGGCCAGTTGCTGAACAACCTCTACAAGGCGACATCAAGAAGAATCCGTTCCGGCGTTGGCGGCGCCGAAGCGATCAAGGAACGCATCTCCGATCACAAGCAGGCTATCCGGACACTGATCGGCAATGCAGTCAGCCCGGACCAGCTTGAAAGTCTCTGGCGACAACTGGACCGGGAATACTTCCTGCGTGGAGCACCCCAGACCTGTGCCTGGCATGCAGTCGAGATCTGCAACGCCTCCCTGCTTGACCTGCCCCTGATAGGAGCCCGATATCGAGCAGAAATCAGGGCTGAGCAGATCCTGGTTGTCACTCCCGAATCAGAAAACCTGCTGATTCTGGCCACCCGCGCCATCGACGCCCTGGGCCTGAGGATTCTGGATGCCCGCATTCACCAGACCCTGACAGGTTTATGCATCCTGTCGTTTGTTGTAGTCTCCGCACACGAAGAGCAATATTCCGATGCTGCCCTTGAATTCCACAAGAGACAGATCAGGCATGCATTTCTGCAACCGCCGGAACACCATGAACCGGTTTCCAGAAACCTGCCGCGAATACTCAAGCAGTTCAAGGTGCCTACCACCGTCACCTTTTACAATAACGAGGATCTTGGTCATACCACCATGGAGGTCGTATCGCACGATCGACCCGGATTGCTTTTCAATGTCTCGAGAGCGCTTTATGACAACAAGGTCCGGCTGCTGTCCGCCAAGATATCAACCATCGGCGAAAAGGTCGAGGACACGTTTTTCATTACTGACCGGGACGGGTATCCCATAAGCGGAAAAAGGGAACGCAGGCAACTGGAGAACAGAATCCAGGAGCTGCTCGGGTAATGACGGCAAGCCGGAAAATTGCAAGAATGGACTTTCTGGGCCGGGTCGGATGGGCGCAATCCGAGATTGTCCCGCTCAGGCCGGACGCCTCATTCAGACGATACTACCGACTGCGCCAATCAGTCAGGCGAGCCATGCTCATGGATGCTCCACCCGACCATGAGGATGTTCGACCGTTCATGGCACTTACCGCCCATCTGCAGCGCATACAGGTAAGATGCCCGGCAATCTATCATGCCGACCCGGTTGCAGGATTCCTGTTACTGGAGGATCTCGGGGACGACACCCTGACAAGACTGCTTGAAGCCGGTGAAGACAGCTCGAAATTGTACCGGGAGGCCATATCCCTGCTGGCCCATATACACAATCACCCGCAAGCCGCCGGGATCAACCTGCCTGATTACGATCTTGAACAGGTAATGCAGGAGATATTGCTGTTTACAGACTGGTACCTGCCTGCCGCAAGCGGCAGGCCCACATGCAGGACCCTGCGCAACCGGTTCATGAAGGCGTGGCACGTCGTCTACGATACGCTGCCACCCATTGCCACCACACTGGTTCTGCGTGACTTTCACGTGGACAACCTGATGCGGGCACAGACCGAACTGGCCGTACTTGACCATCAGGACGCCCTTCTGGGCTCCCCGGCCTATGATCTTGCATCACTGCTTGAAGACGCGCGCCGTGATATTCCTCCCGATCTGCGCAAGACCATGCAGGAAGAGTACATGGCCCTTCGGCCCGGGCTTGACCGGGAGGTATTCCAGCAACACCTGTCGGCATGGAGTGCCCAGCGACATGCCAAGGTAGCCGGTATCTTTGCGCGACTTTTCATTCGTGACCGGAAACCCCGATATCTCCGGCATATTCCGCGGGTCCTGCGACTGCTGGCATCCTCTCTTGAATCCGGGACCATGGAACCGGTCGCAGACTGGTTCGAACAGATCGCCATTTCCGGCTTGTACAATCTACACGATCACACCCCCGTGTCCGGGAATCAGCCACCTGCCTGACACTGGTCAGGTTCGACACCGGAACATCAACATGCAGAGTTGAACCCGACCGGTCCTTCATGTCGAGTCAACCTGTTTCCGCCGGATCAGGACCAGTGGCCGAGCCCGTACCCTGACACCGGGCTGCCTGACAGGAATTCAACGGACCGCCATGACAATTCATCCACTGTCCATCAAGTACCGACCTGGATCCCTGACAAGCAGGAGAATACAGCTTGACAAGCCATCAGGAATTGCTACGCTTTCCGTAGTCGATACGTATGCAAGCGACATGAAAGCGCGCCCTTGCCTATCACCCATATCCGCCATATCCCAATACCCATGCAAGAGACACACGATCGTTTCAGAAAGTTCAACACCCGGGAGACCTACCCGACACAGAGACTCGACAATGACCTCTGCCAGGTAGTCCGCGCCAGGGGAACCCTGGTCTTCGTCAGAGGTCAGGTCGGCCAGGACATCGACAATTTTGAGAGTATTGACAGCATGAGCCCCTACGACCAGGCTGACCGGGCCATGCAAAATGTCAAGCAACTGCTTGAAGAAGCCGGTTCAAGGCTTGAACATGTCTGCCGCATCCAGATTTACATTACGGATCGGAAATATCGGGACGACGTCTACCAGGCCATCGGGAAGTGGCTAAGGAATGTTTACCCGGTGTCCACGGGATTGATTGTGAACGGACTGGCCCGTCCGGAGTGGGTGATGGAAATAGAAGCAACAGCAGTGATTCCGGAACCGTGAGGAACAGGATCGATCCACGTGACAGCCCAGCAAGTTCGGCAGGTCAGGTTGCAATGCCGGAAATCGTCATGTCCGGGCAGGAATACGGCACAACCCGACTGTCGGACCGGTTCAATGCGTCGATAGCAGCAATGAGCAGCATCTCCATCGAAATCCAGCGCCTCGCCAGGACTTTCGGCACGGATGAAACGCAGGTCAAGGCACTGGATGGAGAGACCGGTTTCCCGGACTGCGAACTGGTCGATGATCATTTTCTCCATTATGCACCCCGGGCAACTGACCCCTCATGAAGAAACGTCCTGAAACCGCACGGGAGCTGGGGATCATGCAGGGGTTTCCACCGCCTGCAGACAAAAGGATCACGCTCGAAAACTGGGACCATCCCCCCTTTAACCGCTGGTCCTTCCAGCATATCCGCGAAATCCTGCCGACTGTTCCGGTAAGTCGGGGGATTCAGCCTGTATGGGAACTGGAGCGAGCTGACAGGAATCTTGACGACCTGATCGTGCATCATTCCAGAAATGACACCAGCAGGACTGTCATGGAGGTTCTCGAACAAACCTATACCGACGGCTTCATTATCATCCACGACAACAAGATCATCTACGAGCGCTACTTCAACGACATGTCTGCAGACAGCCTGCACCTTTCCCAATCGGTAGCCAAGTCGGTAACGGCTACCGTCTGCGGCATCCTGATTCACCGCAATCTGATTGACCGTGATGCACCCCTGTCCACCATCATTCCCGAACTCGGTGCATGCGGATACGCAGACGCAACCCTCAGGCAGGTCATGGACATGCGCAGCGGTGTACGGTTCAGCGAGGTCTACACGGATCCCGATTCGGATATTGCCCTGATCGACCATGCCGCAGGCTGGAAACCCCATCGCCCGGACAAACCTGCTGCCGTACTGGACATACCGCCGACACTGACCCGGGAAAGGGAACACGGCGGCTATTTCGAGTATCGCTCAATCGAAACCGATGTGATGGCCTGGGTGATGCAACGTGTGACGGGGAAAGGCATTGCAGGTCTCGTGAGCGAGGAACTGTGGCAACCGATGGGCGCCGAGCAGGATGCGTGCTATACGGTCGATCGGGCAGGCTATGCATTGTCCGACGGCGGATTCAACGCTACACTGCGCGACTACGCCCGGGTCGGCCTGATTTACCTGAATGACGGCATGGCCAATGGACAGCAACTCGTTCCCGCCGAGTGGGTTCGCGAGACCCGCCAGGACGGCGATACGGAGGCATTTCGCCAATCGCCCTGGGCCGAACCCTGGCAACGTGGTGCATACAAGAACCAGTTCTGGATACGGGATGTCGAACGTCAGCAGATCATGGCGCGCGGGGTGTTCGGACAGACAATCTACACGGATCCGTCAAACTCGCTGGTCATGGCCTCCCTGTCTACATGGCCGGATTTCCAGAACGCCGAATTCGTGCTGGATGAACTGGACATCGTCGATACCATAGCCAGGGAACTGAACGGCTGAAGCGCATGGCCCACGAGGAATTGTGCTATCTGCCCGCAGTGGAAATGCTGCGCTGCTTCCGGGAACGCACGCTTTCCCCGGTAGAAGTCATGGAAGCGGTTGTCGGCCGCAGTGAGGAAGTCGAACCGCACATCAATGCATTTTCCCATACATTCTTCGAGGCTGCCCTTGAACAGGCGCGCGCCGCAGAGACGCGTTACCGGAAAGATTCCCCGCTGGGACCGCTCGACGGATTGCCGATTGGCATCAAGGACGAAACCCCGGTAAGCGGCATGCCCTGCACCAATGGTTCGCTGATAATGAAGGATTACATTGCGCGGGAAACATCGGTAAATAACCAGCGCATTCTGGCGGCAGGCGGCATCATGCATGCCCGGACCACCACACCCGAATTCTCATGCAGCGGCGTGACATGGTCAAAACTTCACGGGATCACGCGCAACCCGTGGAATCCTGCCTTTACATCAGGCGGCTCTTCAGGCGGCGCATCCGCTTCGCTTGCGGCCGGCACATCGGCAGTCGCTACCGGCTCGGACATCGGAGGCTCGATCCGCATACCTGCATCCGCAGGCGGTGTGGTGGGGTTCAAGCCACCCTACGGCCGCAATCCCGAAGATGTGCCCTTCAACCTGGATTTCTACTGTCATACCGGCCCCATGGCACGCTGTGTATCGGATGCAATCCTGCTGCAGAATGTCCTGTGCGGGCCGCACCCTTCGGACATCGCCACGCTGAAACCCCGGCTGGTACTGCCCCGGGAGTACGGGGATATCCGCAACTGGAAGATCGCCTATTCCATCGATCTTGGTTTCTATGAGGTGGAACCGCAGGTACGCGAAAACACGCTTGCGGCACTTGATGTCTTCAGGGAACTTGGCGCAATCGTGGAGGAAGTCGAAATCAACTGGTCGGAATCGGTGCTGGAAGCGGGAATGAACTACCTGCAGCACCTGTTCGGATGCGAACTGGGCAGGAACCTCGACGAACACGACGCCCTGCTGACCAGCTACGCCAGGGACTTTGCCCTGAAAGGCAGACAATCCGGCAACGATCTTTTCTGGGACAGCTATGCAACAGCCGGACAGATGTATCGGAGGATCGGGGCGTTGCTGGACCAGTACCATCTGCTTGTCTGCCCGACCAACAACCTGGCCGCGGTGCCAGCGGATCATGATCAGTCGAGGGATACCGTTCTGATCAACGGCAAACCCGTGAATCCCATGCTTGGATGGGTCATGACCCTGCCCTTCAACATGCTGAGCCGTTGCCCGGTAATCAGCCTTCCCTCGGGAAGAAGGTCGGACAACGTTCCAACCGGTATTCAACTGGTCGCACCAACCTACGAAGACGCTACGGCATTCCAGGCAGCGATGGCATACGAATCGGCTATCGGCAAATGGTACATACATCCGGAAAACCGGCCCGAGGTCGGCAAGACCGAATGAATCCGGAGCACCCGGACAGCCCGAACCTGTCCAACTGGTGCGAATCACCATGCATCCGATGGTCATTCCGGCATGTCCCGGAAGTCATTCCAGCGCCTCCGGTTCACTGTAGTTGCCGCCAAAACCCAACCTTGCCACCGGATGCCTGACGGACGGACCAGTCCCGGTGATCATGGATGTGGAGTCCCCGGAAAGGAGGTTCGTTGCCCTCGAAAAGCTTCCGCAGGGTATCCTCCTGCCGGACCGGCACGGGCGGGACAGGAAACAATACCACCCTGGCTCGCCAGCCGTTGGGAGCAGGAGACCTTGTCGCGTCATGGAATTACTGTTCCCGAATGGTCCTGAAATGCCGATCGGGATCTGGCGGCGCACCATTGTCCGTGTTCCTCGGGACGGGATTCCGGGAAATCATGCCGTCCAATACAATCGTGCAAAAGCGTAACCTCTGAATCGAGCAACTCCGTCTGAGACAAGATTGCGAAGTGAAGAGTCGGCGGAGTCAGCAGGCGGGGTCATGGGTATGGCGCATTCGCGTGGCTCCCGCCGGGGAAACGGTTGACATTCGACTGGATGCCCACCCAGACGTTCTCTTGAGGCAGGCACGGAGAATAGTGCAGTTCTTCTGCTGTGTCCGTCCTTCTATCCGCTTGATGGGTCTCACTTGATATTGATTCAAGCACATCCTGGCCCAATCAGTTCGCTTTTCTTTCCAGATGGGGCAATTACCATCTCCTTGCCCGAAAACGCTGCACATGACGATTTTCCGCATGGACCGCCCGTGTTGGGGTAAGATTGCCGTCATGAACGAGATGCCCTTTCCGAAGCCGCCGCCGGCAGAACCGTTGCCGCTGGAAACCTGGCTGAGACGCACGGACCGGTCCGAGGCGGGTCGCGAGCCGTTCTTCCGGGGGAGAGATGCGGAATACGGGGTGTACCGTTCCGCCGTCACGAGTCTCGGTGAAGGCATGGTCGGCGGCGGCACGATGATCTTCCAGGGCGCGCCGGGGGCCGGCAAGTCGGCGCTGATGGCGGAGTGCATGGAGGCGGTGCGGCGTCATTCGACCCCCGAGGCGCCCTGGGTGGCGGTAGCCATGAATCCGGATATCCTGAAATCCCCTGTGGCAGTCGTCAGGACCATGGTCAATGCCGCCAGTGCGGAAGGCGAGCGGCTCCGGCAAATGGCTTCCGGGACGTCTGTTGCCGGAGCGCTTGATGGCCTGCCTGATCTCGCCAGGAAACTGCTTCATGAACTGTCGGAGCG
>JAJDVC010000248.1 GCA_022826305.1 Gammaproteobacteria bacterium | reverse complement strand
TGCGCCTACGCCGAACGTCATGATGTCGTTTTCATTGTTGTACATGCCGGCCGGTATGGTGGCTGTCCGGTAGAAGGCGTTGTCGGCAACCAGCTTGTCTATGGCTTCGCCCTCGACATGCACAAGATGTGCGTCACAGGTCGCCAGAGATTCCTGGGTCAGGGCTGAAGGATGACCGACCAGCCAGAAATAGGCGTCAATCTTGCCATCGCAAACCGCCTGTCCGGTTTCTGCGGATTTCATTTCCGCGGCCAGCTTCAGGTCGCTGCGTGACCAGCCAAGGGCTTCCTCGATAACTTCCCAGGTACCGCGGGTGCCGGAACCGGGGTTGCCGATATTCAGGCGTTTCCCCTTCACATCGGTCAGGGTGTTGATGCCGGAGTCGTCGCTTGCGATAACGGTTACCGGTTCGGGGTGAACGGAAAATACGGCACGGAGCTTGTCAAAAGCCCCCTGGTCGGCGAATTTCGAAGTGCCATTATAGGCGTGGAACTGCCAGTCCGACTGGGCTACTCCGAATTCCAGTTCCCCGGCTCGAATGGTATTGATATTGTAGATGGAACCGCCGGTCGACTCGGCTGAACAGCGGATGCCGTGTTCCTTGCGGTTCTTGTTCACCAGGCGGCAGATGGCGCCACCCGTCGGATAGTACACGCCGGTAACTCCGCCCGTTCCTATGGAAATGAACTGTTGCTGTGCATGGCTGACCATGGTGGTGGCCATGCCGGCAACGGCCATGGCCGCAGCGACCAATGCAGATGTCAATGTATTTTTCACGATCCTACCTCTATATGGATGATTGTCGTATCCGCCTGGTCGATCGGGGGGATCGATGCCGGGCGGCAAAAGATAACATCAGGCATGTGTACGCAGAAAACCCGAACATGCAGCCTGCCCCCGGAAACATGTATCATCATACAGCCGGAGCAGTCCGTTTGTCAAAATCAGTGCTGGAGTCCGGCTTCGATTTTCCTGCAGCTTCCTGTAGAGTGCACCGGGCTTGTGGTGACGAGTTTTCGATATCGGTGGACAAGAAGAATCACATAGACGGCCTGGGCGCCGGTTTGTTGCTGTTGTGTTCGGTGATAGTAGGCATCAACCAGGTGCTTATCAAGCTGGTGAACGCAGGACTGGCGCCGGTGTTTCAGGCCGGACTTCGCTCGGCCTGTGCATTTTTCCCGGTGCTGCTGTTTGCGCTGGTGATGAAGCGGAAACTTGCCGTAAGGGATGGCAGTCTGCTTCCGGGCCTCGTTGTCGGGCTGTTTTTCAGCCTGGAGTTCATGATGATGTTCCTGTCGCTGGACTACATAGCCGTTTCACGGGCTTCGGTGCTGTTCTACACCATGCCGTTCTGGGCCGCGGTGGGGGCGCATTTCCTGATACCCGGAGAACGTCTGACCGTGTCGCGACTGATCGGTCTGTTTCTGGCGGTAGCTGGCGTGATGCTTGCGTTGTCCGACAATCAATGGGAAATGGATGCGCGTGCCCTGTCAGGCGACATGTTCTGTCTGATCGGAGCGATGCTCTGGGCATCGATCGTGCTGGTTGCCCGTACGACAGCGCTGTCAAGGTCCAGCCCTGAGATGCAGCTGCTGTACCAGCTCGGAATGTCGTCGATCCTGCTGTTGTCCGTTGCTCCTTTTTTCGGCGAACCGATTCGCGAGATGACCGCCACGGTCATCACGTTGTTTTCCATTCAGGTTCTGGTCGTGGTCAGCTTCAGTTTTCTCCTGTGGTTCTGGCTGTTGTCGGTATATCCGGCCTCACGCATGGCATCCTACAGTTTTCTTGCCCCGGTGTTCGGCGTGTTTTTCGGTTGGCTGATTCTGGATGAAGCCCTGACCGAGCACATCCTGCTTGCCCTGATGCTGGTCAGCATCGGTGTTTATCTGGTAAGCCGCAAACCGGCGCTCAGGGCACCCCGGCAATATGTGTCCGGAGGAGGTGGGACATGAAGACTGCAGTGGTATGGTTTCGCCGGGATTTGCGCCTCGCGGATAACCCTGCTTTGGATTCTGCGCTGTCCTGTGCGGAAAAGGTGGTGTTGCTGTACATTCATGCTCCCCATGAAGAGCATCCCTGGTGTCCGGGCGCCGCGAGCAACTGGTGGTTGCATCACAGTCTTCAGGCCATGCGCCGTGAACTGAAGCAATGCAATGCCGATCTGGTCATACGGCGGGGAGACAGCTTGACAGTACTTGACGAGATCAGGCGGAAAGTCGGGGCGGAGGGGGTGTTCTGGAATACGCTGTACGAGCCTGCCATGAAGAGACGGGATCAGCAAGCCAGGCATGCGTTAAGGACACATGGTCTGCAGGTAAGGTGCTTCAATGGAACGTTGCTGCGGGAACCCGGGGATGTTCTCAAGAAGGATGGTACGCCTTATCGGGTTTTCACGCCTTTCAGCAAATGCTATCAGGGACTCGAGTTGCCCGCTCCCCTGCCGGCGCCTGCCAGGATCCGGTCTGCGCATGGCAGGCTGGATTCCCTTGACGTGTCGGCGCTCGGTCTGCTGCCTGCCCTGCGCTGGTATGATGGTCTTCAGGAAACATGGCAGCCGGGAGAGGAGGGTGCCCGCATTCGCCTGAACGTCCTTTCCGGGGCGTTTCTGGACACATATCCGGCTGAACGGGATATCCCGGCGCTTGAAGGCAGTTCCATGCTGTCTCCACATCTTCATTTCGGGGAGGTGTCGCCGTCCCGGGTCTGGCAGGCGACGGATGTTCGGCCAGAGCCTGCGCCGGGCGTTGTCGGAAACATGCCTGCCTGGTCGTTTCGTCGTCAATTGGTCTGGCGCGATTTCGCACATCATGTCCTGTGGAACAACCCGCATACGTCAGACCGGCCGTTCAACCGGAAGTTCGAGGGATTCAATTGGGAGTCGGACCCGGCCCTGCTGGAGCGATGGAAGCGCGGCGAGACCGGGATTCCCATCGTGGATGCGGGAATGCGACAGTTGTGGCATACGGGCTGGATGCATAACCGGGTGCGCATGATTGCGGCATCGGTACTGTGCAAGAACGGTCTTGTTCCCTGGCAGGAGGGAGCACGCTGGTTCTGGGACACCCTGGTGGATGCCGACCTTGCGAACAACTCGATGGGCTGGCAGTGGGTGGCAGGCTGCGGCGCGGATGCCGCCCCCTATTTCCGGATTTTCTCTCCTGTCAGGCAGGGCAGAAGGTTCGATCCGCAGGGAAGATATGTCAAGCGATGGGTCCCGGAACTGGAGATGGTGCCGAAAAGTCATGTCCACGACCCCTGGAACATGCCTGCTACAATCTCCGGTGCAAGCGGAATCCTTACAGGAAAGGACTACCCTGCTCCGGCCCTGGACCTGTCCGGGTCCCGACACCGAGCCTTTGAGCGGTTTAAGTTACTGAGAGAGTGAGGACCTTCATGTGGATTGCTGTAAGGCCGGATCGGTAGAAAGGCCATGTTGCTGTTTACATTGAAACTGCCTATTTTATGTCCCTGCCTCTCTTGTATGGCTCATACATAAAGGATCTTGGACGCACCGTCGGGTAGGAGATTCCGGTCGCCAGAGACCGCAGATAACAATGATCATCTTTATCGTGGATGCAGTATTGAACAGCTTGGAAGGCCCGGCCGTAGTTTGGGACAGGTCCCGTTTAGGCTCGAAATCTCGATGGAATCACGGGGAAGCAAAACAGGGATTGACTTTTCATCAGGTTGTTCGGCTATCCTGAACCAGTGAAAAGAATCCCTTGAGTAATAGGAATCAGCCTGGTTGTATCAGACTGAGCGAGGTCATTTTGGCGGGCAATCGTTACAGACAGCAATGAGGCTGGCGAACGACCACACACGGTTGAAATAGCAAATGGGCGACAGTTAGAATCATCCTGTCCGATCAGCTTTTTCATAATGTTTCACAACGACTGAAGTAATGAAGTGTCAGCCGTTGAAAGCACCTTTCACCAATTCATACAGTCAGGAGAGTTAGTGTGACCGAACCATTAAAAGATTTGCGCTTCAGCATAAAAAATCTGGGTCGAATTTATGAAGGGGGAATCACTCAGAAACCGTTGACAATTTTTTGTGGCCCAAATAATAATGGGAAAACCTGGGCCATGTATTCTCTTTATCACTGTTACCATCAATTGGAGTCTGCGGCTATTGATGTTAGTACCGATGTGGAGGAATTTAATCGCCTGGTATCACTAGAAATGCCTGAATTTTTCAATATCCCGCAGGGAAAGTTGCCTGGTGTCCGGTTTGGAGTCAATACACAAGCGGATTTTTGTGCCTTGGTCAATGAAATTCAGAGCAATCGTCCGTATTTTTTTCTCATGCCCGCCGAACGAAATGGCCTGCATCTTTTTTTTCGGGAATTGAGTACGCGCCGTACAGCGCTGTTACATCACGCATCAAAAGAGAACATAAACATCAGCGAGCTGTTACGGGATGTGATTCGCTCCCGATACGCCGCCCCTATTGCGCACTATATCGACTGGCTGAACACCTTAACGGAAATACAGCGTGAATCCGCCAGTGACTTTCATATCTATGCCGAGCAACTGAAAAAAGAGCTTGCCCAGGGAGCTTATACCGTAGACAAGAGTTCGGGCAGCATTGAATTCAAGCCTTACCAGATACGACGTGATGGTCGTAAAACCCAGAGGATGGGCCTGCATGCCATGTCCGGAACAGTAAAAAGCCTGTTCGGGCTTTGGTTTTACCTGGAGCATCAGGCACGTAAGGGTGATTTCCTGATGATAGATGAGCCGGAATTGAACATTCATCCCGAGAACCAGCGCAAGATTTCGAAACTGCTGGCTAGGTTGGTGAATGCCGGTCTGAGAATTGTCATCAGTACTCATAGCGATTATATGGTGCGCGAGTTCAATTCCTTGATTATGCTTAATCAGGACGACACCAGCGCATTGACGAAAAAGCACAACTACCAGGATTCTGAAATCCTCAACCCTGACCAGGTGGGTGCCTATCTGTTCGATGATCAGACAATAACCCCTTTTGAAATAACTCCTGAAGACGGTATCTATGCCACCACTTTTGATCGTGTGATTCGAGACATCAATGCCGTAAACGATGATATTTACTATAGTTTGCAGGAGAGGGAACTTGGGCGGCAAGAAGGATAACAAGATAGTTGAAATACTGAAAAAGACCATCTGTGAAGACCTGCACTTAAATCGCAGCGGTAGGCAATGGGTCTTAAATGGCTGTGCCGCCGTAAGGCTCAGATCGCCAAGTTGCCGATCAATCGGGTTTTCGCTGGATAACAGTCAATACCGCCCGCTGAGATTCTTCAGCACCTCACCGCCCAGGGATTTGGCAAAGATGTGTGACGGGATTCTGGTCTTGATATACAAGGAGAAGCCTTATTGGTTTGTTATTGAGCAGAAAACAAGCAACCCGGACAAATACAAAAAACAGCTGATCAACGGCAAGTGTTTTTGTGACTGGCTGATCGCATTGTACCGCTCTCACGGATACCTGTCCGACGATCCAGCTATCATTATAAGTCTGCTGGTCTGGGAAGGGCGTGAGAAGAATGTTTCTAAAGGTCTTACCTCCCATCGCGATAATCCCACCATAGAAGAAACCCAAGTCGGGTTGTTTGAGCATTCTTTTGATGTAAAGGGATCAGACATGCCTGTGCCGATCTTGGAAATCATTAGGCGGGCATTAAAGAGAAGCGGCAGCGGCAGATAGATACTCCTCCCCGCACTGTAAACTAACGACCGGACCGATCTTTTGATCAATCATTTCCATCGACTGCATGGTTTTGTTGATTCCTCCAGCCCAGGATACTGTTTGCGTTCTGTTCAGATTACCGGATTACCGGTCTTCAGTCCGTCAGTTCAGGCATGTGGTTCTGATCATTGACTTAAAAAGGTTTCTTTTATCTTTTTTAATTAAAGGATTTTACGGTATACTTTATTTAAGAATGTATTAACGAAAGAAATCTTACTTGGACCGATGTCTTCAGACATCCTTCTATCTCCTCGCAGAAAAAAAGTGCTTGTTTCAACTGTTGGTGAGAGGGTAGAGGCTTTTGTTCCGCTGCCTCTGCCTCCCGGAACGGTCCATATGAATCGCCTGTACAGGTTACTGGAGCGCGCCAACCGGGCATTGGGCCAGCTTGACGGAGTAGTCTCGATACTGCCGGATACATCCCTGTTCCTCTACATGTATGTCAGGAAGGAGGCGTTGCTTTCTTCCCAGATCGAAGGAACCCGGTCATCCCTGTCCGATTTGCTGAACTTTGAAAGAGCGGCAGCGACAAGAGTTCCGATTGATGATGTACAGGAAGTATCGAACTATGTCCGTGCCATGAATCATGGGATTGGGCGGATCAAGGAAGGCTTTCCGATCTCGCTCCGACTCATTCGGGAGGTTCATGAAATACTGCTGTCAGGGGGGCGAGGCAGCAGCAAGCAGCCAGGAGAATTCCGTCTCTCACAGAACTGGATCGGCGGTACTCGCCCGGGCAATGCGCGTTTTGTTCCACCGCCGCCGAGACTTGTTCCGGATCTGAT
>JAJDVC010000024.1 GCA_022826305.1 Gammaproteobacteria bacterium | reverse complement strand
GGCAGGAAGCAGTGGCTGCGATAATATCCGTGACAGGCTCGCCCCGCCTGGTTGCCATGCACCCGGTCATCCGTGGCATCGAAATCCGGGATCAGTTCCCCGGGTGCTTCCCTGAACGACTCGATGAACAACTCCAGCAGCACCTCATGGATCGATACCATCCAGGAACGCTCCGCCTGCGACTCGAACCGGCACGGCGTCAACGCGCTCGCCAGCGTCGTGTCCCGGTCAACCGCCGTCTGCAGCGCCTCATCGTGGCGCAGCTCGTCGTGATCGTTCAGGTCCTCATGACCCAGGCACAGGGCATGCAGCCGCTGACGCAGCAGAGTCAGCTTGCCGTGCCGGCAACTCGCCTGCCGGCGGGGATCGTCGAGCAACCGGGCGATCCGGGCGCTCAGACCGAGTCGGCGGTCCTGTTCGCTCACCAGCATCACCCCGCCGTTGCCGGTGATGGCGCCGCCGGTGAAATCGGCTTCGACCTTGCGCCGTCTGCGTCTTGAAAATCGGATCGTTCTGCGGGTACCATGTGTCATGGGTGGAAGCTCCGGTAATTCTGTTTTAACTGATTGAATTATATCACATAACGGAGATTCCACCCTCCTTGCTCATGCAATGTTCGGGCTAGTCCCTGCGCAAGTCGTCATTCAGGCTGACGGGGGTCGGATATTTGGCGACTATATGGTACACGGACAGGATGAGGGAGATGATGGTTGCCAGCTGGACGATATGGAACGTTTCGGATGCAATGATCCGGTTCTGTTGTGCCACAAAGACGATCAGCAGGGAGAATTCGCTCATCTGACCCAGCCGGACCCCGATTTCCCGGGACAGCGTGCCTGGCTCGGACTGCCGGGCCAGCAGATAGTGGAATGTCACGGGCTTCAGTACCAGCAGGCCAAGAGCGATGATTGCTGCAGGAAGGATCACTTCCCGGGCTGCGGAAATGTCGAACCCGGCCCCGAGACCGAAAAAGAACATGATCAGGAAAAAGTCCCGTATCGGCTTGAAGCTTTCTGCGATGTGGAGGGCCATCGGACTGGTTGCGATGGCTACACCGGCAACAAAGGCTCCGATCTCGTAGGACAGGCCGGCACTATGGGCCAGTTGTGCCAGGGCCAGGCACCAGCCGATGCTCAGCACGAATACGTACTCCTGGATACGATCGAATTTCCGGAACAGGTACAGGATGATGAATCGATGGCCTGCCCAGGCGACGAGACCCAGCAGGGGCAGCGAGATCAGCGTGCGCAGAACCTCTGCGAACGGCACTTCACCGTTTCCGATACCGTTCAGTATGAGAATCACGAGGATCGCAATCAGGTCCTGAAGCAACAGGATACTGATGATCACCTCTCCCGTGTGACGGTGGTGGAGCACTGTCGTGGGCAACAGCCTGAGCCCCACTATGGTGCTCGAGAATGCAGCGCAGATGCCGATTACCAGCATGTCGGCCAAGCCGACGCCGAACAGCCAGCCGACGACTCCCGCCAGACTGGCGAACATGAGCATGCTCAGGATGGTCACGGATGTGGTCTCGCGAAACAGCTGGAGCAGTTTCTGGGGCGAAAGGTCAAGTCCCAGCAGAAACAGGAGAAAGATGATGCCGGTACGGGCGATGTCCTGGATCAGTTCCGGGTCGGTGACCCATCCCATGCCCCAGGGACCGAGAATCGCGCCGACAAGCAGATAGGCGACGATCAGGGCCTGTCTCAGGGAGATGGCAAGTGTGGCGAGTACGGCGGCTCCGCCGAATACCAGGAAAATGGTGGTCAGGATGGAATCTCCATGCACCGATCTGCCTCCGGAAAATCGTTCTGTTTCATTATGCAGGATACAACACTACAATATCCGGGTTCCATTGAATGAGCTTGCAGCATGGCCTCCAGGCCCGGGTTTACGCACTTCAACAAGACAGGCGAGGTGCACATGGTCGATATCGGCGACAAGGCTGTTACAGCGCGTACCGCAGTCGCGGAAGGGCGTATCGTGATGTCTCCCGGGACGCTTGAGATGATCCGCTCAGGTGGGAGCGGCAAAGGGGACGTGCTCGGAATCGCCAGAACGGCGGGCATCATGGCGTCGAAAAAGACATCTGATCTGATTCCCTTGTGTCATCCCCTGATGCTGACCAATGTGGATATCGAATTCCATCCTGATCATGCGGCAACGGCGCTGGTCTGCCGGGTAACGGTCCGTACCATGGAGAGAACGGGAGTGGAGATGGAGGCGCTGACCGCGGTTCAGGTTGCCCTGCTCACGGTTTATGACATGTGCAAGGCGGTTGACCGGGGGATGGAGATCACTTCAGTCAGGCTGATGCACAAGGCTGGCGGCAGATCCGGCACGTGGGACCGGCAGGATGAACAGGGCAGCTGAGAGCGACATGTCCGTACCCCCCGTGGCAGGTCCGGTTACCTGTGATGCGGACCCGTCGTCGATTACCGTTGCACGGGCGATGGAGGTCATCCTGGAGACCGTCTCCCCCCTCCAGGTTGTTGAGTCCGTATCCCTGCGCGCCAGCCTGGGCAGGACGGTCGGGCACGATATTGCCAGTCCCCGGGATGTGCCGAATCACACGAACTCCGCAATGGATGGATACGCCCTGTCGGGAGATGATCTTCCGAGGGCTGGCGACAGGGCGTTCGAAGTCGTGGGTTCTGCCTTTGCCGGCGCCCCGTTTCCAGGCCGTGTCGGCAGCGAGCAGTGCGTACGCATCATGACTGGTGCCGTCATGCCCGAAGGCGCCGACTCCGTGGTCATGCAGGAACGTACGAGAACGAGCGGAAACAGGATTGTCGTCCGGCCCGGAGAGAAGCGGGGAGCGAATGTACGTCATGCCGGCGAGGATATTCGTGCAGGTGATGTCGTCATTCCGGCAGGCACGCGGATTGGCGCTTCGCAAATGGGGCTGCTGGCCTCGATGGGTTTCCCCGAAATCGAGGTGATACGCAGACCGAAGGTGGCGTTTTTCTCTAACGGGGACGAGTTGCGCGCCGTTGGCACTCCGCTTTCGCCTGGCGAGGTGTACGATTCCAACCGTTACACGCTTTTCAGCATGCTGAAAAGGTCGGGGGCGGAGATCGTGGACCACGGATTGGTGGCGGATGACCCGAATCTGATACATGATACGCTCATCAGTGCGGCGGGGGAAGCGGACATGGTGATCACCTCTGCAGGCGCCTCTGTTGGTGATGCGGATTATATTGCCGGGATACTGAAGACGATGGGCCGGGTCGACTTCTGGAAGGTTGCCATCAAGCCCGGTCGTCCCCTGTCTTTCGGAAAGCTGGGCGAAGCCCTGTTCTTCGGGCTGCCCGGAAATCCCGTTTCGGTCATGGTCACCTTTCTGGTATTTGTCCTGCCGGCGATCCGACGGCTTTCGGGCCAAAGCCGGGTCATGCCGTTGCGCCTGAAGCTGCGTGTTGCCACCGATCTTCGGAAACGCCCGGGAAGAATGGAATTCCAGCGCGGCGTGATGTTCGTCGACCAGTCCGGCGAAACCATGGTCCGCACCACGGGGAGCCAGGGTTCGGGAATACTGAAGTCCATGTCCCAGGCCAATTGTTTCATTGTCCTGCCGGATGATTCCGATGGCGTGTCATCGGGAGAGTGGGTCGAGGTGCAGCCGTTTGACCAGGGTATCTGAAGTGGCTTGTGCCAACCCGGATGCTGTGCGGTGGAATCGCAAGTACGATGATACGAGTTTCTGCACCCATGGTCCGGAGCCCGAAGCGGAACCGGAATTGCTTGCGTACCAGGCGTTGTTGGACGGCAGGGGCCTCGCGCTTGAGGCTGCAGCAGGCAGGGGAAACAATGCCCTGTATCTTGCGACCGTGGGCTACAAGGTAATCGCCTGTGACCTCGCGATCAATGGCCTGTCTCCCTGCGCTGCCTCTGCCAGAAAGCGTGCATGGCCGGTTTATTGCATGGTGTGTGATCTGGAAAGCTACCGATTCCCCGAACAGTCCTTTGACATGATTTCAGTCGTCCGGTACCTCAACCGGTCGATTTTCCCCGAACTGGTCAACTGGCTGAAACCCGGGGGACTGCTTTTCTACAAGACCTTCAACCGGAATTTCCTCGAGAAGAGATCCGGGTTCAATCCCGGCTATGTGCTGGAACACGGGGAACTGGATGATGCGTTCAGTGCAATGGATATCCTGATATCCGATCGGGAGCGGGCCGGATTGACGGGTGATGCGCCAGCGACCAGTTTCATTCTTGCCAGGAAGAAATGATGCAGGCCCGGTTTGATGTCAAGGAACCCTGTCATCGGTATCCGGACCGCGTCCGCATGTCCGAGCAGGTTCGCGGTTGCACATCTATGTGGCTTGTACATGCCCGCTGGTCCACGCACGGCAGGGGGTCATGATGTTTTCCGAAGCGCACGGTGGAACACCGATCAGGGATGGATTGATCTATGTTCACGATCCCATGTGCAGCTGGTGCTGGGCATTCCGCCCGTCGCTTGAACAGCTTGTCTCCCGGTTGCCGGACAACCTGAAACTGTACAGCATGGTCGGGGGGCTGGCCCCGGATACCACCGACCCGATGCCCGAAGCCATGCGGCGCCATCTCTCCGGCATCTGGAGGGTCATCGAGAGAGAGGTGCCGGGTACCCGGTTCAATCACGACTTCTGGAAAGCGTGTACACCAAGGAGATCGACGTTTCCTGCCTGCCGGGCAGTAATCGCTGCCCGGAACCAGGGTGAATCATGGGACAGGTCAATGACCCTCGGTATCCAGAAAGCGTACTATCTGGAGGCAAGGAATCCATCCGACGACACGGTTCTGATTGATGTGGCAGGTTCCGTGGGGCTTGATGTGGAGCGATTCTGCACGGATTTCCATTCCGAACGGACCAGGAAGGTACTCGAACGGGAAATCGACCTTTCCAGATCCCTTGGAGTTTCAGGATTTCCAGGCGTCCTGCTGCGTAACCAGGGCAGGAACCATCCGATCGCGGTGGATTACAATTGTCCGGGCCGCATGATCTCCAGAATACAGGCTGTTCTGCAGGAGGCGTGAACCATGCCGTGCAAGCCCTGGGAATATGCAACCTGTCCGGCAGGGATGACGCGCCCCCGGGGGTGTCCGGGCCGCAGGGTCAGGCCGGGCGTTTTGCGGTCATGATGTCCCCGAATGCCGCGTATTGACTGGCTCCGAGTCGTGCAAGCGGCTCGATTCTGTCGGCAAGGACCACCAGTCTGCCATGCTCGTCGCGCTGGACACAGTCGTCCGAAACATGAACGGAGTGGATTTCAGCGAATACGATGTGCTGGCGGTTGTTGCCGATGCGCTGGATACTGTCCACCCTGCTCATGAATGCAATCCTGCAATCGGACAGGCGGGGCAGTCGGAAACCGTCAACCGCAGCGGTGTCCAGTTCTCCGGCCTGCACTTCGGACACGCCCGGTGGAAGCGTCGCGGAGCTCAGGTTCAGGTCGGCGAGCTGGTGACAACTGGCGATATGAATCACCATCTCGGGCCGCTCCGTCAGGTTGGTCAGGGTATCCTTGAAGGAACCGTCGTCCTGCAGGCCAATGGAGAACATGACCATGGGCGGGTCGCTGGATACGGCATTGAAGTAGGAAAACGGCGCAAGGTTCAGGCTGCCGTTCGCGTTTTCACTCAACACCCAGGCTATGGGCCTGGGCAGTATCGTTTGAGTCATGGTAAAGTACACATCCGGTGTACTGAGTCCGGAAAGATTTATCAGCATGGGACAGTTCCCCCTCGAGGATCGGAATTCAGGTGTGCACCGTCTGTTGAAAGATCATGAGCGACCGGATAGGACCAGACGACTTTCTGAAGGTGGAGATGCATGTCGGTACCGTGATGTCCGTCGAACCGAACAGGAAGTCAAGGAAGCCTGCATGGGTCATGGAGATCGATTTTGGTAGTGATATGGGCATCCGGAAAACCTCTGCGCAGCTAACGGATCATTATGCACAGGATGCGCTGCCGGGCATGCAGGTCATTGCCGTGACGAACTTCCCTTCGCTCAGGATAGGAGGTGTCAGGTCCGAGGTGCTGGTTCTCGGAGTAGTTGAGGAAACGGGAGTTGTGTTACTCACTCCGGAACGGAAGGTCCGGAACGGGTCACGGATCGCCTGAGGTATTTCAGGAATGATTCTGCCGGAGAGCGACCGACCTTCCGACTGCCTGCCTCCTGGCAGGCAGCCGCCGGAACCGGCCCTGGTGCCGATGGCTGCTTCGGCCGCGCCCTAGATCGGGGTCACGTTTCCGGCATGCAGTCCCTTCTCGCCGCGTGAGATCTCAAGCGTCACCTGCTGTCCATCACGCAATGTCTTGCGTCCGGAGCCGTTTATGGCGCGGTAATGCACGAATATGTCCTCCAGACCCTCGATTTCGATAAATCCGAATCCCTTTGCATCATTGAACCACTTGACGGTCCCCGTTACCAAATCACCTGACATGTGTTTATTCTCCTGTGTTGTTTAAGCTCGATTACCCGGAACCATGACCCGCCTCGGAATCGCTACGCTGGATTCCCCGGGCGGTAGCCAGACGACGGGCCGACCAATTGCCGTGTGCGCCGATTCTACCATTGTTGAAAGGGCAATTGCGTGATTTGTCGATTCATGCAGCTGTCGAGCAACCGGAACCTTCAAGACGCCTGCCCAGTTCCCCGACCAGGCTATCCAGACTCAGCTCGCACTCTTCACTGCCTGTGCGATGACGGTATTCCACGACATTACGCGCAAGGCTCCGTTCCCCGATGACTATCCTGTGCGGAATGCCGATCAACTCCATATCGGCAAACATCGCGCCGGGCCTTTCATTTCGATCATCCAGCAGCACCTCGAGTCCGGCCGCGGCAAGCTGATCATGGATTGCTGCGGCCGCCGCGCGGACCTGCTGCGAGCCATGCAACCCGATCGGGATGATGACAACTTGCCAGGGAGCAATGGATTCCGGCCACACGATGCCCTGTTGATCATGGTTCTGTTCTATGGCCGCTGCGATTACGCGGGTCACCCCGATTCCATAGCAGCCCATGTACATGTCGACCGCCTTTCCGGTTTCATCAAGCACCCTGGCATCCAGTGCGGTACTGTACTTTCTGCCGAGCTGAAAGATATGCCCGACCTCTACGCCCCGGGCAATGGTGATGTGGCCCTGTCCGTCCGGGCTGGGATCTCCCGCCTCGATGTTTCTGATATCCGCAGACCGGCACAAGTCCACGTCCCGCTCCCAGTTGATCCCGAAGTAGTGCTTGTCATCGACATTCGCACCGGCGCTGAAGTCGGACAGTGCCGCAACGCTGTGATCTGCAATGCACGGTACGGGAAGGTTGACCGGCCCGAGCGACCCCGCGCCCGCACCAATGGCGTCGCGGATTTCGGATTCGTCAGCCATGCGCAATGGAGAGGCCACCAGTTCTAGTTTCTCCGCCTTGACAGGATTCAGTTGATGATCCCCGCGAACCAGCAGTGCAACCACGGGACAGGAGCATTGTTCGGACGCGTGAACAACAAGGGTCTTTATGGTCTTTTCGATCGGAATCCGGAAACTCTCCACCAGCCCGTTTATGGTGCGTATGCCCGGTGTGTCGACGAGCTTGAGTTCCTGCTGCGGTTTCCGTCTTGCCGCCGCCGGGGCAACTGCCTCCGCAAGATCGATGTTGGCGGCATAGTCGCTTCCGCTGGAAAACGCGATTGCATCTTCTCCGGAGTCCGCCAGAACGTGAAACTCGTGGGAGGTTTCCCCCCCGATAGTGCCCGAATCTGCGGATACGGATCTGAACTCGAGTCCCATGCGCCTGAAGATCGCGCTGTAGGTGGAGTGCATCAGGTCATAGGCCTGCTGCAGGGACTCCAGGCTTGCGTGGAATGAATACGCATCCTTCATGATGAATTCGCGCCCGCGCATGATGCCGAAGCGGGGGCGGATCTCATCCCTGAACTTGGTCTGGATCTGGTAGTAGTTCTGGGGCAGTTGCCGATAACTGCGAATTTCGTTCCTGACCAGCGCGGTGATGACCTCCTCATGTGTCGGCCCCAGGCAGAAATTCCGGCCGTGCCGGTCCTGAAGGCGCAGCAGTTCCGGACCATATTCCTCCCACCGTCCGGATTCCTGCCAGAGCATTGCCGGCTGTACGCCCGGAAGGAGCACTTCCTGCGCGCCGGAACGATCCATTTCCTCCCGGACGATGCGCTGTACCTTGTTCAGCACGCGCATCCCGGTCGGCAGCCAGTTGTAGATGCCTGCGGCCACTTGCCGGATCATTCCCGCCCGCAGCATCAGCTTGTGTGATACGACCTCTGCATCGGCAGGAGATTCCTTGAGTGTTGCAAGCAGGATCTCGGAGGTGCGCATGGGGTCTCGCGGCGTGGATTCAGGATCTGTATGCGGATTTATACTGTCTATTCGGCAGATATGCAAATCCCGGTTCCTGCCGGGCCATCAGGGAATCGGCATGGGCGGACTGGAGGCTGGATGTTCCGTGATCGTGCCTGATACAATCCGGCCAGCAACTTCGTGCCGAAACCGTGGAGGATCAGACGCGCAGCGACGCCTGCTCCGCAAGACGGCGTGCGGTTGCCGACAGCAACAGACAGGAGCAAGAGATGTCGGATACCGGCGACTCCAACCCCGTGCTGGCAGAAGTGGTCCGTGGAGACATTACGGAATCCGCACACCGCGGCAGCGTGGTAGCGGTTAACGGCAGCGGGGAGACGGTTTTCTCGGCAGGGGACGCCAGGCGCCATGTTTATCCCAGGTCGGCGATAAAGTTTTTCCAGGCGCTGCCGTTGATCGAGTCGGGGGCGGCGGATCGTTTCAGGTTGGGCATCCCGGAAATCGTGCTTGCCTGCGCTTCGCACAGTGGTGAGCGGATTCATGTCGAAACGGTTGCCCGCTGGCTTGACGGTCTCGGACTGGGCGTCGATGACCTGGAGAATGGCCCGGCCATGCCCCTGTCGAAGTGCAGCAAGCGGGAACTCGTGCGATGCGGAGCAACGCCTTCGAGCCTCCATCAGGCCTGTTCCGGGAAACATGCGGGAATGCTGACCATGGCCCGGCATCTCGACAAGGGCACTGCCGGCTATATCGGGCACGGCCATGCCGTGCAGCAGGCCTGGATGGCCAGTTTTTCGTCGCTGGTCGATCTGGATGTCGCTGCCTTGCCCTGGGAGCAGGATGGTTGTGGCATGCCGGCGGTCTGCATGCCGCTCGAGGCGCTGGCACATGCCTGTGCCCTGTATGCCAGTCCGCGTGCTGTCAGGGATTCAGCGCGCAGGCTGGCGATATCCAGGATCCTGCGCGTGATTGCTGAAGCACCCCTGATGCTGGCAGGTACGGGACGATGCTGTACGGATGTCGTCTGCCGGACAGGCGGACGGGTTCTGGTCAAGGTCGGCGCGGAGGGAGTCTATGTCGGTGTTGTGCCCGATCTTGGCCTTGGCCTGGCGATCAAGATCGATGATGGGGGGAGCAGGGCGAGCGCAGTGGTTCTGGGAGCGCTTCTGAAGAAGCTGGGCGCGATCAGCGATGCGGAGTACGATGCCTTGTCCTGCCACTTTGCACCGGCTGTTTGCAATACCCGCGGCCATCGCACCGGTACGGTCACCCCTTCTCAGTACTGGAGCGCACTACCGTCCATATGATGTCAGGCGACATCCCCTTGCTGTCTCCGGGAGGGGATTGTCAGGTCAGTGTTTCAGGAGGATTCCGGTTCAAGGAATCCCCTCAGCCGATTGACGGCCTCGTCGATATCGCCGGATGTCAGATCCTTGTGAGTCACCATGCGTACCGGATTCCGGCCGCCGAACAGGACGCCGTTTCGTTTGCCGAATTCCTGCAGCGCGGCATAGCGGCCGCTCCTGAGAAAAAAGAACACCATATTGGTCCGGGCGCCGCCGTAAGCGAGTTCCAGGTCGTCGAACTGCGCGAGCTTGTCGGACAGGTACCTGGCCAGTGCATGATCATCGGACAGCCGGTCGACATTGTTTTTCAGCGCAAACAGGCCGGCCGCCGCCAGGACTCCGGACTGGCGCAATCCACCGCCCACCGTCTTGCGCCACCTTCGGGCACGATCAATGAATTCGGTGCTGCCGCACAGTACCGAACCGACGGGCGCGCCCAGTCCCTTGGACAGGCAGATGGAAACGCTATCGCAGACCCCGGTGATTTCCGCCACATCCACCTCGAGGGAGACGGCTGCGTTGAAGACCCGCGCTCCATCGAGGTGGAGGGACAGGCCGTGCCTGTCGCACAGTGCACGGGCGTCCGCAAGATATTCGGCGGGTACCGCCGCCCCTTCCGTGGTGGTGTTTTCCAGGGCAAGCAACCGGGTTCTGGCAAAATGGAAGTCATCCGCCTTGATCGCCGCTTCCACCCTGCAGAGGTCGAGCATGCCGGTTTCGCTTCTTTCGATTGGCTGGGGCTGGATCCCACCGAGCGCCGCTGCGCCGCCGCCTTCGTACTTGTACGTGTGGGCATTCTGTGCAACGATGTATTCGTCTGCCCGCTGGCAATGGGTCAGCAGGGCCACCAGATTGCTTTGGGTGCCGGAAGGGAAGAACAGGGCCGCCTGATGGCCGGTCCGTTCGCTCAGTGCTTCCTGCAGGGTACGTACGGTCGGATCCTCTCCGTATACATCGTCGCCCAGTTCGGCCTCGTACATGGCCTTGCGCATTGCCGGACAGGGCTGGGTCACCGTATCGCTGCGCAGGTCAATTACAGTCATCGTCATCGTGGGCCCGTGGCTTTTGAAGATCAGCGGTGTCGCGCGGGGTGGATTGGCTGAAAGTGACACATGCAAGAATCCGTTTCAGACTGCCTCCGTTTCCCGCGCCTGCATTGTGCCAGACTGCTTGACTGCTGAATACCCCTGATCCGGGTTTTTATCCTGCCTGCATGCATGATATCGACAAGACCAATGATGTCGCATGGCCATGCGGAACCGGATCACTCCGCAGGCCCTGCTGTGCACGGAGTCTGGAAAATCCGGCCCCGCGTGTCGACCAGGCTGATCAGCGGAATCCGGAATGCTGCCTCTCGATACGACCTCGGCGTTCCGGCCGATTGCATGTGCGGATGAAAATCCGGCTGGATTTAGGTAGTATGGGAGGAAATGATCCCGCAGGTCATGACAGCTGGATGGAATGCGGGCTGATCAGGGCATGAGGTCGGCCCAATGTGCTGGCGCTGGCCCATGGCAAGTCAGGAGAGGATCAGGAAAGGCCGGTATCCAGGGCCGTAGCCGGAGCATATTGACGAATTCCGACAATGCTTGTTTCAAGCCGAATAGCCTGTCTTTTGGTGCTTGTTGCCGTCTGGTGCCTGCTCTCCGGGCATTTCACCCTGTTGCTGATGTCGCTGGGGGGCGCATCGTGCGTGGTTGCGCTGGGGGTCTACGGCCGGACAGCTTCGCTTGTCCGACTGGAGCCGCTCACCCTGCGCCCGGTTCCCGTGTTTCGCTACCTTGCATGGCTGATGCCCGAAGTCCTGAAGTCGAATGTCGAGGTGATCAGGGCAATTCTGGCCCCGGGCAGGATATCTCCGGGATTTTTTGATGTCACGACGCGGGAACTGGATGAACAGGGACGGGTTGTTTACGCCAACTCCATTACGCTTACCCCGGGCACGGTGAGTACCGGCATGCCGGTACGGAAGATCCGCGTGCATGCCCTGACGAGGCGGTCCCGGGAAGACCTGCTGGATGATGCCATGCTCAACCGGGTCGAGACGCTCTTTTCGGCGGACCATCCAGACGGGGGCGGTCATGATGGCTGAGTGGCTTTACCTGCCGGTCTTCGTCCTGCTGCTTTGTGCAATGGCCTGTTCGCTGGTGCGGTCCGGATTGGGGCCCACCGTGTTCGACCGGATTGTTGCGATCAATGCATTCGGCACCAAGACCGTGTTGCTGATCGCCGTCTATGTCCAGGCATCTGGCCATCCGGAGTATGTTGACATTGCATTGCTGTACGCCCTGATCAATTATGTGGGCAGCCTGGCGCTGGTGCGGTATTTCGGCGCCAGGCGGGTTCGGGGTCATGATTGAACTGATTGCCGGACTGCTGATGATATCCGGCGCCTGCGTTGTGATGGTCGGGAGTGTAGGGCTGTTGCGGTTGCCGGATTTCTTCTGTCGCCTGCACGGTGCGGGGGTAATCGATACACTGGGCATCTGGCTGGTGGTCGCCGGTCTGTTGTGTCATGCCGATACCTGGGTTGCGGGATTCAAGCTGATCCTGCTGGTGATCCTGACCATGGTGCTTTCCCCTGTGGTTTCTCATGCGCTGGCGCGCGCGGCGCCGGATTCATCGCAAGAGGAGTCGGGGGCCGGGAAGGATGCGGGCGAGGAGTGCGCACCATGATTACGACAATCAACGCCCTGGTCGACATGGGCCTGCTGGTGGTGCTGTCGGTATCGGCCTTGATGCTGGTTCGGTGCAACAGCCCGCTGAACACGATCATTCTGAATGCACTCTACAGTTTCACGATCTGTTCCCTGTTCGTCATCATGGATGCGGTTGATGTGGCGTTTACGGAGGCGGCGGTGGGTGCCGGAATCTCGACCGTATTGTTTCTCTGTGTCATTCATCCCGACGACGAGTCGGGCCGCCTGTTCGTGTGGCCCGGCCCGCTGGCGACCGTCGTTGCCCTGGCAACCGGACTGCTTCTGGTATTCGGAACCTTTGACATGCCGTTGTACGGTGATCCGCAAGTGCCGGTTCATACCCATCTGGTGACACGCTTTCTCGAGGATTCCGGAACGGAAATCGGCATTCCCAATGTTGTGACCTCGGTGCTGGCCAGCTATCGGGGATACGACACCCTTGGCGAGGTGGTCGTGGTCTTCACGGCGGGAACGTCGGTACTGATTCTTCTGGCTGCGGGACATGCACGACAGGATTCCGGGGATGGCCTGATTTCGAATTCGATTCTCAGGGTTGTCATGCCGCGGATCATTCCCCTCGTGATCCTGTTTGCGCTTTACGTGCAGTTTCATGGTGACTATGGCCCCGGCGGCGGATTCCAGGCCGGTGTGATCCTGGGCGCCGGGTTGATCACGCTGGCCTTGCTGACGGATTCCCGCATCATGCAAGGGGTCATTTCCGAGCGGTGGATCATCCGCGGCATGGCGGGCGGTGTACTGGTCTACGGACTGGTTGGCGTCGCATCCATGCTTGGAGGCGGGAAGTATCTCGACTACTCCGTACTCGCGCAATCCAGCACGGACGGGCAGCATCTGGGCATTCTCCTGATTGAGATCGGAGTCGGCATTACGGTAGCGTTTACCATGCTGTCCCTTTTCGTCAGCTTCAACCGCAGCGGGCAGACCGGTGACTGACGCGATACCGGGATTGTTCAACTACTGGGTTGCCATAGGGCTGTTCGTTTGCGGCCTGGTCATGATTCTCGACAGCCGCAACATGATCAGGAAAATGGTAGGGTTGAACATGTTCCAGTCAGCAGTGTTCCTGCTGTTCATCACCATGGGCAAGGTGGAAAACGGACATGCGCCGATTCTGGCCGACGGGATCAGCCGTTTCAGCAATCCGTTGCCGCATGTCCTGATCCTGACGGCCATTGTGGTGGGCGTTGCCACGACCGCGGTAGGTCTGGCCCTGGTCGTGCGAATCCGCAGGGCATACGGCACGGTCGACGAGGACGAGATTTTCGACAGGCCCGAGGTGGAACCGGAAATCGTGCCGTGATTTCATCCGCCTTGAAACACCTGCCGGTCCTGCAGGTCGTGGTCCCGTTGCTCGTGGCGGCGTTGTGCGTCCTTGCGGGCAGCCGGTTCCTGGCAAGGACCGCGCTGATCCTGACTGCGCTCGTGATGCTCTCGATCTCGCTCATGCTGGCCGGGCAGGTGTATCCGGACGGGGTCATTTCCTATGCGCTGGGTGGCTGGCCGCCGCCCTGGGGGATCGAATACCGTATCGACATGCTTACGGTATTCGTGCTGATTACCATAAACCTCGTGAACCTGGCTGCGGCAGTTTTTGCCCTGGGCAGGAACGACGACAATCTCGGGCGCGGAGCCCATGCCGCATTCTACGCTGCCTGGCTGTTGTGCATGGCCGGCCTGAACGGCATGGTGGTGACCAACGACGCATTCAATGTCTTCGTGTTCCTCGAGATCAGTTCCCTTGCGACCTATGTGCTGATCGGCTGCGGTCGCGATCCCAGGGCCCTGCTTGCTTCGTATCGCTATCTGGTCATGGGGGCAGTCGGCGCGACGTTTATCCTGCTGTCCATCGGACTGCTGTACATGCATACCGGGACGCTGAACCTGACCGATCTGGCCCAGAGGATCGATGCACGGGGCGCCAACAGGACAGTGATCATGGCGCTGGCGTTCCTGATTATCGGCCTGGGCATCAAGTGTGCGATGATGCCGCTTCATGACTGGCTTCCGAATGCCTACAGTTTCGCGCCGAATTCCGTTACCGTCCTGCTCAGCGGAACTGCTACCAAGGTCGCCCTGTATGTCCTGTTGCGTTTTGTCCATGACCTGTTCGGCGTAGACCACGCTCTCTCGGTTCCTGTAGACATCGTCCTGGTCGCATGCGCCATTTCCGGCATGCTGGTTGCGCCTCTGATCGCCTTGAGGGAATCGAACCTGAAGCGCATGTTCGCCTGGTCGAGCGTGGCCCAGATCTCGTACATCATCCTGGCGATCGGACTTGGTACCGGCGCCGGGGTTGCGGCAGCGCTCGTACACCTTTTCAACCATTCCATCATCAAGGTAGCCGTGTTCATGGCTGTCGGGATACTGATTGCCCGGACAGGTACGGCGCGTATCAGGCATCTGGGCAGTGTGGCCCATACACACCGATTCGCCTGCTACACCCTGCTGTTCGGCGGACTGGGACTGATCGGTCTTCCCGGCACCCCCGGCTTCGTGAGCAAGTGGGTGCTGGTTTCTGCCGTTGTTGAGCGCGGGTGGTGGTGGCTGGCGATCCCCGTACTGGCGGGATCCCTGGCCAGTGCCGCCTATGTCTGGAGAATTGTCGAGATTCTCTGGGCCAAACCGGCCGATATCCCGCTTCAGCAGACACGTTCTCCGCTTGCGTTCGTGGAGTGGTTCCCGCTGGTCGTGGTAATGGGCCTGGTGCTCTGGTTCGGGCTTCATGCGTCCCTGGTCACCGGGTGGGCTGGGCTGGCGGCTGCCGCCCTCACCGGAAACGGTTCGTGATTCCGGTTTCCGCGGTCGTACTGATTCCCCTGCTCGGGGCGATAGGGATTGTTTTGGCCCGGAGGCATGTCGGCCTGAGAAATCTGGTACTGGTCCTGACGGGTATCGGGAACCTTGCCATGGTAGGTCATATTGCCCTGAACCTGTCCGGATACCAGGAAGTTCAGGTGCTGTTCGAGACGCTTCCCGGGCTCAGCATCGCATTCCATGTCGAGCCGCTCGGCCTGGTTTTCGGCCTGACTGCAGGAATACTGTGGCCCATTACCTCGATCTATGCCGTCAGCTATCTGGATGCGTGCCGGGATACGCATCAGACCCGGTTTCATGCCCTGTTCTGTGTCGCGATCGGCAGTGCGATGGGAATTGCCTTTTCGGAGAACCTGTTTACCCTGTTCCTGTTTTATGAAATGCTGACCTTTTCCACCTGGCCGCTGGTCACGCACAGCCGGACCCGGGAGGCGGTGTCTGCAGGCCGGGTCTATCTGGGCGTACTGCTGGCAAGTTCCCTGCTGCTGTTCCTGCTTGCCATTGTACTGGTCGGCAATTACGGTTCCGGACTGTCCTTTGTTCCGGGGGGACAGCTTGCGTCCACTTCGCCCGCCCTGGTGGCAGTGTTGCTGGTGTTGTTTGTCTTCGGGATTGGCAAGGCCGCGGTAATGCCGCTGCACAGATGGCTGCCCAGGGCCATGGTGGCGCCAGCCCCGGTCAGCGCCTTGCTGCATGCTGTCGCGGTGGTCAAGGCAGGGGTATTCTCCATGCTCAAGATAACCGTGTACATTTTCGGATACGACCTCCTGAATGTCGTGTTCCTGCGCGATATTCTCATCTGGTTTCCGGCGGCTACCGTCCTTGTCGCCTCGTTCATTGCAATGAGGCAGGACGATATCAAGGCAAGGCTGGCCTATTCCACGGTCAGCCAGCTATCCTACATTGTCACGGGAGCACTGATGGCCAACTCCCTGGCCCTGATCGGAAGCGGAATGCATATCGTGATGCATGCGTTTGGAAAGATCACGCTGTTCTTCTGTGCTGGCGCGATAATGATATGCTCCGGGAAGAAGTACATTTCGGACATGAATGGCCTGGGCAGGTCAATGCCCTGGACGTTCGGTGCCTTTTTCGTCGCATCCCTGTCCATAGCCGGCCTGCCGCCGACAGGGGGGGTGTGGAGCAAGTGGTATCTTGCACTGGGAGCGCTTGAACTGGGACAGGTTGCGATCCTGGGCGTCCTGATGCTGAGTTCGCTGATGAACGTGTATTACCTGCTTGCTGTTCCCCTGCGCGCTTTCTTCCTTCCCGCGCCACAGCCTCAAGCCAGGCTGGAATGCCGGCCAGCGCTGATCGGTCCCCTGGTGCTGACCGCATTGCTGAGTTGCGCGCTCTTCTTCCTGTCGGGAGATCTGCAGGGGCTGCTGGCCGATCTCACCCGGAGGATGGCGTCCCCATGAAACGGTTCGATAACCTGTCCCCGGGACTCGGGAAGTGGCTGAAAGTTTTTTTTCTCCTGTGCGGAGTCCTGGTCCTGCTGGATCTGGTCGTGAACAAGCACGGAGAGCACTGGTGGAATTTTTTCGGTTTCTTCGCCTGGTACGGGTTCGCAGCCTGTGTCATTCTCGTGCTGGTCGCGACATGGATGCGCAAACCGCTCATGCGGGACGAGGATCATTATGATTAACGCGCCCTTCCTGATTCTCTATGCCGGGGCGCTGGCAGCCCTGCTCACTCCCGCCTCCCTGCGTCGTCACGTCCTGCTGGCTGTGCCGGTTGCCGGGCTGGTCAATCTGTTGTCGATCAGCCCCGATGCTGTCTGGCAGATAGGCCTGTTCGGACTGGATCTGGTGCCTTTCACCATGGATCGCCTGAGTTTCATTTTCGGCGTGCTGTTCCATGTGGCCGCCATCATCGGCATCATATTTTCCTGGCATGTTACGGACCGGCCACAGCAGGTTGCCGCACTGCTGTACCCGGGGAGTGCGCTGGGGGTTGTATATGCCGGGGACCTGCTCACCATGTTCGTTTTCTGGGAATGCCTGGCATTGGCTTCCGTTCCCTTCATCACTGCCAGGGGAACCTCCAGGGCCGTTCGGGCGGCCATCCGGTATCTGGTCTTCCAGGTTCTATCCGGCGTGTTGCTCCTGACCGGGGCATTGGTACTGTTTTACGAGACTGGCGGGATAGACGTGGGGCCAATGGACCTGGATCATCCCGGTGCCGTCTTCATCCTTGCGGCTTTCGGAATCAAGGCGGCATTCCCGATGCTGCACAACTGGCTGACGGATGCCTATCCGGAGGCAACACCCAGTGGTGCGGTATTCCTGAGCGCATTTACCACGAAGGTCGCTGTCTATGCGCTGGCGAGAACATTCGCCGGACTGGATCTGCTGATCTATGTCGGGGCGATCATGGCCTGCTTCCCCATATTCTATGCGGTGATTGAAAATGACCTGCGTCGCGTGCTGGGATACAGCATGATCAACCAGATCGGGTTCATGGTCTGTGGCGTGGGGATCGGAACGGAGCTGGCAATCAATGGTGCAGTTGCCCACGCATTCAATGATGTCATCTTCAAGGGACTGTTGATGATGACCATGGGGGCTGTCCTGTTCAGGACAGGGGAAATCCGCGGGTCCGAACTCGGCGGGTTGTTTCGGACCATGCCAGGGACTGCAGGGCTTTGCCTGGTCGGGGCTGCATCGATTTCGGCATTCCCGCTGTTCAGCGGGTTCGTCAGCAAGTCCATGGTCATGTCGGCATTGCTGGCAGAGCACCATGAACTGGTCTGGCTGGCCATGCTGTTCGCGTCGGCAGGTGTGTTCCACCATGCGGGCATCAAGATACCGTACTTTGCGTTTTTTGCCCATGATTCCGGGAAGCGTCCTGCGGAAGCCCCCCGGCATATGCTGGTCGCCATGTCCCTTGCCGCCGGGCTGTGTGTGTTCATCGGCAGTTACCCATGGCTGCTTTACGGCCATCTTCCCTTTGCCGTGGACTACATGCCGTTTGACGTTCCCCATGTCGTCGAGCAGGTCCAGCTATTGTTCTTCTCTGCCCTGGCCTTCGTGTGGCTACAGCTGGCAGGGCTTTATCCTCCGGAACTGAAATCCACAAATCTGGATGCCGAGTGGTTCTACCGCAAGGCATGGCCTGCGTTTTACGGTCTCCTGTACGGAACTGCCGTGACCCTCGGCAGCCGGGTCCGTTCCGTGGTTACGGGCACAGTGGCATTGATGATTCCGTTCCTGCGCAGACAGTCCTACGATCTTCTGATGCCCTGGCATGTCCGGGGCATGGTCCTGATCACCATGGTGTTCCTGGCGGGACTGCTGGCAGTGCTCTACCTGCATCGGGGATTCTGATGTTTTCAGGTGACATGCTGGAAGCACTGGCAGATGTCCATTATCCGGTCTCGGGTTCCCGGACCCTGCCGCCGGCCTGCTATCACGACAGCGCATGGTACGGACATGAACTGGATCGCGTTTTCCGCAAGGGATGGCTGTGTGTGGGCAGGGAGGATCAGTGGAAGCAGCCCGGTGACTATCTGGCGCTGGAAATTGCCGGGGCGCAGATAGTTGTCGTGCGGCAGGAGAATCTTCGGTTAGGCGCACTGTCCAATACCTGTCTGCATCGGGGCAGCCTGATTGCTGATGGTTCCGGAAACTCCAGGATGCTGGTCTGCCCTTTCCATGGCTGGACCTATGATCATGCCGGACAGCTGATCTCTGCATCCAGAATGGAGCAGGCAACCGGGTTTCGCGAGTGTGACCACAGGTTGCGCCGATTTCCGCTTGACACCTGCGGGGGATATGTCTTTGTCAGTCTCGAGGAGGATCCCGAGCCGCTCGGGAGCTGGCTGGATGACTTTTCCGATCTTCACCGGCGCTGGTCCCTGGAAGACCTGGCACTCGGCGCCACTCGGACTTTCGATGTGAAGTGCAACTGGAAACTGTTCATGGAAGTGTTCAACGAGTACTACCATTTACCCTATGTGCATCCGGATTCGATCAGTCAGCACTACTGTGAACCGGATCCGCCTGACCCGGTATTCGGCCAGTTCACGTCGCAGTTCGGCATTACCCGCAGCAATCCCGGACTGCTGGACGAGAATCAGGATGAGGCTTTCCCCGTAATGGAGCTTCTGGAGGGTCAGGAACGCTCGGGAACCCGTTATACCTGGGTTTATCCGAACCTGACCTTTGCCGCCAGCATGGACTGCTTGTGGGGGTATCACGTTTTCCCGTTGTCCCCGGTGCTTACGCGGGTTGTCCAGAGCGTGTGCTTTCCCTCTGCCACGACACGCAGGGCCGATTATGCGGAAAGGGCCAGATCATACCGTGCACGGGTGGATAGTGCGATAGCGGAGGATATCCCGGTCCTGGAAAGGCAGCAGGCAGGTCTGGCTTCCCCGGGTGCGACCCAGGGCAGGTTCTCGGATCTCGAGCCCTGTGTCGGAAACTTCGCCTGCTGGTATGCGGAGCGCACTGCCGTACCGGATCTGAAGGATTGACAGCGATCCCGATCAGGGCGCGCCCCCCGGGCGGGCCGGTTTCCGCATCAGTGCTTCCGGGCGAAGAAACCGGTTGCCGACGGGTTGATCGGCGCCGTCATGGACGGCGCCTTTCCAGCGCCCGGGAGACTGCTTTCTGCAGGTCCGGAACAACTTCCTGCTCGAACCATGGGTTCCTGCCGAGCCAGAGATTGTTTCTCGGGCTCGGGTGCGGCAAGGGAATCAGCGCCGGACCATGGGACCGCCAGTGTCTCACGGTTTCGGTCAGGTTCTTCTGCATTGCCGCTCCAAGATGCCAGGAGATGGCATACTGCCCTACCGCCAGGGTCAGGACAATGTTTGACAGGTGTGCAAGCAACGGTGTTCTCCAGGTCCTGGCGCATTCGGCCCGCGGCGGAAGATCGCCGTTCGGCCCGGTGCCGGGATAGCAGAATCCCATGGGCACCAGCGCAATCCGGGAGTCGTCGTAGAATACGTCGCTGTCCACCCCCATCCAGGCACGCAGGCGATCGCCGCTCGGATCATTGAACGGGATACCGGTGGTGTGAACCCGGATCCCGGGCGCCTGCCCGACTATCAGGATTCTGGCCTCCGGCTGCGCCCGGAAGACCGGATTGGGCCCGCGGGGCAGGTGGGAGGCGCATCGGGTGCACTGCCGGATTTCCCTGCACAGGCTGTCGAAAGTCATGAACGCAGCGATGCGGGGATGCGACAGAGACTGAAGGCAAGCAGTGTCAGCGCTACAAGCCAGATCAGGCTCCACGACGGCATGGACAGGCCGAACAGCGTCCATACCACCTCCGCGCATTCACCGGAACCCTTCAGCACATGCCTTATCATGGTCTGGAACGGCATCGCTTCGAGCATGAATTCGAGCCCCGGCCCGCATTCCGGCACCTGGTCCTCGGGAATGTTCTGCAACCAGACATGCCGACCGGCTATTGCCGATCCCGTCACCCCTGCCGACATGGCAAGCACGGCGTATACCCGCCTCATCAGGCCGCGGGGATCATGCAGTCCGGCTACCAGGAAAATCACGCCAAGCGTGATAAATGCAATCCGCTGAAAGATACATAGCGGACAGGGTTCAAGTCCTGCCACATGCTGGAAATACATCGCTGTCGCGATCAGCAGGAAGCAGACGAGAAATCCGCACAGGCAAAGTGGTCGATAGTTCATGGCATCGGTTGACTTGTCCGGTTCAGGGAACCGTTTCCGGTTGTTTCATGCAATGCTGCGTCCTCCATCCAGATAGAGAATCTGTCCGGTGATGAAATCGGCAGCGGTCAGCAGGAAGTGGACGGCCTGAGCAATATCCTCCGGCTTTCCCGTCTGTTTCAGCGGTGTGCGTGAAACGATCTCGGAACGCTCCTCCTTGTCCCCGGTACTGCCCGTCGGCCAGAGTATGGCGCCGGGGGCGATGGCATTCACCCGGATATGCGGTCCAAGCTCCACGGCCAGGGAACGGGTAAGGGAGGCCAGGCCGGCTTTTGATGAACAGTAAATCGAGTGGTCGGTCAGCGGCTTTTCGGCATGGATGTCCGTTATGTTGATGATGGACCCCCGGGACTGCCTCAGGTAGGGTGCCGCCCATTGACTCAGGAAGTAGGGCGCCATCATGTTGCTGCCTACCAGATCGTGCCACTGTTGTGCGTTGGCCGAATCCAGGGGAGTTGGATAAAATCGGGAGGCATTGTTGATCAGCCCATCAAGTTTCTCCTCGTGACCAATGGCATCATTGAATACATGCTGTATTTCGGAAATGTTTTTCAGGTCTCCCTGTGCCAGGATCACCGAGTTCCGGCGCAGGGTGCTGAGCTGGTCGCACAGGGAAACTGCCTGCTGCTTGCTGGTATGGTAATGAACGATGATGCGTGCACCCTGTTGATGCAGGAAGCGTGTTACGGCGGCTCCTATCCGGACCGCCCCGCCCGTGACAAGCAGGGTCTTCCCTTCAAGACTATCGGTCATACTGTTCAATGAGTCCCGGTTCAATCGGTTTTTCGGCACGTTGGCCTGTTCGTTCCGCCTGCACGGCTGTTTCAGGCACATGCCCCGGTCGTGCAAGCGGAAACCATACCACAGATCGCTTCCGTATTTGGTCATGAACTGCAGACCGGAACGATGTCTGATGGCTCATTCCGGACAGATGATGGAAACTGTCCGGCGTGTCATCAGGGACAGCGGCGGCTGGATTGGCTTTGATGACTACATGCAGATCGTGCTGTACACGCCCGGTTCGGGATACTATTCGTCGGGAACCGTGAAGCTGGGTGACGGAGGGGACTATGTCACCGCTCCAATGCTCGGCAGCCAGTTTGCACATTGCCTGGCAGTGCAATGTGCCGAAATCCTGGAGAATGTTGACCCGGAACATGAAAGGGTCCTGATCGAGTTCGGTGCGGGGACAGGCATCATGGCTGCAGATATCCTGGATTATCTCGGCAGCATCCAGTCCCTGCCTGATCGCTACGTGATCGTCGAGACCAGCGCGGACCTCAAGGAAAGGCAGCAATCCCTGCTGAAGCGACGCGGATTCGCGACAGGAGGGAAGGTGGTATGGACAAGTGACCTGCCGTCGGCTGTAAACGGCGTCATGCTTGCCAACGAGGTACTTGACGCAATCCCGTTCAAGCGGTTCAGGATGGCGCGCGATGGCGTCCCCAGGGAGCTGGGCGTGGGCCTGGCGGACGGAAAACCCTGCTGGGCGATTTCGGACACCCACTTGCCGCAGGCCGTCTCGGACCGGATTGCTGCCCTGGGGTTGCCTGCAGGCTATCAGGGCGAGGTGGGCATGCTGGCCGAGTCATGGGTTGCCACTGTCGTGGGGATGCTGCGGTGTGGCGCGCTGCTTCAGATCGATTACGGGTTCAGCCGCGACGAGTATTATCACTGGGACCGCACGGATGGTACACTCATGTGTCATCATCGGCACCGTTCCCACCCTGATCCGTTTCATCTTCCGGGGCTTCAGGACATCACTGCACATGTGGAATTCAGTGCGGCGGCAGAGGCCGGGAGGCGTGCGGGAGCTGTTGTTGCGGGGTATTGTACGCTCGGCAGTTTCCTCATATCCCTGGGCTTGCTGGACAGGAACATGGCCCTGCTCGCGAATATCGATACGACAGTGGAATCCCTGCAACGATCACAGGAACTGAAGAAGCTGACCCTGCCGCATGAAATGGGAGAGTTTTTCAAGGTGCTGGCACTGACCCGTGACTATACCCGTCCCCTGTCCGGATTTGCCATGCAGGACAAGCGTTGTCGCCTCTGATGGATCTGTCTGAGGCTTTCTGGCTGGCGGCCTTGCAGGGTCTGACCGAATTTCTCCCGGTTTCAAGTTCGGGGCATCTGGTACTTGTGCCCGCTGTGCTGGGCTGGCCGGATCAGGGACTGGGGTTCGATGTGGCGGTGCATGTGGGCACATTGCTTGCCGTGGTCATGTACTTTCGTTCGGACCTGTATCAGCTTTCCCGGGCATGGGTCCGTTCGATAACCCATCGTGAAAGGACCGTTTGCGGCAGGCTGGCCTGGGCGATACTGTTTGCAACGTTTCTGATAGGTGTCGCAGGGCTGCTGTTCGGATCGCTGGCCGAGACTGCGGGACGCGATCCGGTGGTGATTGCGTTTGCCATGATCGGGTTCGGCGTGTTGCTTGCCGTTGCCGACATATGGGGCAAACGCGAGCGGGTTCTCGATGATATCGTGTTTCGGGATGTGCTCGTCATCAGCATTGCCCAGGTCATGTCGATCATTCCGGGAACATCGCGTTCCGGCGTAACGATTACGGCAGGGCTGATGATGGGGCTGACGCGTGAGGCGGCTGCCCGGTTCTCTTTTCTGATGTCGGCGCCGGTCATTTTCCTGGCGGGGGTCTGGCAGGGCCACAAGCTGCTTTCGCACTCCTCTCCCGTTGACTGGCCGACACTCGTGTTTGCGGTGCTCGTGTCCGCATCGGTGGCCTTTTTGTGTATCCATTTCTTCCTCCGGTACCTGAGGAAGTTCAGCATCATGCCTTTTGTCTGGTATCGGGTGGTTCTGGGCATGCTATTGCTCCATGTGTTCATGTAGAATTCGAGCAGCCGGCAGACGTGCGAATCCATGAAATTAACCGCCAGACAGTTTCGAGACTGGACCCACAAGTCCGTAACCCTGCTCGGCATGTCAGGGGTGGGAAAGACCACCATATCGTCCAAGCTGCCGGCCAGCAGATGGTTTCACTACTCGGGGGATTACCGGATCGCGACCCGGTATCTGGATGAGCCGATACTCGACGAGGCGAAACGTCTGGCCATGCAGGATCCCGTGCTGAGGGATCTGCTGATCAGGGATTCCATCTATATCCGGAACAATTTCTCTATCGATCAGCAGTATTCCATGTCCGGCTTTCTCGGGAAAGTCGGCAGCCCGGACCGTGGTGGGCTGAGCCTGGACGAGTTCAAGCGCCGTCAGTCGCTGTTTCGAGACGCCGAAATACGCGCCATGGCCGATATCCCTGCCTTCATGACCAGGGCAAGGGGCCTCTATGGCTACCCGCATTTCCTGAACGATGCGGGTGGCAGCATTTGCGGGCTGACCGACGAGGAGTGCTGGGATGAGCTTTCCCGGTCGACCGTGATCCTTTATCTCCATGCCAGTAGCGCCATGGAGCATGTTCTTATCGAGCGGGCCAGAGGCAAGCCCAAGCCGCTGTTTTACGAAAGTGATTTTCTGGATGAGCACCTTGCGCAGTATCTTGAGGAAATGGATCTTGGTTCCGAGCGGGAAGTAGACCCTGATGAGTTCGTTCAATGGGTGTTTCCGGCCCTGGTCAGCTACCGCAGGCCGCAATATGAACACATTGCCGGAAAATACGGATACACGGTGGAGGCCGAGCAGATATCGGAACTGCGGGACGAACAGGATATCATCGACTTCATCTGTGACGGCATGGTCGGATCCTGACGTGACGTTGTGATATGCCGCATCCTTCAATGACCTGCAACGGACCGGGTGTCCAGCATCCCGGAAACTCCCATTCCCGTCTGACTGTCGAACGATATCGGGTTGCGGCACCCGATTTCTGATCCGCATCCGAATTCCCCATGCCCCTGGTTGCACATTCCGGCTTGCCCAGTTTTGAGCGGTTACGCAGGGAAGGGCATGAGGTGCTGGAGCCGCACCGGGCGAAGACGCAGGATATCCGCGAATTGCATATCGGCTTGCTGAACATGATGCCGGATGCTGCCCTGGAGGCAACGGAAAGGCAGTTCATGCGTCTGGTTGGCTCCTGCAACCGTATCGCACAGTTTTACGTCCATCCCTTCACATTCCCCGAGATACCGAGAGCGGAGCAGGCGTCCGGGCATATCAGACGTTACTACAGCAACTTTGAAATCCTGCAGGAGCAGGGCCTTGATGCGCTTATCCTGTCAGGTGCTAACCCCGTGCAGCCGGACATTACACAGGAACCGTTCTGGCAGCCTCTGGAGCGGGTTGTGCACTGGGCAAAGGACAATGTCTGTTCGGTAATGTGCTCCTGTCTGGCTACCCATGCAATCGTCCAGATGCTGTTCGGCCTTGAAAGGTATCCGCTCCCGGAAAAGCGCTGGGGTGTCTACTCGAATCGCGTAACCGGGCAGTTTCATCCGCTGACCGGCAACATTGACAGCCGTTTCGACGCCCCGCACTCCCACGTGTACGAAGTGAACGTGCAGCAGTTCAGGACGGCCGGATTGCCGGTTCTGGCAAAAAGCCCCGTTTCGGACCTGCATCTCGGCGTCAGTCCGGACGGTTTCCGGTTTGTTTTCTTTCAGGGTCATCCGGAATATGATGCAGTAAGCCTGCTGAAAGAATACAAGCGCGAAGTGGTCCGTTATGTCGAAGGGACCCGGGAAAGCTATCCGCCGTTTCCGGAGAACTATTTTACCGGCGAGGCTCTGGACATTGCGGGCGCCTACCGGGATGCGGTCATGGCATCGGCGGGCAATCCCCGGTCGGCCGGCGCATTTCCCGAGGACATGCTTGCCCGGATGGTGGATGTGACATGGTCCGACACGGGAAAGGCCATCGTCAACAACTGGCTGGGACTGGTTTATCAGGTAGCGAACAGCGAGCGCGGCAAGGTGTACATGGACCATCTGGATCCGGCTGACCCCCTTGGTCTCATTGCAGGGGGCGTTCTTTGAGATTCATCGAGTACCTGGCGCCGGTTCTCCGGCAGCTGCACTGTTCATCACCGGTCCGGATCGGTTGCAGCCCTCACGGCATGAGGTGTCGGCAGGAATCAGACGACCGCCATGCCGGCGGCATGCAGCCCTTTGGGCTGATCCGGCTTCGGCAGATGCAGGAGAGACGATGAAGCTGATCAGATACGGTTCTCCCGGCACTGAAAGGCCCGGGGTCATCGACTCGAACAACGACCTGCGTGACCTGTCCGGTGTCATCCCGGATGTGGCTGGCGACGCATTGCTTGATGAGTCACTTCGAAGGATCGGTTCGCTTGACCTGTCGGCCTTGCCGAGGGTTGAAGGAGAACCGCGATTCGGACCTTGCGTGGGGAGTGTCGGCAAGTTCATCGGTATCGGCCTGAACTACTCTGATCATGCTGCCGAAGCCGGCATGGCGCCGCCGAAAGAGCCTGTGCTGTTCATGAAGGCGACCTCGTCAATTTCGGGAGCCAACGACCCCGTGCGACTTCCTCCCGGTTCCGGCAAAACCGACTGGGAAGTCGAACTGGGCGTGGTGATCGGGAAACCCGGCATTCGCATCAGGGAGTCTGATGCGTTGAGACACATAGCCGGATACTGCGTGGTTAACGACATCTCCGAGCGCGCTTACCAGCTTGAGGGCGCCGGGCAGTGGGTCAAGGGCAAGTCGTATGACGGATTCGGTCCGATCGGACCCTGGCTGGTTACCCGGGACGAGATCAGGGACCCCCAGAGACTGGAAATGTGGCTTGATGTAAATGGCAGGGCGAAACAGCGTGGCTCAACCGGTACGATGATATTCAATGTCATGGAACTGATAGCCTATACCAGCCGGTTCATGCGGCTGCATGCCGGGGATATCATCGCTACCGGTACGCCATCCGGCGTTGGCCTTGGACATTCGCCTCCCGAATTTCTCCGGGCAGGGGATCGGATACAACTGGGAATCAGAGGACTTGGGACCCAGGTCCAGCAGGTTGTGCCCGATCGGGATTGACAGGTGATGATCCTGTCGGGTCTTTCCCGGCTGGCTTGAGGTTCATCTGGCTATCGGGAAAGGTGCGGCCTTGCGAGGTACGTGTCGGATGCCATTTCCACCAGTCGGCTGGCGGTCCGTCTGAACTCGTTCCTGAGGCGCTGCCCGCTGTAGATGGCGTGTGGCTGTCTTGATGACGAGGCAACCAGATTGACATTCCGGTCGTAAAGTTCGTCAACCAGTTCTATGAGCCTGCGCGCTTCATCATCCCTCCCTGCATCAAGCGGTGGAATGCGACTGATCAGGACCGTGTGGAACTGTCGTGCGATTTCAATGTAGTCGGAATTTGATCGGTGCGTCCGGCAAAGGGCATCAAAATCAAACCAGGCGACGCCCGCATCATGTGCGATCGTCCGGATTTTCCGGTCGTTGATTTCCAGTTCTCCGACCGTGTCGTGTCCGGGGCCCGACAGCCTGGCGAATGTGGCGGCAAGCCTGTCTTCGCCTGGACGGTCGGCAGGTACATGAAATACCGAGTTGTGGCGCAGAAAGGCCATGCGGTAGTCGGTTCCGTGATCCACATGGACCTGTACGGTGTGGTTTTCCAGCAGATCGATTGCAGGGAGAAACAGCGCTCTCTGGAGCCCCTGGCGGTACAGTTCCCGGGGAGGTGTGTTGGAGGTGGTGACCAGCGTGACTCCGTGATCAACCAGACTGTCCAGGAGGCCAGCCATTATCATGGCATCCGTTATGTCCAGTACGGCAAATTCGTCCAGGCACAGTACCCGGGTTGTTCGGGAGATTCTGGATGCCAGGATTCCGAGCGGGTCCTGCCTGTCCCTGATATGGTGCTTCTGCGTGTGAATGTCGCGCATGAAGCGATGGAAATGGGTTCGCAAGACCTGTTCCCGGGGAATCGTTCCGGCAAAAAGATCCATGAGCAGCGTTTTTCCGGTGCCGACGCCTCCCCACAGGTAACAGCCCTTCACGGGCCTTGCACGGGATCCGTAAACGAGTCGCTTCCACCAGCCCGGTCCGGTCCGGCTGCCGGTTTGCTGCAGTTCCGTGAACACCCTGTCAAGTTCCCGCATGGCCAGCAACTGACCAGGATCCTCGCGCAAGCGACCGGAATCCAGCAGTTGCCGGTATCCTTGCGATGGAAGCGCCTGTTCAGTCATGTTGCAGACACGATCCGGGTCGACATGCCGACAGGCAGCGCCTGACAGCGAGAGGGAGGTGTGCGTCAAAAGGAGTACAATAGCCGTTCATGATCGGCACAACCTAACGGGAGGAAGATGGTCCGGCATACGCATGAACGGCAGCGGCTTGAACGGGTTCTGGAAATTGCCCGGCTGGCCGGCAGGGAGATCCTGGATGTGTATGAACACGGCATGCATGTGGATTATAAGGCGGATGGCTCTCCCGTGACCAATGCCGACAGGCGGGCGCATGCCGTGATTGAACGCTCCTTGCAGGACATGACGCCGGAAATTCCGATCCTGTCCGAAGAGTCCGAAAGGGCGGTCTTCGATCGTCGTTTCCGCTGGTCGAGGTTCTGGCTGGTTGATCCCCTGGACGGGACCAGGGAGTTTGTCAGCCGCAACGGGGAATTCACGATCAACATTGCCCTGGTGGAACCCTCCGGGCCGGTTCTGGGGGTTGTCCATTCACCGGTCCACAACACCAGCTACTGTGGTCTGGAGGGGCACGGCGCATTCATGAGTACGGACGGGGGATCTCTCAGGTCAATACGGGTAAGGTCGCGGCCGGCAAGGAACGTTACAATGGTCTGCAGTCGTTCCCATGCAGGCGCCAATGTCGAGCAGTTCAGGAAGAACATGGCGAGGGCCTTCGGAACGGTAGAGATGGTTGGCATGGGCAGTTCCCTCAAGATCTGCCTGGTGGCGGAAGGTGTCGCAGATGTCTATCCGAGGCTTGGCCCCACATCGGAATGGGATACGGCTGCCGCACAGTGTGTTCTGGAGTCGGCTGGCGGAAGCATGACCGATGTTCAGGGTAATCGGATCAGGTATAACAAGACGGATATCCTTAATCCCTGGTTCCTTGCCTGCGGGGATCCGGATGTTGACTGGCGGCGATTTGCTGACGATGTGCGGTAGTGCCTGCTGTACTCCCGGCCTTGCCGGATGGGGAGAGATCCTGTCCCGAAAAATGCATGAGAGAGGCGGAATCGGCAACGTCCCCGCCTACTCGGATCTTGATTTTCCTGACCGCTTCATTGCAAACTGGAATGCAGGCGCGGTGACTGCACCGCATCATGGCTGAGGAAATCCTGTTCATTGATGCGTGTGGGCCTGGCCGGATGATCCACCGGACCCGTCGCGAACTGCTGAACGAGGATATCGCCCGAATTGATAACACCAGTCACGTATGTCGGTGCGCCGTCGCGGGAGGAAGACGACGCACCGTTCGAAGAGAAGATGAAGAGGCTGGCCACCCGACTCTGCGAACAACAGGCTGACAGTGCCAGGCTGGATTCGGAAATCGCCAGGAATCTCAAGACTCCTGGTCCTGGAGAATTCATCAGATGAGTATCGACACAACATTTCTCCGCCGCTGCATCGGCACACTGGAGCTCGCTTACAGGGAAATCAGCGGACTCGAAGAACAGGAAGAACCTGCCTACGACATCTATCGTGCCGCGTGCGTCAAGGAATTCGAACTCGTGCTTGAACAGAGCGGAAAACTGCTCCGAAAGCGGCTTGCCACATACTTTTCCAGTAACCGGCAGGCTGACCGGCTACCCTTCAAGGATATTTTCCGGCACGCAGCCAAGCACGGACTCATGGATGCAGAGGCCACTGAGCGGTGGCTGGTCTATCGAGACAATCGAAATGACACTGCTCACGATTACGGAGAGGGCTTTGCCGAACAGACGCTGAAGCTGTTATCGGATTTCATCGCGGATGCAAGGGTATTGGCTGACATGATCGAGTCGACGGATGACTGACCGGCTTCACCTTTCGGAAAGACACCGCCGAAAGATCGAGACTCTACTGCACGAATATTTGCCTGGCGTGGAGGTCTGGGCCTACGGTAGTCGCGTGAGCGGACGCAGCCACGATGGGAGTGACCTTGATCTGGTGCTGCGAGGGCCTGGATTGAAGGAGATTCCAATCGGGCAACTGGCTGACTTCGAAGAGGCCATACGGGAATCCACGATTCCGTTTCTCGTCGAGGCGCGAGATTGGGCCCGCCTGCCCGACAGGTTTCATGGGGAGATTGAAAGCAACTATGTCAAGTTGTCGGTTATCGACGACAGATAAACCTGCACGCACTTTCGGCAATTCGGCATATGGTCGAATTTCCACAGATTTTGCAGAAAGTCCCCTCGAGTCCCTGTGCTCCGGGAATCCGGGAAACCTGGCATTCGGACCGGACTTTTGGGAGTCAGGCTACACAAGAGAGATTACGTCACGACAGGGACCCCAGTATTTACGGTAGAACACACAGTGGATAGCCGGATCTTGCACGATCGAAACATTCCCCAGGCTTCAGCACACGATAAACAACGGCTCCCAAGATATTCCTTGTGTGCAGGGTACATGATTTTCAGTCGTGTTGGTTCGGTAGATCGTCGTGCATTTGTGAGAGATGCTGAGGAAGGTTGGCTGTTTTCTGTTCGTTGCTTGCGGATCAGGCCCGATCCGAACAGGATGGCCTCCGCCTACCTGTCCTGTTTTCTGACCATGTTTCGGCCTGCATGAGCCGAATGGAGACAAGCAGGGGAGAAATCCGTACCCTTGCACAGGCTCGGGACCTGCTTCTGCCGAGTCTCCTGTCCGGTGAGACCCGCATATGGGATGCGGAGAAGATTGTCGCTGCCGCAGTATTGTGATGCTCAAATATGGTCAGCACGGATAGGGATGATGTATGATTGGCAGGAATAAGCTGAAAGGGGCTTCATGTTGCCGGGCCTTTCAGGTTCATGGGTGGTATGCTGTTTCGGGCGGATGTAGATCGAGAATTATGCATTGGGTGATATCGCAGGTGTCGTAAAGATGGTTTGCCGAGACAGTGCTGGAACTCGGGCTGGTCGATCCGGAAGGCGATTGGACGACCAACCTCGACAGGAAACTGGTCGGGGGGGGGGGGGGGAGCGCTCTGGCGGTGCGCGGACGAGGAGGCCGGCATGCTCGGTGTGCTGAATGCCCCGTCTGCCTATCTCGACGGTTACGCCGCAGCACGGACAGTCGACCGGAAGGTTGCCGACAACTATATCCGGCACACCACTATCGGTGATCCCGAACTCGATCCAGTCATGGACGAGCTGGCTTCGCTGCCGCCGCCGGAGATGCACCGCTTTATCCGGGCCGGCGTGGAGCAGGACGATGAAGACACGCTTCGCCGGGCGCCGCAACTGCTCCGTGATTTCTTCGACAATGTGCAGGTACCGGACTGGGTCGACTTCGAGGCTTTCAAGGCGGGACAGTCCGCCTTCTATCGCAACATGACCAACATGCTGATTGCCTACGCCGTCGGCAGCGCGGTGGAGGGCTTCGGGACGCTGGTCGCCAAATCCTTTTCGATCACCGGGCGGGTGCCCAATCTGGGGCCGGGAGCCGTGCGGCGCCTCAGGCAGAACAACCGTCACATGATCGAGACCTATTTCCCGGGCGGCCTGCTGCGGGACGGCGACGGATGGAAGGTCAGCATGCGCATCCGGTTCATTCATGCGCGCACCAGGAAATTGCTGGCAGAATCCGACGCATGGAACCATGAGGCTTGGGGCACACCGCTCAGTGCGGCGCATATCGGCGGTATTTCGCTATTTACGTTCTCGATCCGCCAGTTCGAACACGCCATGAAGATGGGGTCGAAGATCACTGCCGAGGAGCGCGAAAGCATCACCGCCATATGGCGCTATGTAGGCCACATCCTGGGCGTCCCGGAAGCCCTGCTCTTCACCGACGAGGACAGGGCAAGGCGGCTGTACCGTGTCGCCCATCTGTGCGAACCGCCGCCGGACGACGACTCGGTCTCACTCGCCAACTCGGTGTTCAAGGCCATCCCGATCATGGCAGGTCTGGAGGGAGACGCTGAAAGACAGAAACTTGCGCGCTATGCTTACAGGCTTTCCCGCACCCTGATCGGAAACCGGCTTGCCGACATCTTTCAGTATCCGAAAATCATGACCCTCGGCACCCTGCCCTATTACCGCGCAAAGGAATTCCTGCGGCTGCGTTTGAGTGGAAAGATCATGTTCGAGCGGGACAACTTCTCCCAGATTTTCGACTCGGCCCAGTACGACAAGGAAGGCATCAGCTACAGGATGCCGGACCATGTGCGGGCGGCGGAGCAGAGTCCATGGTAATTTGTGTAGCGGGGCAAGGTGCCCCGGATTACGGGATTTCCTGAAATGACGAACAGGAAGAAGGTTGTCATAGTCGGGGGCGGCACGTCGGGGCTGGCCGCTGCGTATTCGCTGCTCTGTTCGAAGGAAGATGTCGAGGTTACCGTTCTCGAGGCGGCCGACCGGGCCGGCGGCCGTATTGCGGGTGACGAGGTGGATGGGTTCTTTATTGATACCGGAGCCGAGATATTCATCGAGTCTTATGGCACGGTTCGGAAGCTGGCGGAGAGTCTCGGCGTTCCATTGAGACGCCCACCTTCTGTAAAGGGAGGGCTGATTTACAACAAGGGGCGCTTTCATGGAATTTATATGGGAGGAACCTGGAAGCAGCGATTCGAAACGCTGAAGACCCTGCTCCTCTTTCGGGTTTTTTCGTTGAAGGCGACGTTACAAATGTTGCGGTTCTTCAGGATGATGAAGAACCGCGGCAAGGATCTCAGTATCGAAGACCCGGTGAAGTTGGCGGCATTCGATACTGAAGAAAGTTTCGCGGATTTCATGGTCAGGAATTCCCTGGGCGATTATGTCAACGAGGCGAGCCATGTGGACATTGCCGCCTATACCGCCGCATATCCGGAACAAGTCGGTGCAGCCTACGGCATGTCGGTGCTGTGGAACTTTTCGCTGAACCCGGCGGAAAGCGTTTGCTTGCCGGAAAGGGGTGTCGGGTCATTCGCTACGGCACTCGTGCGCGCAACGGACGAAGTCACCAGGCTTTCGACGCCGGTGCAGCGGATCGTCAGTCAGGATGGAGTCGCAAGGGGTGTCGTTACTGAAGCGGGAGAGACCATCTCGGCGGATGCGGTCATCTGTGCAACGCCGGCCACGATTGCGACCCGGATCGTTCCCGACCTGCCACCGCATGTCCGGGACGTATTGAGCCAGATCTCCTATTCCACCGTCGTGAAGGTGGTCATGGGGCTGGACTTCGAATTGCTCCCGCCGGGCACGCTCGCCGCCGCCTTCCCGAAGCACTCCGGTTCGTTCCTCCTCGTGATCGCAAACTTCAAATGTGTTGCGCCGGGCGTTGCGCCAGAGGGAAAGAACCTGTTGCACGCCGTCACGGTCGGGGACAATGCGCGAGCCCTTCTGCCCCTGAGCGACGAAGAGATCGAAGCGAAGGTGATCAGGGAAGTCCGGAAATATTTTCCCGCCATGCCGGAAACCCCATGCTTCGCGCGCGCGTACAGATGGGATGAAGCGCTGTGCATTGCGTCGGGCGGCATGTTGCGGGATGTCCAAAGGCTACGGGAGAACGGCCTGGGTGGCGTACGGGGACTGTTCCTGGCAGGCGACTATACGCGGGTGCCGATATCCAACGGCGCGCTGGAAAGCGGCATCAACGCCGCAGACGACAGCCTGTCCTTCCTCCGGCGGATGGATGCGGGAGCGGATTGATGGTTCGGGCCGCCGCTCCGCTCTTTCTTCACTGCAGGGTTGGGTTCTGAATGGAATGCAGGTGCTGGAACGGTACATTGACCTAGTGCTGAGATGGCGTTGGCCTGTTCTCCTGCTTGCGGTTCTGGTCATGCTCGCGGCGGGTGCTGGCGGCCATTACATCTCGGTATCGGAGGATTTCCGGGACATCATCGGCGAGGGCAATCCGCAATTGGTCGATTACGACTCGTTGCAGGACACCTATTCGGCTTCGAATACGGTGCTCGTCGCCGTCGCCCCCCGGGAGGGGTCGATCTTTTCCCGCGACGCATTGATCGCGCTAGAGGAGCTTACCGAAGCGGCATGGCAGACGCCTCATGCCAGCCGCGTTGACTCGCTGGTCAATTTTTCTCATAGCCGGGCGGAGGAAGACGAACTCATTGTCGAGCCGCTGGTGGACGATGCGCGCTCGCTGGGCAGCACCGATCTGGCACGGGTCGAGGAAGTCGCGCTCGGTTCAAGCGACCTCGCGGGCCGCCTCGTGTCGCTCGACGGGCGCGTGGCCGGCATGGTCATCAGCTTTGCCACGCCGGAAGCAGGAGGGAGGGCGGTCGAAGAGATCGCCGTCCATCTCGAAGAAATGCTGACCGAGGCGCGCGCGCGTCACCCGGATATCGGATACTACATGACCGGCAATGTGGTCCTGAATCATGCCATTACGGATGCCGCAAAATACTTTCTCGAGACGCTTCTGCCGATTGCATTCCTGATTATAATTGTCGGCACAGGAATTCTTTTGCGCTCCGCATTTGCTATTGTTGCAACCGTTGCCGTTGTTTTGTTCGCCGTCATTTCGACGATGGGAATCGGCGGCTGGTTCCGGGTCGTTCTCGGGCCGACAACAAGCGGTCTGCCGATTATCGTCATGGCGATCGCGATCGCGAACTCGGTCCACATTGCGTCCGCGACGCTGACGGGCATCGGCAGCGGCAAGGACCGGAGGATCGCCGTTGCCGACTCGCTTCGGGCCAATGTCTGGCCGGTGTTCCTGACATCGGTTACGACCATGATCGGGTTCCTGAGCCTGAACACTTCGGATTCGCCCCCCTTCCGGGAACTCGGCAACCTCGTCGCCTTGGGCGTTTTCTGCATATTTTTCTATTCCATGACGCTTCTGCCGACACTGCTTTGCGTCCTGCCGCTACGGGGGCGAACCGTCCGCAGTGGCGGCGTTTCGTTTTCCGAACGGTTGGGGAATTTCGTCGTTGCGCGCCGCAGACCGCTTATGTGGCTTGTCCTTGTCGCTGCACTGCTGTCCCTTTCCGGCCTTCCGCGCCTCGAATTGAGCGACAACTGGACGACACAGTTCGACGAGCGATATCAGATCCGACTCGACACCGATTTCATCGCAAATAATCTGACGGGCCTGAACTCGATGGACTATTCGCTCGACTCGGGGCGGGACGGAGGCATTACCGAACCGGAATATCTCCGCAAGGTGGAAATGTTCGCGGAATGGTTTCGGGAACAGCCGGAAATCGTCCATGTCCGTGCCTTCTCCGATGTGATGAAGCGCCTGAACCGGAACATGCACGGCGACGATCCGGCATTCCATCGGTTGCCGGAGAGCCAGGAACTCGCATCGCAATATCTGCTTCTTTACGAGCTCTCGGTACCTTTCGGGGCGGACCTCAACGACCAGATTGACGTGGCCAAATCCGCCACCCGCATGACAGCGACCGTCGAGGGAATTTCGGCCCGGGAGTTGAAGGAACTGGATGAGCGCGCCGAGTCATGGCTTCGCACGAACATACCCGAGTTTGCGGCCAGGGCATCGGGCATGACCATGATTTTCGCCTATCTGACGCAGCGGAATCTGGAAAGCATGCTGCAGGGCACGATTATCGGCATGGTCCTTATTTCGTTCATCCTGATCGGGGTCTTCCGCAGCCTGCGCCTCGGCCTTGTCAGCCTTGTGCCCAATTTTGTCCCGGCAGCTGTCGCCTTCGGTCTCTGGGGCCATTTCGTTGGTCAGGTCGGCCTCGCCGGGACGGTAATGACGGTCATCGCCTTCGGGATCGTGGTGGACGACACCGTCCACTTCATGAGCAATTACTTGAGGGCCCGCCGGGAAGGCGCCGCTACGGAAGAGGCCGTGCACACGGCGTTCCGCACCTGCGGCCGTGCGCTGTTGACGACATCGATAGTGTTGTCGGCGGGATTCCTGGTGTTCGCATTCTCGGGGTACGACGGGAGTGCAACGCTCGGACTTATGGTGGCGATTGCGATCGTATGTGCCCTCATCACCGACTTCCTGCTGTTGCCGCCCCTGCTGATGGCTCTGGACCGGAAGAAGCCGTAGTCTTTTCGACGTTCCTGCCGCGACCGCGAACTTGACGATTCCGTGTTCCGTTCAGTACGTAACACGCCGCCGGTGTGCATTCCATCGGGACCAGGGGCATGGAAGCGGTGCGGCATCATTCGACCCCCGGGCGCCCTGGGTGGCGGTGACCATGAATCCGGATGCCCTGAAATCTCCTGCTGCGGTCGTCAGGGCCATGGTCAATGCTGCCGGTGGGAAAGCGAGCGGCTTCGGGAAATGGCTTCCGGGATGTCTGTTGCCGGAGCGCTTGATGACCTGCCTGATCTCGCCAGGAAACTGTTTCATGAGTTGCCGGAGCGCGGTGGCGGAGCCCTGGGTGTGTCGGCAGGCACCCGGAGTGATGATGACGGGATGCCCGCCGGCTGGGTATTCCAGAATGCTGCGCCGCTACTGAAGAAGTTCCGTATCGTGGTGTGTATGGACGAGGCCCAGAACACGCCGGTTTCGGTCAGTACGAAGGGGGTGATGGACTGTCTGCACCGGGCTCCCAGGGGATTCCCCTGGTGGCGGCGTTCTTCGGTCTGAGCGACACCCGGAAGGTGCTGCGCGAGTGCGGTCTTTCAGGATTCGCCGACGAACGGGTCGTGACTCTTGAACCACTACCGGATGAGGATGCGACCTGCGCCATCCGGAGTGTCTTCGATGCCTGCGGCTTCACGGGCGTGCCGGAAGATCGTGAAGTGTGGGTGAACGAACTGGCCGAACTGTCCCAGGGCTGGCCGCAGCACATCAACCGGGTGGCCGTGGCGGCAGTTCGGTTGATCCGGAACAATGGCGGGCGCATTGGTGGAGCACTTCTGGAGCGGCTCCTGGATTATCCGGGCGCACAGCAGATCATGGGTATTGAGTGCTCCAACAATCCGATTCTCCCCGTCCAGAACAAACGGTCCATAATGGCATGTAACCCTTGTTGTGCCTGGTGAGACCACGTATCCGGGTTCGCGGCATCGGCAGGAAATGATCAGATGCCTCTCCCATCGCCCACCTCCCTCATGAATTTTTCGGTCTGACCGGTTGCAGACCGCCCACCATGATCCATCGCGGAATCCGGGCAGGTTCCTCGTACTGTTTGACCGATGAAATAATGTAAAGTAGTCTGATATCATCGACCATTCGTCATAAGGGGTGTTTCCAGTCAGTCATGCGTATCGCTATATTAGGTGGCCCGGGCTCTGGCAAGGGTACTCAGGCCAGGATGCTCTCGGAACATTACCGCATTCCCCAGGTTTCCACGGGTGACCTGCTCAGGGAGACAACCAGATCCAGGAAAAAACTGGCGAAAGAGGTCAGGAAAACCATGGATTCGGGAAAACTGGTGGATGATGATGTCGTCCTGGACCTGCTGGAGGAACGGTTGCGCCGCAAGGACACCAAACGGGGTTTCATTATCGACGGCTACCCGAGGAGCATCCCTCAGGCACAGTCTCTCGATGCCCTGCTGGGCCTGCTGGGCAAGGCGCTTCAGATAGCCATCTACATGGAAGTGGCTGACGATGTCCTGATCAAGCGGATCGCCGGCAGGTTCTCCTGTGTGTCATGCGGTGCAATCTACAACAGGCACTATTTCCAGCCGGCCAAGGGGAATGTCTGTGATCGGTGCGGCTCGACAAGATTTGAATCAAGAAAGGATGACAACACCAGATCCGTTCAAACCCGGATAAGAATCTACCATTCGGAAACGGCGCCCCTGATCACCTACTATCGTGCCCAGCACAAGCTCCGGACCCTGGCCGGTACTGGAAACAAGGAAGAGATACACGAGCATTTATGCGAAATGATCGATCTGGAGATCAGGCCGCTTGAAATCAAGACCCTTGACACTGCGGCAGATTCAGTCTACGAGCAGGAAAAGACCGTGATCGCCGGCGGAAAGATCAATCGCGTCGAATCGCCGAAGAAACCGGCCAGGAAGGTCGTGCGGAAACCGGTATCCGGTCGTGTCGCCGGAAAAACCGGTTCTACCGCTGCCCGGAGAAAGACAGCGGGCAAGACTGCCGCCAGGAAGAAGACGGTTTCCGGGAAATCCGCGGCAAGGCGGCCCAGATGACCAGTGGTGACGGGCATCGGCTGAACGGGGCATGTGCATGACCAGTCACCAGCCACTCGGGAATTTCCCCGCCGTGCGGCTCCGGCGCATGCGTGCGGACGATTTCAGTCGCAGGATGCTGCGTGAGAACCACCTGACCTGTTCGGATCTGATTCAGCCGTTGTTCGTGATGGAGGGGGCTGCCACAACCGAGCCGGTTCCGTCCATGCCCGGCATATCCAGAATGAGCCCCGATCTGCTGGTTTCCATGTGCCGGGGCCTGTCCGAGGCCGGCATTCCTGTAGTGGTACTGTTTCCGGTCATCGACCATGACCTCAAGTCCGAAGATGCTGCCGAAGCCTGGAATGAGAATGGCCTGGTTCAGCGCACCGTCACGCTGATCAAGAAGCATGTTCCGGAACTGGGCGTCATGACCGATGTTGCCCTGGACCCTTATACGAGCCATGGGCAGGACGGGTTGATTGATGGATCGGGCCATGTCATGAACGACCTGACGCTTGAGGCATTGGTCAGGCAGGCCGTGTCTCATGCGCGTGCCGGTGCAGACATCGTGGCTCCATCCGACATGATGGACGGGCGCATCGGGGCTCTTCGTGCAGCACTCGAAGCCGAAGGGTTCGTCAATACCCGGATTCTGTCCTATGCAGCGAAGTACGCCTCCAGTTACTATGGTCCGTTCAGAGATGCCGTGGGCTCGGCGAACAACCTGGGAAGTGGCGACAAATTCAGCTACCAGATGGATCCGGCCAATACCGACGAAGCCTTGCGCGAGGTGGCCATGGATATTCGGGAGGGCGCCGATATGGTGATGGTCAAGCCCGGAACGCCGTATCTGGATATCATATGGCGGGTCAAGCAGGAATTCGGCATGCCGACACTTGCCTACCAGGTGAGTGGCGAATACGCCATGCTCAAGGCGGCCGGAGCCAATGGCTGGATAGACGAGCGCGCGGTTGTGCTGGAAACCCTGGTCGGGTTCATGCGTGCAGGTTGCGATGGGGTCTTGACCTATTATGCAGAGCAGGTTGCACGCTGGCTGGCCGAGTCCTGAGACACGCAGGATGCTTGTCTGGTGGACCTCCTGGGGATGATTCGGACTCCCCTGTCGTCATTTGCGTACAATTATCGGGGAGAGTCTCCGGGAGATCCAGAATGAGCAGACATGTGCCAACGGAAATCAACTTGAATAGACGCACCCGCGTCCTGACCATTTCGTTCGGGGATGAAAGATTCGAACTGACCTGTGAATATCTGCGTGTACATTCTCCGTCGGCAGAAGTGCAGGGACACGGACCCGGCCAGGACATACTGCAGGTAGGGAAGGAAAACGTCAATATCACGGCCATTGAGCCGATGGGCAACTATGCCATCAAGCCTGTGTTCGATGATGGTCATGACAGTGGCATCTTTTCCTGGGACACGCTGTATGCGCTTGGCAAGAACCAGAAGGAGAACTGGAGCCGGTATCTGGCCAGGCTTGGGGAGGCCGGGCACAAGAGGAAACTCGATTCATGAACGTTGCAGGTCCACATCATCCCCGGGTCGGATAACGATGCCGGGGTCCGCAGAGCATATGACGCACTTTGGCTTCCGGCAGGTCAGGGATTCGGACAAGCCGGAACTGGTAAGGGAGGTCTTCGATTCGGTAGCTGACCGCTACGATCTCATGAATGATCTGATGTCAATGGGCCTGCACAGGTTATGGAAACGATTTGCGGTGTCCCGGAGCGGTCTGGCAGCAGGTGACCATGCCCTGGACGTTGCGGCAGGCAGCGGCGACCTGTCGGCACTGATGGCCGGAAGGGTTGGCAGGTCCGGAACTGTCACGGTGACAGATGTCAATCCGGCCATGCTGGAGCTGGGCAAGCAAAGACTGATAGACAGGGGATATGTCGGAAACGTGTTCCATGTCCTGGCAGATGCGGAGAATCTGCCCTTTGATGATGAAAGGTTCCATGCTGTCGTTATTTCATTCGGGTTGAGAAATGTAACCAGGCAGGACAGGGCTCTGGTTTCAATGCAGCGTGTACTCAAGCCTGGTGGGCGACTGATGGTGCTGGAGTTTTCCCGGCCGGTGCTGCCGTTGCTGAAAAGGATTTATGACAGCTATTCCTTTCAGGTGATACCGAAGATCGGCAAATGGGTTGCGGACGACCAGGAAAGCTATCGGTATCTTGTGGAGTCAATCAGGAAACACCCTGATCGGGAAACCTTGAAGACGATGATGGTTGCGGCGGGTTTCGAGGACATCCGGGTACACAGTCTCAGTGGCGGGATCGTTGCGCTGCATGTCGGAATCAAGTACTAGTTCTCCTGCACCGATCTGAAGGCGTGGATCCTGCTCTCAGTCTGCTCAACCGGGTTTCGGGGACTCTGCTTCGGATTGACCCGGACACGCTTGAACGGCTTGCCGGCCTGAAGGGGCGGGTCGTATGCGTGAGTGTCGATCCTCCCGGATTCGAGTTATTTGCCGAGGTGACAGGCGGGGGGATCGAATTCGGCAGGGAGCATGAAGGACCCGTTGATGTAACCCTGAAGGGGCGTGCCGTGGATTTTCTCCGCCTCGGCATGAGTCGGGGCAGAAATCATCTTTCGCCGGGCCGGAGTATTGTCATTGAAGGAGATGTGGAGGTCGGACAGTCTTTCCAGAGAATCCTGCGGCAGATGGATCTGGACTGGGAAGAACTGCTGGCCGGTTTCACTGGTGATACGGCCGCCAGAAAAATCGGTGTCATGCTCCGGGGTCTGGGCGCCTGGGCGGAACAGTCGGCCAGGTTGTCTCGGGAGAACATCAGCGACTACCTTGCCGAGGAACGGCAGATGCTGGTTGCTGGTGTCTTGATGGAGCGCTTCCAGGATGAAGCAGACCGGCTACGGGCGGATGTCGACCGGCTGCAATTGCGTATTGACAGGCTGGACAGGATGTCGCATGAAACTTTCCGGGACTGACGCTCCCCGATCAGATGATGCCCAGACTAAGCAAGAACCTGTTCCATCTGCTGCGGATAACGCGGATTCTGACGCGCTATGGCCTGCATGAGTTCATTTCGGCGATTCATCTTTTTCGATCGTTTGCGCTCCTGTTTCGTTTGCTGACGGTTCGATGCGACAGGAAACTTCCCCGAGGCGAAAGATTGCGGCTGGCGCTTGAAGAACTGGGCCCGGTGTTCGTCAAGTTCGGACAGATGCTTTCGACGCGGCCGGATCTGCTCCCTGAAGATCTGGTCCGATCCCTGACCAGGCTTCAGGACAGTGTTCCGCCGTTTCCCGGAGACCGGGCAATACGGATTATCGAGAAAGCCTACGGTAATTCGATACATGATCATTTCACGACATTCCAGAAGGAATCCACTGCTTCGGCGTCGGTTGCCCAGGTTCATTATGCGGAACTCCACGATGGGACGGAGGTTGTCGTGAAGGTGGTACGTCCTGATACGAAAAAATTGATCGAACGGGACATTGCATTGCTGTATGCACTTGCCGAACTGGTGGAACGACACTTGCCGGAAGGCAGGCGGCTGCGGCCAGTGGAAATAGTTTCTGATTACGACAGGACGATACACGATGAACTGGACATGATGCGTGAAGCCGCCAATGCCAGCCAACTCAAGGCCAATTTCCATAACTCCGACAAGATCTACGTGCCGGGAGTCATGTGGAACCATACCAATCATTCGGTGCTGGTCATGGAGCGGATTCACGGAATACCGATCCGCGATGTCGATCGGCTGAAGCAGGCAGGAATAGACATGCGTGAACTGGCCCATGCGGGGGTTGAGATATTCTTCACCCAGGCTTTTCGGGATGGTTTCTTTCATGCCGACATGCACCCGGGGAACATATTCGTCAGTGAAACAGGTCAGTACAGGGCCGTGGATTTCGGCATCATGGGTACACTGGGTACCGCAGACAAGCGTTATCTCGCGGAAAATCTCCTGGCGTTCTTCAATCGGGACTATCATGGTGTAGCCGAGGCGCATATCCGTGCTGGATGGGTACCTCCCGACACCAGTGCCGAGCAGTTCGAGGCGGCTATACGGACGGTGTGTGAGCCGATTTTCTCCCTGCCGCTTAGCCGGATATCCTTCGGCAAGCTGCTGGTAGACCTGTTCCGCATTGCCCGCAGTTTCAATATGCCGGTCCAGCCGCAACTGGTCCTGTTGCAGAAAACCATACTGAACATCGAGGGGTTGGGGCGGCAGCTTTATCCCGATCTCAATCTCTGGGAGACCGGCAAGCCATTGCTTGAGAAATGGATGCATGAACAGATCGGCCCGCGCGCGGCCATGCACACGATTCGCCGTGAGTTGCCGAACCTGTTTACGCTGGTCCCGGAACTGCCCTCGCTGACCCATCAGGTAATGTACCGGCTCAAGAACAATGAGTTGACGTTAAGTACGCGCGACAGTGAGATAGCGGAACTGAAGCGTCAATTTCAGGCTCAGCACAAAAGAAACAGCCGCACGCTTTGGGGAATACTGATGATAACCATATCCCTGGTCATGTTTCCGGTTGCCGACCGGGTAGCGATCAGTCCGATATGGGGTGATATGCTTCTTGTTGCAGGCATGGGGGCACTGATCATGGGAATCCTGACCAGAAGCTCCCCGGAATAACAGGCCACCAGACCGAGAGAACACTACCATGACGACCCCCCAGTTTCGATGGGAAGATCCTTTTGATCTTGATTCACAATTGACCGAGGAAGAGCGGATGGTCCGGGATAGTATCCGTACCTTTTGCTCGGACACCCTTATGCCCGGCATTATCGAGGCCAATCGCCATGAACGATTCGATCCGGATATCATGATCCGGTTCGGAGAAATGGGCATGCTCGGCTGCACGTTGCCTGAGGAATACGGCGGGGCTGGCCTGAACCATGTCTGCTACGGGCTTATCGCGCGGGAAGTCGAACGCGTCGACAGCGGATACCGCTCCGCCATGAGTGTCCAGTCGTCCCTGGTCATGCATCCGATTCATGCATATGGTTCGGAAATGCAGAAACAGAAGTACCTGCCGGGTCTGGCGACAGGCAGGCTCAAGGGATGTTTCGGCCTGACCGAGCCAGGTCACGGTTCGGATCCGGCAGGGATGAAAACGCAGGCCCGGCATGCCAAGGGTGGCTACATCCTGAACGGCAGCAAGTCGTGGATCAGCAATGCCCCGATTGCTGATCTGGCAATTGTCTGGGCGAAACTCGAGGGTGTGATCAGGGGGTTCATCATTGAGCGGGGTGCACCAGGCCTTGATACGCCTCGCATGGAAGGAAAGCTGAGTCTGCGGGCCTCCACTACAGGAGAAATAATACTGAACGATGTATTCGTCGGCACGGAAAGCCTCTTGCCCGGTATCAGCGGCCTGGGGGGACCCTTCGGCTGCCTGAACAAGGCCCGTTACGGTATTGCCTGGGGGGCCATGGGTGCGGCGGAGTTTTGCTGGCACGCGGCCAGAAGCTATGCAATGGACCGCGTCCAGTTCGGAAGACCGCTGGCGCAGAACCAGCTGGTCCAGAAGAAGCTGGCCGACATGCAGACCGAGATAGCGCTTGGCATGCAGGGGGCACTGAGACTGGGTCGTTTGATGGATTCAGGCGATTGTCCGGTGGAAGCCGTTTCCCTCATGAAACGCAACAACTGCGGGAAGGCGCTTGATATTGCGCGTATGGCCCGGGACATGCACGGGGGCAACGGGATATCAGACAGCTATCATGTCATGCGGCACATGTGTAACCTGGAATCCGTCAATACCTACGAAGGAACCCATGACATCCATGCCCTGATACTGGGTCGCGCACAAACCGGCCTGCAGGCGTTTTTCTGATTTGCCGATCGGTCTGCAATCGGCAATTGCAGCCTCCGGTTCATCCGCCGGGCCTTGTCACCCGGTAACTTCGTCTATCGCATTCCGGTAGATTTCGACCATCTGGTCGAGTATGGACGGATCGGTATTCAGTGGCGGGGCGTTGAGGATTACCTCGCTTCTGACCCGGGTGCAGAGTTTGCGTGACATCAATGCCCGGGTCAGCTTCGGGCCAAGCTGGAACTCGGACGGGTACCATTCCCCGGTCTCCTTGTTCTTGACGATTTCGATGCCATGCATCATGCCCAGGCCCCGCACATTTCCCACATGGGGATGATCATCCAGGGCTGCATGGAGTTTGTGTAGCATCGCTTCACCATTCCTTGCGGCCTGTCCTGGCAGATCTTCCTCTTGAATGATGTCAAGAGTCTTGAGGGCAACAGCGCAGGTGGTGGGATGTCCGCTGTAGGTATAGGCGTGCATCCAGGGAGTCTTGCTGTCCCGGATGGTTTCCGCGATTTCATCGCTCATGCCGATCCCGCCCAGCGGTACGGTGCCCGAGGTAATGGACTTCGCGAACTGCATGAGATCCGGTTCAACACCAAAATGCTCAAGCCCGAACATCTTTCCCGTACGTCCGAACCCGGTGATGACTTCGTCCGAAACCAGCAGCACATCGTACTTGTCACAGATTTCCCGGATCCGCCTGAAATAGTCGTGTTGGGGAACAATGACTCCACCCGCACCCTGAACCGGCTCTGCAATGAACATGGCGACTGTCTCGGGTCCTTGCCTGAGAATTTCCTGCTCCAGTTCATTTGCCGCCGCAATCCCCTGGGACGATCCGTCTTCGGGGGTCGGGTAATGATAGGGGTCAGGAGACGGTATATGACTGAATCCCGGAATCCTCGGCTCGAACATTGGCCAGAATCCCGATATTCCTGTCGCGCACATGGCGGCGAATGTGGTGCCATGATATCCCCACAGACGACCGATGACCTTTGTTTTCTCGGGTCTGCCACGGGTCTTCCAGTAAAAGCGTGCGAGCTTGAAATTGCTGTCGGTTGATTCGCCGCCGCCGGAAGTGAAGTAAAACTGATTGATCCTGGGGTAGACAATTTCAGCCAGTCTTTCAGCGAGTTCAATCGCGGGCATGTTGGATCCTCCGGCATAGCTTGAACTGAACGCCAGCTGGCTCATTTGCCTGTGCGCCGCATCGGCAAGTTCCTGTCTGCCATGTCCTGCACTGACATTCCAGAGACAGGACAGACCGTCAATGAAACGGTTTCCGTCAGCATCGAAAAGATATGATCCCTCTGCCCTGATCCAGACCCTGCCGTCAACATGGCCCGACGTGTGGTGCAGGGGATGAATCATGTGCTGGAAGTCCTTTTCCAGCAATGCGGTGTTGGTAAGGGGTGCGTTCATTTTGGCAATTCAGGCATAAGGTGTTGAAGATGACAGTCCCTGATCGTTCCAGACTCCTGGCGAGTAGGCGGATTATGACCGTGTTGCAATATCAATTGCAACAAGCCGTCGACAATATCCGGTCCTGATCCGAAAAATGCCTGAGCGAGAAAGTCAGGGTCTCCATTATGTGATATGATTCAATGACTTGAAACAGGGTTGCAGGAGACTTCGCCCATGACGCAGTGTGCCTGCGGCACCAGTCAAGGCAACGTGTCCGACCGGAGGAGCCAATCCGCATCATGTGGTGACCGACCGCAAGGAAGATCTGCAGCAGCTGCATGACCGGGTGTACTGTGCATGGGACGGGATGGCAATCCGGTTCCTTTCCTGACCATCGGGAATTGCCGTTCTTGTTGAGGGGCGTGGTGCGGGGTAATCGCCGCATGCGTCGGGCGTGCGGGGGAGTGTGGTATCCTGCGTGCGACTT
>JAJDVC010000071.1 GCA_022826305.1 Gammaproteobacteria bacterium | reverse complement strand
GGCCTGGACAGCACCAGCATCAAGGTGCATCCCGACGGCACGGGGGCGCTGAAGGAAACGGTCCACAGGCCATCGGCAAGTCCCGGGGTGGCTGGGACACCAGATTTCATGTGGCTGCCGCGGATGCCCGAACAGCCGTCGCCTGGACGCTCTCGCCCGGCCACGCGCATGATGCCCCGCAGGGGCGCAGGATGCTGAACCGGCTGCCGCGACCGGCGGACAGTCCGGCCCTGCTCATGGACCGCGCGTACGAAGACGATGCGACCCGCCAGCTGGTCCGGGCGCGGGGTTTCAGGCCGGTGGTGCCGCCGAAGCGGAATCGGCGCGCGCCCTGGCAGTACGACAAGGCATTGTACAGGCGGCGCAACGAGATCGAGCGCCTGTTTCGCCGCCTCAAGGGCTTTCGCAGGATCTTCTCACGTTTCGACAAGCTCGATGTCATGTTCCTCGGCTTCGTCACCTTCGGACTCATCGTCGAATTCCTGTGTTTGCGTTAACACATCCCAGTCAAATTCGGTCGTTTCGGGCAACTGATCTTCAGACAGGTTTTCGGTTCACACACCCACTTGCAGGAAGCTATGAACTGTCACCGGGGCAAGCCCGCACAGTCGCCCGGCGCAGCGCCGACAAGGTTTCACACCCGGGATGGCTTCACTATATACTGCCAGTTCCCTGAACCTGTATCCGACCCAGGAGGTCCGACCGTGAGAATCGAGCGTATGGAAGTCTACGGTTACCAGTTGAGCTACCGTTACGGCGATTACATGATGTCCGGGAATCAGGTCGTCACCAGCATCCCGAGTACCCTGGTGCGAATACTTGCAGGCGACGGCCTGGAAGGCTGGGGCGAGGTCTGCCCGCTCGGACCATTGTACCTTGACTCCCATGGTGAAGGCGCACGGGCAGCGATCCGGCAGATGCTGCCGTCACTGATCGGTGTCGACCCGACCAACCTGTCCGCCATGCATCAGGCCATGAATGGGTCTCTGAGAGGACACACCTATGCGAAAAGCGCTGTCGACATGGCCTGCTGGGACATCCTGGGGAAACAGGCTTCCCTGGATGTCGCCACCCTGCTGGGCGGACGGATGCAGGAGCAGTTTCCACTCTACAAGGCCGTGCCGCTCGGACCGGCGGAGCAGATGCAGCAGTACGTCCTGGACCGCCGGGAAGAAGGAATGCACTGTTTTCAGCTGAAAATCGGCGCAGACCCCTGCGAGGACGCGCAACGGGTGGCCCGCGTGCTTGAAGCAACGAGCGACAACGATCTGATCATCGCCGACGCCAACGGTGGATGGCGGCTGCAGGACGCCATGAACGCGGTTCGCCTGCTCGAGCCCATGCAGCGGATACTGCTTGAAGAGCCCTGCAGAACCCTGGAAGAATGCCTGCATGTCCGTCGACACACCTCCCTGCCCATGGTGCTGGATGAGGTGCTTCCGGACGTCAATACGCTGATCAGGGCGTTCAACGCAGGCGGCATGGAAGGCATCAACCTGAAGCTTTCCAGATTCTCGGGACTGACCGGATCAAGGCTGGTACGCGACCTGATCGATCATCTCGGGCTCAGGATGACCATCGAGGACACGTGGGGAGGCGACCTGGTGACAGCGGCCGTCAGCCATCTCGCGGCCAGCACGAGAAAGGACCTGGTCATCACCGTTTCATTCATGAACGACTGGGTCAACGAGCACGTCGCCCACTATCAGCCACGCTCCGTCAAGGGGTTCGGTTCAGCACCATCGGCCCCGGGTCTCGGGGTGGAAGTCGATCTGAAGTCGCTTGGCAAGCCCCTGTTTGCCTGGGGCGGCAACACCAGTTGACACCAACGGCCGGAAAGCCTGCCCATCCGTATGCCGCATCGAGGCACAGACGGATCACCCTGAAACACGATACGATTATTTGCGCCTGCCTGTCGTCGACATAATCTATAATGCCTTCCTTTCACGGGGAGCCCCTGTAACGGAGATGACCTACGAAACCATCCAGCTTTCGATTGACGGTCCTGTCGCCACGATCAGGCTGAACCGTCCGGGCAAGCTGAACGCCATCAACGCCACCATGCTCCATGAGCTGGAAAGCGCACTGGATAGCCTGGAACGGAACGATACGGTTCTGGTCATCGTCCTGCATGGCAATGGCCGGTCATTCTGTGCAGGATTCGACCTGGAGGTATCGGTGGAAAAAGACCGCAGGGGCGAACAGGAATGGCGCTCGGCCCTGGAGCATGACCTGTCGGTCATCATGCGATTCTGGCACTGCGAAAAACCCACCATTGCCAGTGTACACGGATATGCCCTGGCAGCCGGTTTCGAGCTTTCCCTGGCCTGCGACATGACGGTTTGCGGGGAAAGTGCGCTGTTCGGGGAACCGGAAGTACGATTCGGCAGCAGCATCGTGGCCCTGCTGTTGCCCTGGTATGTCAATCCGAAACGAGCCAGGAAAATGCTGCTGACCGGACAGGACCGGATAACTGCCGACGAGGCGCTGCAGTATGGTCTCGTCAATGAGGTCGTGCCCGATCGGGAGGTGCTGTCCCGCAGCAGAAGCCTGGCCCGCGAAACAGCGCTAATGGATCCCGACTCGGTCCGTCTGACCAAGCAGGCGATCAACCGGACGTACCGGATAATGGGTATCGACGAGGCCCTGGATGCGGGACTCGAGGCCTCCATCGAAATAGAGACCACCGAAACGGCAATTCGCAGGGAATTCAACCGGATACTGCGGGAACAGGGATTCAGGGCAGCCCTGAGGTGGCGGGAAGAGAGGCTCGGGAATCCCGGTGCATCGACTTGACCCCCTGCTGAAACCCGATTCCATCGCCCTGGTGGGTGCTTCGGCAAAACCAGGCAGTCCCGGCCGGAACCTGGCGGAACTTGTCATCAATTCCGGCTATCAGGGTGCCGTTTATCCCGTCAATCCGGGATATCCGGAGATTCTCGGGATACCATGCTTCCCGGATCTGTCCGCCCTGCCGCAGGCTGTCGATCATGCCATCCTGGCCGTGTCCAACGAGCGTCTGGAAGACGCATTGCGCGAGGCTGTCGAACACGGCGCGAAGGCCGCCACGATTTATTCCAGCTGCATACTGGAAAACGATACCGATCCACCGCTGAAACAGCGCCTGGCGCAATTGGCGGACACTGCGGGAATACCGATCTGCGGCGGCAACGGCATGGGTTTTTATTCCGTCGATCACGGACTGTTTGCCGGCATCTTCCCGATAGACAGGACGATGGAAGCGGGTTCCATCAGCTACATCGCCCAGTCCGGGTCGGCGCTCACCGCCCTGGTCCATAACGGCGCCCGGCTCGCATTCAACCTGTGCGTATCATGCGGCAATGAACTGGCAACCTCCGTACCGGACTACATGGACTGGTCCCTGGAACAGGAAACGACCCGGGCCATCGCCCTGTTCCTTGAAACCGTCAGGGATCCGGTCGGCTTTCTCGGGGCCCTTGAAAAAGCCCTTGACCGACGTGTACCGGTCGTTGTCCTGAGGGTCGGGAAGTCGCCGCTCGGGGCGGAACTGGCGAAGACCCATACCGGGGCAATGGCAGGAGACCATGCTGCCCTGGAGGCCGTGTTCAGGAAGTACGGGGTAATGGAAGTGGCGGGGCTCGATGAAATGGCCGCCCTGCTGATGCTGTTGCAGTCCGCCCGCAAGCCTGGCCCCGGAGCACTGGCAACGATCCAGGAATCGGGCGGTTTCATGGAACTGGTCACCGATATCTGCCATGACCTCGGCATCGAGTTCGCCCGGATCAGCCGACAGACCAGGAACGAGATTGCCCGCCACCTCGATCCCGGACTGAAAGCCGACAATCCCCTTGATGCCTGGGGAACCAACGAAAACTTCGAATACCGGTTCTACGCCTGTATCGCCGCCCTGATGCGTGATCCTGCGGTAGCGAGCGGCATGTTCTTCGCTAATTTCCGCGACGGATACTACCTCTCGGAAGCCTTTTTCAGGGCGGTCAGAAACGTATCCGAGGAAAATGAAAAGCCGCTGGCCATGGTCAACTGCTACAGTGACATCTCTCACCCGGAATTGTGCAGGAAGGCGCTTGAAGCCGACATTCCGTTCATAGACGGCGCCCGGGAAGCCCTCCTGGCGACCCGGCATCTCTATCATTACCGCGACCGGTCAGGCCGCGCACCTGAAGAAATCGTCACCGTATCCGATCCGGTCATGACGGAAAAGTGGCGGTGCCATCTGGCTGCGACGGACGAAAGCCACCTGCCTGAAGCAACCGCCATGAACATGCTGCAGGACTTCGATATCGCGGTACCGCGGCGCTTCGCGGTCGATTCCGTACAGCATGCGCTGGAACATGCGCAGGAAATCGGATATCCGGTGGTACTCAAGTCCTGTGCACCGGGCCTGTACCACAAGACGGAACAGAACGGAGTCGTTCCGGACATACGCAATGCCGAACAGCTGGAGCGGTGCTACCGGGATATGGAAGTCCGTCTGGGCGCCCAATCCCTTGTCTGCGAACAGGTCGCTCCCGGGACCGAAATCGGCTTCGGCATGATCAATGACCCGCAATTCGGGCCGTTTGTCATGGTATCGGCGGGCGGCACCCATATCGAAATCCTGGCAGACCGGGCCGTGGCCCTGCCGCCTGTTTCCTGTCTCGAGACCGATGAAATGCTCTCCTGCCTCAAGGTCGACAGGCTGCTTCGGGGAATACGCAGCCAGCCTCCCGGCAACCGGTCGGAACTGATAGGCAGTCTCGTGAAACTTTCCCGCCTTGCCGTTGCAATGCAGGATTTCATCGCCGAGATGGATATCAACCCGATTATCGTCAACCCCCGGAGAGCCGTCGCCGTCGATGCCCTGTTCCTGCTGAAACAGCCGGAAACAGGTGACTGAACGGGAGTCGGACATGATTCCGGTGGAAGCGGGATCACCCTTCCCGCCAGTCCGGCAAGTCCATCGCCCCTGATTCCAGGGCGCATGCGAGTGTCCTGATATCGTCGGAAACGGAACGGTCCGTCGTCAATTCAGGAACCCGCTCCCTGACTGGGCCATGGATACTCCGGATCCCGGTTCCCGCGGTATCCAGCCGCCCTGAAAGATCCAGGGCCTGTGCCGCGATCATCAACTCGATGGCCGACAAGGCAAATCCCTGCCTGACCGCACGATGCAGCGCGTCGGCGCGTTCGAAGGCATTGGTCAGCACATCCTCCATGCCGTCGGCGCTGATACTGGGCCACAAGACAACAGGCGCAAGCTGTCGCTTGGCATTCGCCAGCAACGCCTCCGCGACCTTCAGAACCGGCGCAAAGCCATTCGAATCCGATGCAGGGCGAACCAGATACTGGGGCAATCCCGAAAACCGCTCGCCAAGCAGCTTCGAGATGCGCGCCACCTGCATTACCATTGCCAGATCCAGCCCCCTGGCCACCAGTTCCAGAACCAGCAGCAGCTGGGAGGAGAAATACCCGCCGCTCGGGACGATCCTCCGGTTCTTCAGGTCGACAACCGGATTGTCGCTGACGCTGTTCAGTTCTGCATTCACGGCACTGAACGCGTCATCCAGGGCAGAAAGCAGCGACCCGTGCGCCTGTACCGCATTACGGATCGAGAGCGGATCCTGTATCCTGCCGCCCCGATTCCCCGACAGGAACCCGCCGCCTGCAAGGATGTTTCGCAAATGGGCGGCCGCCCGCTGCTGCCCACCATGCTGCTGCAATGCGATTACGGGCATCTCGATCACGGAACAGCCTGTACCGATCGCCTCCATGGACATGGCGGCGCAAGCCTGCAAGCAGTTGTACAGCATCCCGGCCGCGGCAATCGAAAAAGTCGACATGCTGGCGCTGAAAGCGGCATGGCTCGCCAGCACGAGACCTTCCCCCGGTTTCAGACCGACAGGCGGCACGCCAGCCTGACGCAGTGCTTCGGCCGCCGAGCGCCTTCGGCCACCGGCCAGCCACATCTCTCCCTCCCCGATCAGTGCCATGCCCATGGTAGCGCCCATGCAAAGATCACTGACGCCGATCGAGCCTGTGGCGCCGACCACGGGGACCAGACTCCGGTTCAGGCACACTTGCAGATGTTCGGCCAGGGCGGGAGTTGCACCGCTCGCACCGCTCATCATGGTATTGAGACGGACAATCATGGCGCCCCGGGTAACTTCCGGAGTCAGCGGCTCGCCGATGGCCTGGGCACGGCCGCGCAGGGTCTGGATGGGAAAACCGGACAACTGTTCCGGGGTCAGCGGCTCGGTGACCCGGGAACCGAGCCCGGTGGTCAGGCCGTAAACCGGTCTGGAATGCGTGATGGCATCATCGACAATGCGCCGGGACAGCCGCATCCGCTCAAGGCCGGCGTCACACAGCCCGATGACGGTACCCGGATCCCGGGCGTAGCGGACCAGTCTCGTGATGCCGAGATTGGAACCATCAGGGGTAAAGCGGCCTGGCATCGCGGGAACTTGTCGAGTCAGCGCAAGGAAGCCACAACCTGCCTGTGCACCTGCAGATACCCGCTGGCAAGATGCGTAATTCCATCCCGCATATGCAGATGGGCGGCAGGCAGGCCGTGAAAGGGAACGGCAGGATATGCGTGGTGCTCGACATGATGGTTCATGTTCCAGCACAACCAGCGAAGCGCGGGATTGCACAGCGTGGTGCGGGTGTTTTCCATCATCCCGGAAACCTCCGGGCACAGCGTGTGCTCGGCGAGCAGGAAGCTCCGGAGAAAGGGCTGGCCGACGATCAGCGGCAGAATCCAGTATTGCAGCACCCATGATGACTCCAGATACAGGCTGGCGAAAAGGATCGCCAGATACAGCACGAGGTAGACCCTGGCCTCCCGCACCACCTTCCCATGCTTGCCGGCGCTCACGAACCGGTCCCGCCTGAGTCCGAGCGCATACAGCACCAGCATACGCCCCTGCGCCTTCCAATAGACCAGGCCGGTCAGGTAGATCAGATACTCTCGCATGGACCGGGGCTTGGGTGTGGCCAATTCCGGATCCTTGCCGGGAAGCTGCGTATAGCGGTGATGCGCCATGTGGAATGCACGGAAATAGTTCGGCGGAAGAAAGATCAGGAAACCGCACAGATGAGCGACCATCCGGTTCAGCAACATGGACCTGAAAGCGGTCTTGTGGATGGTCTCGTGCAGAGGAGCAAACAGGAACACCAGCAGGCCCCCCAAGGTCAGCGTCCAGAATCCCCTCGACCAGGGTTCTTCGGCCAGGGCGAGAAATCCGGCACACAACCCCATCAACAGGAAATGGCCGGCAATGTGTATCACGCCGTGAATGTTGTCCCGTCTGGCAAGCTGCCCGATGGCGCTGCCTTGTACCGATTTTCCGGATTGTCGAACCATCCCGTGCACCTCAAGAACCGATGAACCGGAACCGATGGCGACCGGAATGCCGCCAGCATCCCCGATTCGCTGGAACTTGCCCTACATCTATCTTAATATCGTCCACGAATCAAGAACCAGCATGACATGACCGTGTTTACCTATCTGAATCCTTCGGTGCGAAAGAAGCTGATTTCCGAGGGCAAGTTTCAGCGAATCGACCTTTCGGGCGCCCTGCTTGGCGCGGACACCCTTCCCCCGCATGGCGAACCGGTGATAAGCCTGCTCGGGCCCATCCCGCTCCCGCTGTCGCTCCAGGACTTCGAGTGCCAGGCCAACTGGTATGCAGCCGTACGGAGCGCTGAACTCGACAAGGTGGAGGATCTGGCGGAAAAACTGCGGAGAAACGCAGGACAATACCTCTTCGCCACGCTCGCCTCGCCGATGGCCGTGAACAGCGTCCTGATCATCGGCAATCCGCTGGAAGCGGAAAATCCGCTGGTCAGGGTTCATTCCAACTGCCTGACCGGAGACGTGTTCGGATCAAGGCGATGCGAATGCGGTGTCCAGCTGGCCAGCGCCGTCAAGCGTATCACGCAGGAGGAATCGGGAGGACTGGTCATCTACATGGCTGGCCATGAAGGGCGGGGAATAGGGCTGTGGGCCAAGGCCGCCACCTACCTGCTCCAGGACTCCGGAGAGAACACCTATCAGGCGAACGAGTCGCTGGGCCTGCCGCCCGATTCCAGGGATTTTACCGATGCGGCGGCCCTGATCCTGCATTTTCTCGGTGATCGCCCGTTTCGCCTGATGACCAACAATCCGAAGAAGATACAGGATCTGGAGCAGGCCGGACTCACCCGGATGCAGATCGAGAAACTGGTTGTCGGCGTGAATGACTGGAACCGTCACTACCTGTCCGCCAAGCAGCAATGGGGGCACCGGATCCTGGATGTCGATCTGGAGGGCTCCTGACTCCCTGCTCCATGTTTTCCATGATCAGGGAATTCGGGAACGGCCGGGAGGGTGTGAAGCTCAGGTTGACATGGGTCGGGGTGTTCACCACCGGCAACATGACGGTTTGACGGGATTAAAGTGTAATGACGATGTTCACTGAACCACGAAAGAGGCTGATTGACTGGGTAAGCCATCAATTGATCGGCCCACTTGATCCTGTGGCTGATAGCCCGGATTTCCGTGGCGTGCTACCCACGGAGCGTTTCCCTTGCGGTGCGCTTTACCCCACATCCAGATGGGGCGAAGGCATTGACCCTGCTGGTGAAGATGTTGGTGAAATTGAGGGTGCTACTGATGGTGTGGGAGAAAACACAACCGAACCTGCTGTTGTGCGACGTTACATTCCACCATCGTCACTGGGTTTCTCGTTTTTTGTCAGGGGCGAGGATATCCGGTTCCAGGTGTTGTGCCATGCCGTCAGGTATGAACGCACAGGGCGAAATGAAAGAGGACAATACAAAAACGAATGGAAACGCAGGGACCTGATTTCCGGGCAAGGGGATTTCCTGGAGTTCGAGAACATCAGCTGTCCTGGAAATGATCAGCGCCAGAGCTTTTCAAAACTGGCAGGCAAGGCGCACGTGGACATCCAGTGGCGTCACTTCGCCGATGGCTGGATCGTCACGGTTTCCCTTTGCAATGCTCAGGAGCTTGCAGACAGCGCGACTGGTAGCGACTACGTCTACGAACGCGCGGAAAAGACCCTGTTCGAGGCCAGTCTGCACTGCGTGATCGACGCCGGCGATGTCGGTGTCTATCCTCGCATCGACCGAAGCCTGCTGGACCGGGAAGAACAGGAAATCGAACTCCAGTACGCCCAACGACACATTTACGCCATCGGGCATGGTTGCGCCGCCGACTGGGAGGTGAAGGACGGGAAGGTCACTGAACTGCGCTCCGAAACGATGCCGGTGGTGGAGGTTCCGCAGATGACGGCGGATACCGGATCAGGCGGCGAGCCTGTACTATCGCTGGTGAGACTGGCGGACATCGACAACGCTCACGCAACCCTCTTGCCCGAGCTGGACGATTTCATAAGCGGATATGCGAACTGGGTTGTCAGCCAACAGGGCAGAATCCCGGACCTTCCAGCCGATGATCGTTCAGTCGCAAGACACATGGTCGGGCGGATGAACACAGCCGTCTCGCGCATGCGTGCAGGCATGCGCCTGCTGGGCGCCAATGCACAGGCACGGCTGGCCCTTGCCCTGACCAATCGCGCCATGCTGGATCAGATGCGTCAGCATGATCGTCTTCAGGGCAAATCCTGCGCTGACGGCGCCTATCGCTGGCGTCCGTTCCAGTTGGCCTTCTTGTTGACCACTCTGGAATCCGTGGCAAACGAAGACAACGAATTCCGAGATGCGGTCGACTTGATCTGGTTTCCGACGGGCGGCGGCAAGACCGAAGCCTACCTCGGCCTGATCGCATTCCAGATCACGCTGCGGCGTCTTCGCCATCCCGATACCGGGGGCGGCACCGCGGTCCTGATGCGCTATACCCTGCGCCTGCTGACCCGCGACCAGTTCATGCGCGCCGCCCGCCTGATCTGTGCGCTGGAACTGATACGGCGCGAACGCGATGATCTTGGTTCCGCGCCGATCAACATAGGCATGTGGGTGGGAGAGGCCACCAGCCCCAACTCCTTCCAGAAAGCCGCCGAACTGGTAAGGAAGGCGATTGCCGCCAACGAAAAACCGGAGCTGGCAATCGACCACTGCCCCTGGTGCGGGCAGGACTTTGAGGCAGACCGCAACTACGACAGCACCACGCAACATTTCCATTTCCTTTGCCGGAACCCGGACTGCGGCTTCGGCGTGTCCCCGGATGGCGTGCTTCCTTGCAATATCGTTGATGAAGCCCTGTATGCCGAACCGCCGACCATGCTGGTCGCCACGGTGGACAAGTTCGCGAGGCTGGCCTGGGAAGAACGTGCCAATGCGTTCCTGGGAGGCACGCAGCATCGACCACCGGAACTGATCATCCAGGATGAACTGCATCTGATAGCCAGTGCGTTGGGTTCGGTGGCCGGTCTGTACGAAGCCGCCATCGACACCGTGCTTCAATTGCGTGGTGTCTATCCAAAGTACATTGCATCGACCGCCACCATCCGCATGGCGGACCAGCAGGTGAAACGACTGTATGGACGCGAAGTCGCCGTGTTTCCGCCTCCGGGACTGAGTTGCGACGATGCCTATTTCGCCCGTACCGTGCCTCTGGATCAACGCCCGGGCCGAATCTACGTGGGCTATCTTGCGCCGATGCTGAATCGTCAGAGATGCCTGGCACCGCTGGCGGCAGCATTGCTGCTGGCTCCGCTCGTGCTGTTTGAGGGTGATCAGCACGAGCGGGAACTGCTGGATGCCTGGTGGACGCAGGTGGTGTATCACGGCAGTCTAAGGGGGGTGGGGAACAGTCACACGGCCTTTGCGAGCGATGTGCGCGATTTCATGCGGCTGTTGTCCAGTACAATGGTCGGTCAGGCTCAGGAAGACGGAAAGGTGGAAAGACAGGAACGCTCTACGCCGCGCATTGCACAGCTGACCAGCCTGCAGACGGCGACGCAGAATGCAGAGATTTTTTCCCGATTGGGCAGGACGCGCGAAGAGCATGGCTGCCTGGACGCCGTGCTGGCCACCAACATGATCTCCGTCGGGCTTGACGTGGCTCGATTGGCATTGATGATCATCAACGGTCAGCCACTGACCACAGCGGAGTACATTCAGGCCAGCAGCCGCGTGGGGCGCGGCGCGGCGACTGGCGTGGTATTCGCGAACTACTACCGTGAACAGGCTCGCAGCCTGTCACACTACGAGAGCTTCCGCCCTTACCATGAAGCCTTCTACCGCTTTGTCGAGCCTACCAGCGTCACGCCTTATACCTACCAGGCCCGCCTGCGCGCCCTGCCGGCGGCGTTGGTCATCGTGATGCGACACGGTGCGACCGGATTGTTGCATAACCGTTCCGCCGACAGCCTTGATCCGGAAGATTCGAGAGTTTCCAGGGCCATTGAACAATTCAAACGACGTTGCGTACTGTCAGCGCCCGATCAGGTCGATGAGGTAAGCAGGCATATCGACTACCTGATTGCCGAATGGACGGGCGAGATCAAGCGTTGCCGGGAAGATCAAAGACGGCTGGAGTACCAGGTTCCCGAAAAGGACAATGGGCGCGATCGCCTGTTGTACAACCATGATGACCCGATTCGTGGCCTGTGGGTGGCCCTGCAATCCCTGCGCAACGTCGAAGACACCGCACTGCTCAAGGCGTTATGACACATGGACAATGAACTGATTCCGATACGCCTGTCACACCTGATCGGCTATAGCGGTATCGGGGCAATCGTGCGTGGGCCGAATGGACTCGTGGTCGTTCAGGACACCCGGCAATGGACGGACCGCCAGGGTATCCCCGCTGGCGAGCCGATTCCGTATGTGGAGCGCGTGCGTGCCGCGCTGGGCATCAAGGAGCAATTGTGCAAGCCACCAGTGGCAAGGGAACTGGCGAATGGACGGGTGGATGGCACCAGTGTACCGGCAACGCGATTCCCCTCCTGGATGCGCTGCCCGGCCTGTGGCGCCATGTATCGTTGGCCATGGCGGAACAATCAGCCCGATCACGCACACCATTGCAGTCATCAGGATTGCAGGCGTCACCCGAAGCTGGAGCAGGTGCCCTGGGTGCTGGGACATCCCGAAGGGTACCTTGCCGATGTGCCCTGGCATTTTCTCGCGCATCAAGGGACCCGTGATCCGTCGCAACGCAACTGCAAGGTGCAGGATCAATTACGGTTGATTGAACGTGGCTACGAAGAACGCATATTGCGGTGCGGCGCCTGCCGCACCGCAACGAGGTTTCGTGGCGATGAACGAGTGGGCTTTGGTCAGGGTCGGATGCAGCCATGGACCAGGGAGGATCTGGTTTCGCCGATGGAATTCACGCAAGAAGGTGACAAGGATCAGGCGCAGGTGCTGGCGATCAATGACACGCGGGTTTACGAACCAGTCGCTGAATCCGTTCTGGTGATTCCGCCGGAATCCCGTGTGCGCAAGGGAACCGTCGTGGATCGCCTGTACCGCAATTCCGGTGATCGTAGTCGCATAGACAGTGCAAGAGTTCCATTGGCGAGAAAAGGCATCCTGCGGGAACTGACGACGAAATATCGCTGTACCCTCAACGATATCGAAACTGCATTGGCCAATCTTGACAGCGGCTATCCCCTGTATGGCGAGAACCTTACGCCAGGACAATTGCGGGAAAGCGAGTTCAGGGCATTCCTGGAGGTGCTGCCCGACCAGCGCGAGGACGAAGACCTGGTGACCTGCAACAGGAGTGAGGAGTGGCGTGAACTGGGTATGGCGGTCGATCTGGATGCTGATGAGCGGAAAATTGTCCGGGGCATCCGCCATCTTGTCCGTGTGGATCGCCTGAAGGCGGTGAAGGTATTCAGGGGTTTTACCCGCCTGGGAGGAGAGGAAGTGGTACCACCGGACATCGTGGGGAAATCCGATTGGTTGCCAGCCATAGAGTTGTACGGAGAGGGTATTTTCCTTGCGCTTGATGAGGATCGGCTCAAGGAATGGGAGCAAACACCGACGATTGTTTCGCGACTGGATCAACTGCTTCCCCGATTTGCCCAATCCGGTCGGGATGACCCCAATCCGGTAACAACGCGCTTCATGTTACTGCACACGTTGTCACACCTGCTGATGCGACAAATCGAGTCCGAGGGTGGTTATCCGGCGGCGGCGCTGATCGAGCGCATCTATTGCGCCAATGCACTCGAGCCCATGGCCGGTATCCTCATCCATGTTGCCGTTCCTGATATCGCCGGTTCACTGGGCGGCCTGGCTGAACTGAGCGAACCCCGACGCTTTCTGGGCATCCTGATTCGAGCACTGGAGCATTCACGCTGGTGTTCGCTTGATCCGGTTTGCAGCAGGCATGAAGGTCAAGGACCAGGCCTGCTGAACCGCGCTGCATGTCATGCCTGTACGCTGGTACCGGAACCTGCCTGCGAATACGGCAATACCCTGCTGGATCGCGGATTCGTCAAGGGCGATGCTGCCGACGGGCTGCCTTCATTCTTCGGGACAAACTGAACATGCCGGTTGATCGTACCCGCCGATTCAGCCTCCCCGGCATTCATGACCTGAACAAGGATCAGGATGAGGCGCTGGCGTTGCCAGTGGAGGGGCAACACCTGATCGTCGGCGGCCCTGGCACCGGGAAGTCGGTGGTGGCGTTGCTGCGGGCGCGACGCCTCGCACAGAACGACAAGAACTACCGTACTCTCGTTTACAATCACTTGCTGAATCATTCAAACCGTTATCTGTTCGGTAGTGAACACACATTCTCCGCCCAGACATGGGATTCCTGGTTCCGCAACATCTGCAGTCATTTTTTCGGATCCGTTTCCACGCTTGAGCCAGATGATCCGGGAGGATATCGACCAATAGACTGGAATGCCGTCGAACAACAGGTCCAATCGCTGGATAACATCGAAAATCAAGGCGATAAGTTTCTGGTGATCGATGAGGGACAGGATATGCCGCCAGCCTTTTATCGAACACTGACTTACCTGGGATTCGAGAATTTCTACGTGGCAGCCGACCAGAACCAGCAGATTCACCCCGACAAGTGCAGCTCTCGCCAGGATATTCAAAACACGCTGGCCATTGAACCCGATGACACGCTGGAACTGAAAACCAACTATCGGAACGCGTATCCTGTCGCGCTGCTCGCCCGGCACTTTTACCCAGCGGATCCGGCCAGTCCAAGGCCGGACCTGCCCGATCTCATGCCTGCTGCCACGGTGCCGGAGTTATGGACTTATGGCACGGGAAACACGGCAACACTGGCTGATATTGCAGACAATATCCTCCAGTTGAGCGACCGCAATCCCCGCAAGCTGATCGGAATCATTACTCCGGACAACAAGGTGCGGACGAAATTCGATGACGCGCTTCGTTGCGCCAATCCAGAACTGGACAATGACAAATCGCCGATCCAGACCTTTGTTTCCGGTCAGCAGGAATTGCCGAACTTCGGACAGGGCGGCATCATGGTCATAAACGCCCAGTCCTGCAAGGGCCTGGAGTTTGATACCGTCATCCTGGCTGATATCGACCAACACCAGCCCAAACGCGATCCTCATGCGCTCAAGGCACGTTTCTATGTAATGGTGGCGCGTGCCCGGGAACAGGTCATGCTGCTCCGTACTGGCGATATTTGTCCCGTCGTGGATGGATTACTGCCCACCGATCCCTCTATTCTTGTCAGGAAGTAGGTCATGACCACGAAACCAGATACTCCAAGGAAGCCACGAAATCGACGAAAACCGGTGCGCATATGGCACTTGGTAACCAACCACCAGAACATGCTTTACATGCTGGCTGCCGGCATGGTGATGGGTCCTGCGGGTTTTCGAAGCAAGCACTATGCTGATCCATTGGATGTCTATCCCGGCTGGATCCCCTTGTTTCATGTCAATTTCGAGGTTCCAGCTGATGCCCTGAATCACGCTACCAGTGAACGCAAGCATTTGTTGCCCTGCATCGCGTCTTTCGATTTGAGTGATCTGTCCGGCCCTGTTCGGATACTGTCGCGGGACGGAGGTATGCGAGAGGTTGGAGATATGCAAAAGGTTGGTTCACGAAGCGCGCACTGGCGCAGGCGCCTAGGCGACATTGCACTCCTTGTCCGTGCGCCATTACCGACAACCTTGCTGTCGAGTGTCAACTTCTGCTCATCCGAGGACAAACAGGCATTCGAAAGTGCCGCCGATGATGTCTCGAACGTTGATCTGTTCCCTTATCGGATTGAGATTGCGGATTCGCTGTTTTCCTCCGACACGAAGGTCACGTGGCCGGCAAAGCAGCCACAGGAGCAGTTGCCTGAGGACGGCAGTGACAATTTTCCCGCCTTTGGGCTGGCGCTTGGTGGCGTGCTTGCGATGTTGTATCACATCGCCAATCGCAGTGATCTGGGGCTTGCAGCCTTTCGCATGGCAACTGGAATCGTGCACGACAAGGATAATGAACTGGTCCAAAGCGACCCCGTACTGGCCGAGCTTCCCAACTGGATGGACGGGTTTGAGGTATCCGGACAGGCCGATGTCGGTGCCCGGCTATTTTGGGGCGTTATCCAGTCGCTGGTCACAGCACAGACGCAGGAACGCCCGCAAACGCCCCTTGATGTGGCGCTTGCGTATCTGGAGAATCAGCTCGATCTGTTGCAGGCAATGGAATTTCGGCCACGTCTGGAGCAACTGATCTCGGACATGCGTGGTTTCCTCGGACTCGGTGGCGGAACAATCACCGAGCTTCTTGAACGGCACAGGGGGTCTTTATCGAGACCTTTACTACTGTTCTGCCTGCGTGAGCATTGCACGGACCTGCTGGAATTTTCACATCCGCTATTGAGTGATGCCGAGTATCTTCTTGCTGGAATCCTGTTCGGTGTGCGTGACAGCTGGCTGAGGCTGCCCAGGGAGTTGCGCGATCCTGCCATGTCTGCCTATGTGGCATATCGCATGGCAGATGCCGAGCACCAGAAACAAGCTGACAAGCTTGACATGAAGGCGCCGCCACGCCCGAAACCCTTGAGAGAACTTTTTACTTCACCAGGTGGTGAGTGGTGCCGCATGAAGAAGGATGTAGCCATGGAACTCGCGAGCAAATGCAGGTGGAACGACTGCATTCAGACACACATCACTCTGGAGGATGGCTATTTACCTGAAAACCTTGAACGAAAGGGCTTGCAGGTAGTGTTGCCGGGCAGGCTATCAACTGTCACGGAAGAAATGGATGAGGCCAAATTTCTGCGCCGTCTCGGTCAATGGCCGCCGATAGATCCTCAGATCGAGTCCGGCGTGCGCGACAAACTTGCCAGTCTGGAGGAAATCGACGCAAGGGAAAACGGAAACGGCCCGTCATGCGGATGATCCCCAGCCAGCCCCTGGGAACCGGCAGTAATGCGGAAATGCGCATGTTCGACCAGCTGTGCGCGGCATTTTCCGGGCCGGACAAGAATGTCTGGTTTGCCATGCACTCGCTCAACCTTCCGCGGCATGAAGACAAGCGTTTCGGAGAAATCGACTTCGTCGTCTGCGGACCGGACGGCCTTTTCGTGCTGGAGGTCAAGGGTGGCGGCGTTTCCTGCCGTCACGGCGTCTGGGAAACCACGAACAGGCATGGCCGAACCGAGCGATTGCGGGAGTCGCCGTTCAGACAGGCGGAGGGGGCACTCCATGGTTTGCGGAAAAAGCTTCCCGCCACCGTCTCCAGGAATTTCGTGGTCGGATACGGTGTGGTCATGCCGGATGTGGAACGGCTTCCAGACAGCGCCGAATGGGATCGCGCCGTTCTTGCCGACGGCCGGGACTTCAGGCAATTCGAAAAGTGGCTGGAACGATTCATTCGGTACTGGCGTGCGAAGGATGCCCGCAGGACTGTCGCAACCCCTTCGCACCTGAATCTGTTGCAGCAACACCTGCGACCCGATTTCGAGGCTGTCGTGCCGCTGCATGTTTCCGCCCATGATGTGGAAATGCGCATCGCTCGCCTGACGGCGGATCAGCTGGGGTTGATTGATGTCGTCGAGGCCAACCCGCGGGTAGTATGTTCCGGAGGCGCCGGGACAGGAAAAACGATGCTGGCGCTTGAGCTGGCGAAACGCTGGGGCGCGTCCGGAATGAAAACCGCACTGGCCTGCCATTCGCCCTGGCTCAAGCGTTTCCTCGAACGGAACGCCGGGCCCGGGCTGACTGTCAGCCTGGTGGATTCGATTCATGTGACAGCAAGGCGTGCCGGCATTGAAAAATTTGACGCGCTGATCGTCGATGAAGGCCAGGACATATTGAACATGGATGCGCTGGCCCGGCTGGATGGCTGTTTGAATGGCGGCATAAGCGAAAGCCGCTGGTGCTTTTTTCACGACTCCAACAATCAGTCCGGGCTGTGCGGATCCTATGTACCCGATGCCCATGACTATCTGGAAAGCTTCGGCCCGGTGCGAATTCCCCTGAAGACGAACTGCCGGAATTCGCTGCCGATCCTGCGACGGATACAGGACGACCTGAACGCCGATGTGGGCAATTCAGGAGTCGGAGATGGTCCTGCGGTACATGAAGTTCGGGTTGCCGGAGCAGACGATGCCGTCCGGTCCCTGGAGAACGAACTCTGCGGCCTGATGGATGACGGGGGATTCAGCCCGGGAGACATCGTCATGCTTTCTCCCGTTCCGTTTGCGAAGTCCTGGGCGTCTTCCCTGTCCGGGGATTTGCGGGACTCGATCTCCGTCCTGGACGACAGTTCACCCCGCAACGCCAGTCGTCGAACCATCGGTTTTGCACGGATCACGGATTTCAAGGGGCTTGAGAGCGAGGTGGTTGTTCTTGTCGACATGCCCAGACCCGGGCATAGCGAGACCTTGCGGTCGCTTCACTATGTCGGAATGAGCAGGGCACGCGCGCTGTTGAGCATGATCTGTTGCTGATACCGGCAAGGCGATGCCACGTGGCCATATCAACGTGTTCTCTGTCCAACTGACTGGAAAAATATCAGCAGGAATCCTGAAGGCAAGATGGTTTCCAGATGCCATGACCTTGGCTTGCTCCGAATAGCCAGTCTACCCTTGCGAGCGTGAAGTCTGGGATAGCTACGGATTTATGCCGGGGCCGGCAACCGGGAGGTGTTTTTTATCAGCAAGACTGAGGGGGTTGCGGTCTTTGCGGCAATCAGGACAGCCGATGGCACCAATATTTTTTCGCACATTTGTCAGGGGGGCGCGATCAACTGTTCTCCTTCATGCCGATAGCGTTCATCCATCAGGATTTCCGCGTTCCCCACTGCGTTCCCGCAATGTGCCTCAGCCTGGCTGCACAGGGCATGAGCACCGGGTTGCCGTCCGGCAACCAATCCCTCAGATCCGGTGACAGCAACAGCCCCTGATCCGGATCGTACCGGCGAAACCTCGTCGGCATCTCACCAGCCTCTGCAATACAACCTCTGTATTATCTCATCCGGGCTTCTTCGGCGCAGGCTCCTGGAGCGGCTCCAGACGCCAGATCGCAGCGTCGTTCTCGTCCAGCAGCAGATAGATCGAGCCGTCGGGTCCGGTACGGACGTCGCGGATACGGTTACCGAAATCCGTCAGCAGATGCTCCTCATGAATTACCCGCTCTCCATCAAGTTCCATCCGGACAAGAAGCCTGGCGCGCAGTGCGCCGACAAACAGGTTGCCGTTCCACAGGGGAAACCTGTCGCCGCGATAGACCGTCAATCCCGAAGGGGCGATAGACGGCACCCAGTAGGTAACGGGCTGCTCCATGCCTTCGCGTGCGGTCTCGTCGGTGATTTTGGTGCCGACATAATTTCGTCCGTAAGTGATCGTCGGCCACCCGTAGTTCCGCCCACGCTCAATCAGGTTGACCTCGTCACCTCCCCGCGGCCCATGTTCCTGCGACCACAGTCTGCCAGTATCGGGATCGACGGCAAGGCCCTGCGGGTTGCGGTGGCCGTAGGACCAGATCTCCGGCAACGCCCCCGCACGACCAACGAATGGATTGTCGCCAGGCACCGTACCGTCAGGGTTGAGCCTGAGGATTGCACCGGCATGATTGGCAAGATCCTGGGCGTTGGGCCGGGAAGCGCGGTCGCCGATGGTGACGAACAGCTTGCCGTCCGCAGCAAATCTCAGTCGTGAACCGAAATGCCGGCCTGAACGGCTTCCTGCTCGGCCGATGAAGATCACCTTGAACCCGTGAAGCCGGTCGCCATCCAGCCGTGCCGTGCTGACAGCAGTTGTCTTGCCTCCTGCAACATCCCAGACATGGCTCAGATAGAGCTGTTTGTTGGTCGCAAAATCCGGGTCGAGAGCAACATCCATCAATCCGCCCTGACCGTAGGCCTCAATCTGCGGCAGACCGGGAAGCGGATCTGAAGGCCTCTTTCCGGGCCGCAGGATGCGGAGTCTGCCGTCCAGTTCAGTCACCAGTATTCGTCCGTCGGGGAGAAATGCCATGCCCCAGGCCTGATCGAATGGCCCACCGACCGGAACGAGGCGGAAAGAATGCTTCTCGGAGCGATACTCTCGCGATTCGGAGGTATCCGAAAAACCGTCCGGATTCACACCGAGCAGCAAGGGGATGGCAATCGCACAAACCCGGACAAGAAAGCCGCGATGGCGACTGTCAGATAAACCTTGATGGGAAATCATCTCTGGCTACCGGAAAGCTGTCACGCCAACCCCTTTCATGCGCCGCATGCAAGTACCTTTCCAGGGAAACATTCGGGAATTGTATATGGTAATGCCGAAACGCCTGAGCATGTATCACACAATGCAATCGCAAGGTTCCAGAACCGCTGGTGTGCAGATGATTCCCTTGCATACCCTGAAATGCCCTGCTTGACGGCCTCATGGCAACCATGATGAGAGCACATGCTATCTCACGACAATACCTTGAAGGGCCTTCGATGGTCATGGCTACAGACTGACTGCCGAAACCATGGAGATTGATCTGCAAATTCGGTCCTGACTCCAGACAACAGAGGTTTATTCTACCAGCAAAAAGTCGTTTACCGAGCTGGTCGCAGAGGCGGTCTCCCGTCAGACAAGACGCATTGTCCAACAGTTTGATTACCCTTCAGCAGAACTGGAACAACGAAACCAGTGAAGATAGCTGCCAGGGGATTCACCAGAAGTTCAGCAAGCCGCGTTTTTTGCCTCCTGGGACCATGCTCCGGAAAACATGTCGGAAGGATCCGGTAAAATGCCTTTGCCTTCACCTCGGCCTCCCAGGGCGGCAGTTACCCGAAGATATGCGATCCCTCCAGCCTCCCGTAAAAGGCTGCTGTCATCACGGACTCTTGGCAAATTCCGGATAGGCCTCCATACCGCAGTCGACGAGGTCCATTCCGCTGTACTCATCTTCCGCCGCCACCCTTATCCCCATGGTGCGTTTCAGAATCATCCAGACAACCCAGCTGACTGCAAAGACCCAGACAAGGATCGTTGCGGCACCGACCAGTTGCCCGTAAAGGCTGACGGAATCGTTGGTCAGCGGAACCAGCACAAGTCCCAGCATCCCGCAGGTACCGTGTATCGAGATCGCACCGACCGGGTCATCGATTCTCAGCTTGTCCATGAACACGATACTGAAAACCGCCAGCACACCGCCCAGTGCGCCGAACAGGACGGACAGGAAGGGGGTCGGGGTCAGGGGCTCGGCCGTGATCACCACCAGTCCTGCCAGCGCACCGCTCAGCATCATGGTGAGATCCGCCTTGCGGTACAGGATCTGCGCCAGTACCAATGCAGCGAGTGCCCCGCCAGCCGCCGCTGCATTGGTATTCACGAAGACCATTGCCACACTGTGCGAACTGGCGATATCCCCAAGCTTGAGAACAGACCCTCCGTTGAAGCCGAACCATCCCATCCACAGGACAAGGGTGCCCAGCGTGGCGAGCGGCATGTTGGCCCCCGGTATGGCATTGACCTTGCCGTCGCTGGAGTATTTCCCCTTCCGCGGCCCGAGCAGAAGGACGCCGGCAAGCGCCGCGGCCGCACCCGCCATATGGACAATGCCGGAGCCGGCGAAATCACTGAATCCCAGATCCGCCAGACTGTACATTCCGAAAACGGTCCCGCCACCCCAGGTCCAGTTTCCCTCAACCGGATAGATAACAGCGGTCATGACCACCGAAAACGCCAGGAACGCCCAGAGCTTCATGCGCTCCGCCACCGCACCCGATACGATGGACATTGCCGTCGCAACGAAAACCACCTGGAAGAAGAAATCCGAGGCCCCGGAATAGATCGCCTCTCCCTCGACGCCGCCATCCCGCCCGGAAAACTCCGCCAGTACCGATGCCACATCCAGATCGGGCATCCCCTCCAGGAACCACCCGCCGCCGTACATGACCTGATATCCGCATATCAGATAGGCAGTGCATGCGATCGAGTACAGGGCAACATTCTTGGTCAGAATCTCGGCGGTGTTCTTTGAGCGTACCAGTCCCGCCTCCAGCATGGCGAATCCGGCAGCCATCCACATCACCAGTGCACCGCACACAAGAAAATAAAACGTATCCAGAGCATACTGGACGTGAAAAATACTGTTTTCCATCATTCAAATCCCGTCAGGTTGTTTGCTTGTTGCCAGATCAGATGGCATCCTCGTTCATCTCCCCGGTACGAACCCGGATCGCCTTCTCGATGCTGTAGATGAAGATTTTCCCGTCGCCGACCTTCCCCATGCCGGCAGCCCGGCAAATCGTCTCGACTGCCATGTCGACCAGGCACGGTTCCACCGCCACCTCCAGCTTGATTTTCGGCAGGAAATCGACAACGTACTCGGCTCCCCGGTACAACTCTGTCTGTCCCCCCTGTCGACCGAACCCCTTCACCTCGGTAATCGTCATGCCCGTGACATGGATTTCCGACAAGGCACTCCTGACATCGTCAAGCTTGAACGGCTTGATGATCGCAACAACCAGTTTCATCTCTTTCTCCGGAATCAATGGGGTGAATGCCCTGCCTTTGCAAAAGGCTTTATCCTGTCTTACAGCAAAATCCGTGCCAGATGGACAAGTCATCAGCAATCAACAGGTTACCCTTTCCCGAACCCGGATCATGCTTCCGCCCGCACCGTAATTGTGCAACGTTCCACGGACCTGCACTGGTCCGGATTTCAAACTGGCACCATGCTCCCGTGCGGATATCAGACTCCCTTCGTGCTCCGGCCAGCGGTCCGGGGCAGGACCTGCCGGGAGCCTTGAAAGGATTCCTGAATTTCAACCCGCGGTGCAGATGCTGAGCCGCATAAGGAAGGAACAGTATTTCAGCTAACCATGATGTTGCAGATAGTCACGTGCCAGTTGCACGGTATCGCCAGTGTAGCCACTCCCCAGTTCCCTGGCGGTGGGAGTTTCTGCATGGCTTGCGATCCAGGCGGTCAGAAGCAGGCGGCGTAACATGATGAACATGGGTATCGCGGATTCGTCTCGGGGACTGAGCGACGCGACCTTGCGGTAGCCCTGTACCCACGCCTGCTGCAATGCGGGTATTTGCGGCGAGGTCTCGATAAAGCTGATCGCGGCGGCGAAATCGTACAGGTACCAGCCGAATCCGCAGTCGTCGAAGTCTATGACTGCCAGCCGGCCGTCTTCCGCCAACAGGTTGGCGAGGCGCAAATCGGCGTGAATCAGGCCAAATCGCTCGGGGCCGGCGCCGTATTCATCAAGTTGACGTGACAACAGGGAAACACAGCCGGCCAGCAGATTTTCGCCGTCTGGATCAAGACCGAGCGCATTGCGCCAGTCACCCCAGTGGGGCTGACTACCCAGCATCGTCTCGAAATTCCAGACCTTCCTGTCGAAGCCGGGCGGCGTTTGCCAGCACCTCGCGTGCTGATGCAGGCGTGCGGTAATTTCACCCAGCTGGCGAAAACCGTCGTTCAGGTCATCCGATTCGCCGGGCTCGACCCCGGGCATGAATTCGAACGCAACAAGGTAACGCAGTTCGCCACGGTGCCGAAAACTGGCAACAAGTTCACCTTCCCTGTCTTCAAGCGGACAAGGGGTTTCAACCACCCGGTTAGTGCGCAGATCATTGATCCAGGCAAGTTCGGATACGATTTCATCGTATCCGTGATATCCCGGACGGTGTACTCTGAACACCACCGGGCGATCGCGTTCGGGATCATCGGCGCGAAAGGTGGCGTTTTCGGAAATGCATAACAGGCTGAGACCGGAATCAGCCGATAATCCCCACCGGTGCAGCACCGAATTTACCCCGTGAAGCAGTTCTTCAACCAGTGTGTCCTGATACAGACCTGTCATATCGCTCCCATGGCCTCAATGAACATCAGTTCATTTCTGGCACAGGTGCCGATGAGTGGAGTATGCCAAATCCATCGTGCACCATGAAAATGGAATTTTTCGCATCCCCACCTCCGCTCCGAAATACATCATTCGCTTGAAGGCGTAGCCCAAACGGAGGGATAGCGGCGGCGCTTCCTCCCGATGCTCCGGGTGAACCAGCGTCGCACTCAGCATCCGCAGCGAAACCTTCAGTTCCAGAGAACTGACTTGTCGACCCATCCTGAAACGTCATGACCATCCTCCCATGGTCCCTGGCCCGGCCATTGCCGACGTATCTCCTGCTGGACTCAGGCACCCAGTCTGAAGACATCGATCTCACCGATACGTCCCTTCACCGAATACCTGCCAACCGGCACAGGATGAAAGCCCGTACCAAGACACGCCACTGTCGCACCACTGACAAGAATAACCGTTTCACCATCCACAGAACACAGTGTCTTGCCGAGCTGCTCCAGGCGCTGACCAACATTCACCGTATCACCGATAATCGTGTAGTTGAGTCGGCCCGGCGCACCGATATTGCCAACCGTGGCACTGCCGGTATGGACGCCGATGCGGACACCCAGCGGGGCCTCACCGTCCGCTCGGCGCAAGACATTTTCCATCCGGATGCCGTCGGCGATCGCGAGGGCGGCACGGCAGGCACGTTCAGCGGCATCATCCTGGGCCTCCGGCGCACCCCAGAAAGCCATCACCGAATCACCGATGAACTTGTCGACCGTACCATCTTCAACCTCGATGCAACCTGCGACGATTTCAAAGTGACGATTGACCAGTGCGGCAACCTCGGGAGCCGACAAGCGCTCGACCATGGACGAGAATCCGACGATGTCGGTGAACATGACCGTGATCTCATGCACCGAAGAGATCGTGTCCTCGATCTCGCCCTGCTTGACCAACCGTCCGACAATCTTCCTGGGCACGTACAGTTCGAACCAACGCAGTGCGCTCAGCATTGCATTGAAAGATCTGGCCTGCTGATCAAGCTCGCGGAAGACGCTCCCCGGCAGGTCGTCGATCTCGCCGATATTGAGCTGGCGAACCTGTCCAGCGGCGACGGAAAACCGCACAATGGGCCGGGCAATACGTCGACCAAGCATGACAGCAGCGAAGATCGACACAATCAGGGCACCAATTCCGACAACCAGAGCAACAGTCATTCGACGAAGCTCAGCACCAACATCCTCGACATGGAACCAGACACCGACAGCCAACGGCTTCGACCCGAAACCGTGCAGGCGACGATACATGAAGGCGTGGTATTCCCCATCGATCCGGACCGTATGTCCATTCGTCCCCTGTGCAAGAGAGATAATCAGATCGGATCGCCCCTCTTCCTGCCATATCGAAGCCAGAACAGTATCCTGAAACCCCTCAAGAGGGGGCAGCGGATCATCCAGCGAAAGACCGGGATAGTCGCGCACCATGAACGGATGGGCCAGCACGCGGTCACGCCCGTACAGAACGAATCGTGTTCCAGGGTCGTCCTTGCCGACCTTGCGAACATAGGCCGAGAGTTCCTGAATCGATGCCGTCGCGACTGCAGCCCCAACAAGCCTGTCGGCGCGGCGCACTGGATGAACCCGACTGAAATAGGTACCCTTATGACGCTCAATCCAGAACGGAGGTATCCAGTGCGGTTCCTGTGGCATGGATGCCAGATATTCACGGAATCTCGGATCCCGAGAATGGTCCAGTTCATCCATCTCGAGGCGGTCGCCCTCGTGGCGTGCGGCAAAGAACTTCTTCAATCCGGTATCGATAAAGGACAGTGACTCGATTTGCGGCACACCAGCCAGACCGCCCGTGAGCAGGCGGCCAAGCGTCGCACGATCCTGAGGGTCGAATTCGCCTCTCCTGATACGCTCGGCGATGAAACGGGCCTGATCCTCGGCCGGCAGCAAATGATGCTCGATCCGATCAACCATATTGGCAAGGCTCTGGTTGGCGTTGGCGCTCATCAACTTCAGGGTGTTCTTGCTGGCAAGCCACATGCCGACACCAAGTACGCCGCCGACGGATATGAGCACGAGAAGAGAAATCGCTGTCGCGAGCGTGACCGTGATCGAGAATCGTCCGTTCCATCGGGGTGACGAGAACATCTCGAATCTACCGGAATCGTCGGGCATGTCGAAATCCGATGGATAAAGAGGGTTCGAGGGCGAACGCTGGCGGGTAACACATGGCACTCATGCAGTAAACCGCATGATCCGCCTCTTCGCAGGAAGCATTCGCAGAGTTCGATTGGAACATCATGTGTTCAAGGGATACCTGGCTGATGCACGCCATTGATTATAATCGCAGAGAGAGTTGACCGGAGGGACAGGGCCGAACACCGGATCACAATCATTCGGATGCAGGACAAATCCGGGCGGATGCGCAGGGTACAGGTCAGTGGTCGCGGTGGTGGCGACCCGCGCCATGGACAGGTCGCAGGATGGCGTGTTTCCGGTTCCTGAACAGCGCGCCATTGCATCAGTCGAACATCGATCTGGAAGTGGACTTCGTGGAGTTTTGGGAGACCCGACCGGGTGGCCGGGAGTTGCACTTCTGCAGGAACATGAATCCAGCGCAACCCTGACCTAATATCTTTTACTATATGTCAACCGGTTGATCTCAGATTCCGGAAAATCCGGTAACGACATAATCAGGGGATAACCGGATTCACCCAATGCCCTGACAATCGAGTCGTGCGACTGTCTGCAGGGACCCTTCTCCGACACTGCACAAGTTTCAGATCCGTGATGGAGAATCCATCGGCAAGGCCCGCAGGTAGTCCCCGAGAGACGGAATGGGGATCCGGTAATGATCGGGCATGTCCCGGGACGGGGCCAGCAACCCGGCATGCAGGGCATTGGTCAGGAAATCATCCATCGACTGTCCTGCCTTGCCACGCATTCCTTCGGTGAGTGACTCGATCCTGTCATGGGACAATTCACCGCCCCTCTCCTGGGCGGCCAGGGCCAGTTCCCGATAGATCCAGGCCCGGCTGGAACCGGCCGCAAGCCGGCCGGCATAGTATTCCCGCCTGTATTCCTCCGCAGCCGCCATGGCCTCGTCCAGATGTCCCGAACCGATCCGTCCGCCGTTGGCACGGATCACCCGGGCCGCAGCACGGCCACCCGGTTGACGTGCTGCGGCCACCCCTGGGACAGTCCGGCCAGTTCGTTCACCCACACTTCCCGGTCTTGCGGCGTGCCCGTGAAGCCGTAGGCGTCGAGGACACTCCGGATGGCGCTGGCCGCATCCCCGGCCGGCAACCGATCGAGGGTCACCACCCGCCCACTGGCGAACCGCGACAGGCCGCACTCGCGCAGCACATCCTGGGTATCGCTCAGACCGAAGAACGCCGCCACCAGGGGAATTCCTGCCGGCGGATTGTGCAGACAATCCATCACCCCCCGGGTCGTGTCGGATACCGGCGTGTTCTGGGCTTCATCCACCAGCACCACCAGATGGAGATCTCCCAGCAGCGGGGCCGCGTCCCGGAATATCCGCTCCGCAGAAATGTCCGCACCCCCGCTACCCCCGACTTCAGGCCTGCCCCCCATGGAAACACCCGCCACGCCCATGCCCCGTGCCGACAACTCCCCGTAGAACTGCCGGCCGACCTCCAGAAGCTTCTCGAGCTTCCCGGCGACTGTCCCGGACGCCATCTGCGAAAGCCGCTCGCTCTCCGCACTGGCCGCCTCGATCAGGCGCATCATGACATCGACGGCGGATTTCAGGGTCTCGGGCCTGATCGCCACCGCCACCCAGGGGTCCCCGGGAGTCGAATGGCGCCGCACCGCCTCCATGCACTCCGCCATCAGCGCCGACTTGTCGGCGCCCGCCGCACCCTGGAACACCATCGTGCCGCCGCCGACCATGCCTGCGTCGAGGCCGCCCGGCGAAAGACCTCGAACTCCGCGTCCCGTCCGCGGAAGAACGGCTCCCGGCCGACTTCGGCGCGGTCCGGCCGGTCCAGCCAGATTTCCAGCGGCAACGGCTCCGCTGCTGGCGGCTTCGGAAAGGGCATTTCATTCATGCCGATGATCTTACCCCAACCCTTCGACAAGCACACGCATTACCGTCGCAAGAGTGCTTCGAACCCGACCATGTTATTCGGTCTCTGTGTCATTGCTCTCTCGCCGCCTAGCCTGCACCCCGAAGGAAAGATCGGCGGCTAGCTCGGTTTCTGGTGGTGTCAGGCGCCAGCCAATGCTGTAATCCTGCGCATCTCCAAAGATGCCCAACCCCGGAATGGGTCTGCTCGTCGCGGGTCAGAGAAGGCCGGAAAACCGTGGGCCGCCTCCATTGTCCAGCGACTTTCCTCATCGACCGGATGCAGCAGCGGCGCTACGCGCTGTTCCGGACAGCCCGCGAGAAAGCAGGCGGCTCGAAATGCCTGTGGGAACGATTTCGCGAACTGTTGACGGAATTCTACATCCGGGGATGGGAAACCCTGTACCGGACCATCACGTTCGGGTACCGGAAGACCGAGCTGGCGACCGTGACCGGATGTGCAACGGGCCGGGTTCTTCGGGGAGTCATGCGACCACCAGACATTTCAACTCACTGTCCGGAGGGGCTTCCCTGCCCGCATACCCGTGAAAACCCCATTCAAACCACCAGATTCGCCAAACCCATTTCGTGATATGCTTGGTGGGAATCACTGCGGTAATGCCGTGTTCTGCGGATATAGCGGATATAGTGTTTACATACATGACCAAGCCAACCGCCTCAGCCCTGTTGTTTCCGCCTGACTGAAGCGGATCTGTCCACCGTGTCCAGGAACTGGTCGAGAACCGAAGTTGAGGCGACAGTCGAAGACTACTTCGACATGCTCCGTCTTGAGCTTTCCGGCCAGAAATTCAACAAGACCGAACATCGGCGTATCCTTTTGGAGCGGCTCGACGACCGTTCCGATGGCTCCGTCGAACGGAAGCATCAGAATATCAGCGCCGTCCTGATCGAGATGGGCATCCCATACATTGACGGCTACAAGCCCCTGTCGAATTACCAGAGGTCAATACTGCCCGATGCGGTTTACCAGTATCTTGACAGGAATCCTGCGCTGCAGGGGCTATTTCAGGACCATTCCGACGCTGATCCAATTATTCCTTCCGTCGAAGACTGGCTGTCAGCGATGGAAGAGCCTCCGCCGAAGGAGGGACCTGCCGATCCGGCCAGATCAGTGACATCGGTCATCCCCAATCCCGCCAGTGTGAATTACCTTGAAAGAGAAGCCCGGAATCAAAGGCTCGGCAACGCCGGCGAAGAATTCATCATTAACTTCGAGCGCGCCAGGCTCATCCGGGCTGGCCGGGACTCGCTGGCCGACCGCATCGAGCGGGTATCCGAAACCCGGGGGCCATCGGCTGGCTTCGACATCCTGTCCCGCGAGGAGAACGGCAAGGATCGCTTCATCGAGGTGAAGACGACAAAATACGGAAAGAACACGCCGTTTTTCGTCACGAAAAACGAACTGGCGTTCTCCCGGGAAAATCCGTCCCAGTACTTCCTGTACCGCCTTTTCAGATTTGGCTCAAAGCCACGGATGTTCACTCTGCATGGTCATCTGCAGGACCAGTGCAACCTGGAACCATCTCTTTATACGGCCAGGGCATAGATAACATATTCCGCCCATGCGAGAGATGTGCAATCGGATTCTGGTGGCCTGTTCCGCTTTCCTGACCGATGCAACATTTCATGCCACACCCCCGTGCCAGCCTGAGGTACGACACATGCAGGTTTGATGCGGGATATCTGCCCGGCTTCCAGCAGGCCGGATGATGGCAAGCAATCCCTGCAGGCAAAACGGAGAGTTGTGATGTCTACTGGCTATCACCACCTGACCAACACGAACGGATTCGCACCGCTTCGCTGTCCGCCGGCTCTCGGATCACAGATCCATCCGGAACGCTGATCCAGTCCGTACGGCTTGATGCGATGCCCCGTTTCAAAAGGGACGAAGTCCGTCAGGACGGTGGTTTTGCGTTCGTGGACTCACGCAGACCGACAACGGCATGCACGGACAGCGTGACCAGGACAACGGTACCGCCGATCAGCACGAGGGATCCGGGATTCTCCCCGATGAAATACCATACCCACAGGGGCCCGAGCACCGACTCCAGCAGCATCATGAGCCCGACTTCCGCAGCCGAAATGTACCGGGGTCCGATATACATGAGGCTGGCCGCAACCGGCGTCAGAACGAATCCCATGATGAACAGGTAGTAAAGGTCCTGATCCGTCGTCTGGTAGGGTTCCACGAACGGCTCGAGAACCAGGGCAGTCAGAAAGCCGCCGAGCGCAAGCGCAGGCAGCATATCGCGCTCCCGGGCCTTCGACACCACCGTAAATCCGACAGCGAGCGACAGGGCGGTCAGCAGACCGGCGAGGTTGCCGAGCCAGGCTCCGGGCATGATGCTCTTCCCCGAACAGATGACGACGATTCCGACCCCCGACACGGCGATCGCTATCCACGTACGGCGCGGTACCCGCTCGCGAAAGACAAGCCAGGCTATCAGCGCCGCGAAAAGCGGTGTCGTGCTGATGATGAACAGGGTATTGGCCACCGCCGTGTGGGTAATGGAGTAGACGAATGCCAGGCTGCCCGTAAAGTACGTGACGACCATCAGCAGTCCGGGGCTGCCCATGCCGAGAAACGCATCCAGGATCCGCGTCCTGTAGTACAGCGTCAGCAGGATCACCATGCCGGCGCTGTAGAGCAGGCCGCGCCAGAAGGTGATCAGCAGCACATCGGCTGAAATCAGTCTCAGCAGCAGGCCGTCGGGGCTGATGGCCAGCACCCCGATGCCGGTGATCAGCAGCCCCTTGCTGTGATTGGACAGTTTCACCAGCCTCTCCTGCGCCCGAAACGCTTCATGAAACGGCGCCCTGCAGCGCCTCACGGATTTGCCGATCCGGCGCCTGTTCCACCTGAACATGTCCGCATCCGTTGAAAACGGCAAATTCCGACAATGCCCGTTTCAGGGCCTCGCAGAATTTCCCCCGCCTCAGGGGCCTCGGCTCAAGTACCACGTTTCTCACGATCAGGGTCTGCGTCCCGCGATCGGCCTTGCAGTCGATCCTGGCAACCAGTCTTGCATCCCACAGCACCGGCAGGCAGAAATAGCCGTGCCGACGCTTCGCTTTCGGCACATAACATTCGATCTGATAATCGAAATCGAACAGGTGCCGGATCCGTTGCCGCTGGATGACCAGGTTGTCGAAAGGCGAAAGGATGCGAACCCTGGAGCGGGACAGGGGGCGATCCAGCAGTTCCAGCGCATCGGGTTTGGCGTGGTACCGGATGCCGGCGACATCCAGGCCGACAAGATCTCCCGCCACCTCCCTCTCCTCGAGCCGGTTCTCGATACGCCTTGTCATGCCCTTTCTCAGGTAGCCGATCTGGGCTGCCGTGCCCAGCCCGTTCGCACCGAGGAAGCGGTCGATCAGGAAGTCTGCATATTCCTGCGGTTCGGGAAACCTTGCATCCACCCCGGTATCCAGCACCCGCTCGGTGAGATCGTAGATCTTCTGGAAATTGTTTCGCCGCACCACCATCAGTTCACCTTCCATGAACAGTGTCTCGAGAGCGTACTTGGCAGGTTTCCATTCCCACATCGGCAGCCCGGTCCTGCCATGATTGCCGAAATCCTTCGACTGCAGCGGCCCCTCCTCCCGGATCCGTTCCAGCACCTGGCGCTTGATGTCCGGATCGGCCCTGAACCACAGCGCATCGCCGGCACGAATCCGTTCCATGTGCGGCAGGCACATGCGGTAATCCTCGATCGGGAGATAGGCTGCGGCATGGGACCAGTATTCAAACACCTTCCCCTGTGCCTGAAGCTGATCCAGATGGGCGGCCCGGTAACGGGGATTGCGGTTCCAGAGCGTATGATGATGCGCCCGTTCGACAACCGATATGGTGTCGATCTGCACATATCCCAGGGCCCGGATCGCCGAGCGGGTGGCGTCGATCGCCCTGCCCGACCGGTCCCGTGTCAGCACCTGCTGGGCATGCAGGGCGATCTTGCGCGCCTGCAGCATGCCGAGTGTTTCCACGGTATTCGGCATGCGAGCCACCTTTCAGATTTCCCTGCCTGCCCGCATCTGCCCCCACCACAGGCGCGCGCTTGCGCCGATTGACATGAAGGGCTCGGGAAACAGCCTGCGGGGCGCATCGGCGTTGAGAAAGGACTCCGTCATGTCGTTTGCAAGGCCGAGCACATGGTCGGCAATCAGGAGTCCGGCAAGCGTGCCGCGGGCAACGCCAAGCCCGTTCTGGCAACATGCGGCATAGACACCCTCGGCCACTTCCCCGAATACCGGCATGTCATTGCCCGAGAGGCAGAGCATCCCGCTCCAGCGATGTTCCATTGTTACCGATCCCAGCATGGGAAACCTGTCATGGAACGCGCGGTCATGCTGACGGGCAGCCCTGGCAAGCTCGCTGCCTCCAGGGACTGGTGAGGAACTGTAGGCAATATGATTGCGCATCACGATACGTCCAGGCTTCAGTTTCCTGACCGTGGACCCCAGGGGATGGGCAGGGGTGATACCCCATTCCTCCTCGCCGCCCAGGGCACCCAACTCCTTCTGCAAGAGCGCCCGCGTCATGCTCGCGAACAGGACGACGTGCATCAGACGCCTGCGGTACAGGCCGAAGGATTCCAGGTGTCCATTGACTGCAAGGATCAGTTTCCCGGCATGCACCGTTCCTCCGGGCGTTACTGCCTGGACAGTCCTGCCGCACTGGATCCGCACGACCGGGGATTCCTCGTAGATATCGACCGATGCAGACAGGGCCGACGCAATGCCCCGCACATAGGCCGCTGGCTGAATCACCAGGCAACCCGGCAGATGGATACCGCCCAGATAGTAGCCGGTGCCCGTAATCTCCCTGACCTGTTCAGTGTCGAGGACCGTGCAGTCCTCCCCAAGCCCGGCGAGATGTTTCACGTAGTCTTCCAGCATCTTCATCCCGCCGGGACTTGCGGCGGCGCTTATCCTTCCTGCATGACTGATCGACCCCTGCAGGCCGAACTCCCCGACCATCGAGCGGGCATAATCCATGGCGTGACGATTCATGGCGATCTCCCGCCTGTCCCGATCATGCGAACCGCGGTAGTCGCTGCCTCGAAGATGATGCGGCAGGTCGATCATGAAGCCGCTGTTGCGTCCGGAGGTTCCCCACGCGATGCGCTGGGCCTCCAGGACCACAATCCTGCAATCCGGCGCCTGCTGCCGCAATCGGCGCGCGGCGGTCAGTCCGGCGAACCCGGCCCCGACAATCACCACATCGGCATGCACGTCCTGCTCAAGCCGACGTGCGGCAGGCGGAGATGGCAGAACTGCATACCATCCGGAACGCGTCTCGAAATTGGGAATTTCCCTTGCGGCAAGCACCTGATTCATTTCCCGCTCCATCGCCTCCGGTTCATGACATTTCCGGCCGCGCCGACTGCTGGCGACCGGAGGACACGGCCGACTTGCGGGTGAGGGAAGAAGCCGTGCGGCCATCTGTAGCCGACCAATCCCCCGGACCCTGGTTGACAGCACCCTGCATACCGGATCTGCACGGCAAGGGCTATACCGGATCCTCGCCCGTATCCTGATCGGATACATCAATCCAGATGGTCTTCAGTTCCGTATACTGATCATGGGCATGCAGGGAGTTGTCCCGTCCCCCGAATCCCGACTGCTTGTAGCCGCCGAAGGGCGTGGTGATATTGCCTTCCCCGAAACAGTTGACGGTCACGGTGCCGGCCCGGATGGCGCGGGACATGCGATGGGCCCGCCTCAGGCTGGCCGTGAAAAGCGATGCCGTCAGTCCGTAGCATGTATCATTGGCAATCCTGAGCGCCTGACTCTCGTCACCCACAGCGATGACCGCCAGAACGGGTCCGAAAATTTCCTCCCTGGCAACCGCCATGTCCGGCGTGACGTCGGCAAGTACGGTCGGTTCGATGAAGAACCCGCTGCCGATATCCATGGCCTTTCCTCCTGCGAGAACGGTTGCCCCCTGCTGGCCTGCCGACTTGACATGGTCGAGAATCTGCCGATGCTGTTTTTCCGAAACAATGGCGCCCAGCCTGCTCGCCGGATCCAGCGGCGGTCCGGTCCGCCAGTTGCGCAACCAGTTCAGTACGCGTTCCACGAGCGCGTCGGCGACCGCCTCGTGCACGATCAGGCGGGAGCTTGCGGAACAGTTCTCCCCCATGTTCCAGAAAGCGCCGTTCGTGACATGCCGGGCCACGGCATCAAGATCCTCTGCATCATCCAGGACGATGCACGGATTCTTCCCTCCGCACTCCAGCACGACCCGCTTCATGTTGCTGTTTGCCGAATATCTCAGAAACAGCTTGCCGACTTCCGTCGAACCGGTAAATGAAACCATGTCGACATCCGGATGCAGGCCGACCGCGCGGCCGGTGAGTTCTCCGGGGCCCGGCGTCACATTGACCACCCCGTCCGGAACACCGGCTTCCGTGACCAGTTCCGCCAGACGCAGCGCAGTCATGCTGGTCTCCTCGGCGGGCTTGATGATCAGGCTGTTTCCGGCGCCTAGGGCCGGAGCCATCTTCCAGGCGATCATCATCAGCGGGAAGTTCCACGGCAGCACACAGGCCACCACGCCAACCGGTTCGCGCACGATCATGGCAACCACATCATCCGGCCCCGGTGCAACCTGCCCGTAGATCTTGTCCATGGCCTCTGCATGCCACTGCATGCAATGAATGGTTTCAGGGATGTCTATGGTCTCGATTTCCGATATTGGCTTGCCGCTTTCCAGGCTTTCCATGACCGCCAGCTCGCGTGCGTTGCGGGCGATCAGCTTGCACAGCCGGATCATCACCTGCTTGCGTTCCACTGGCGGCAGGCCGGACCACCGTCCGTCCTCGAACGCCTGTCTCGCTTTCGATACGGCAAAGTCCACTTCTTCCTGCCCGCACGCAGTGATGCTGGCCAGCACCTGGCCATTGGCCGGATTTATGGATTCGAACGTATCACCATTGTGGGCACTTCGAAACTTGCCGTCGATATAGGCGCATCCGGGCAACTCGAGCTGCCCGGCAATAGCCTGGTATTCTTCATGAGTTAAGAGAGATGACATTGCTGTCTCCGGTTACCTGAACAGGTGAAATATCCGACTTGCCCACGGCATTCTCCGACAGGATACCTGCCACGGCAAGCTTGAGGGTCCTGAGCACGGACTCGAGTTTTCTCTTCTCCTCCTTGTTCATCTCCTTCAGGGGTTCCCGCATCGGTCCGGCCGGCAGGCCATCCAGTCGGCAGGCGTGCTTGACGGCCTGGATCAGCTTCCCGCTTTGCTCGAGTATGCTCATGAACGGCATCAGCGCCGACATGATCCGCCGCCCCTTCCCGAAGTCGTTTTCGAGCACACAGGCCTCGTACAGGGCTATGTGCTCGCGGGGCAGACAGTTGCCTCCGGCGCAGACCCACCCACGTGCTCCCCATGCGAAAAACTCCAGGGCCTGGTCATCCATGCCGCACAGGAGCGTGATGTGCGGGTATTCACGGGCCAGCATGTGCAACTGATTGATGTCTCCCGTCGATTCCTTTATTCCGCAAAAATTCCGGCTGCGTCCCACCCGGTCAAAAAACGCATCCTGCATGATCGTCCCCGTCCTGCCCGGGTAGTTGTACAGCATGATGGGCAGACCGACGGCGTGATCAACGGCAAGCGCATGGCTGGCCAGCTCAAGCTGGGTCGGCACTGCGTAATAGGGTGCGGACATCAGAATCGCGTCGGCGCCGGTCTCCCTGGCAATCTTTCCGTATTCGATGCAGTCTTCGGTGCGTATTGCACCGACGCCGACGATCATCGGCAACCTGTCGGCAATTACCTCGTGGGCAATGCGCATCAGCTCGATGCGTTCTCCCTTCGTCTGTGCGTAATACTCGCCGGTCGTGCCGCCGACAATGATCCCGTGGACACCGCTTTGCACAAGATGCTCGACCATGCGGGCAAATCCGTCATGGTCGATCTCCCCGTTTTCATGAAAAGGCGTGATTACCGGGGGATAGATACCTTCAAATCTCATCTCGTTCCTCCACAATGCCAATAGATCGGCGACCCTGCCGGGACCGCCCACCGAATCAGGAATGGAGGATTATATGAAATGAGCACCTCGAATAACCCCCCGCAGGACCGTATTGTAATGGAATCGGCATGGGATATTCATGAATGGACATGGGGGTATTGCGATGAGCCAGACGAGCCTGTCTGATCTTCAGAAGCGTGCGGAGCGGTTGTCGGACAGGGGAGATCCGCTGGAACGGCTGGCTGCGGTGATTGACTGGCACGACTGCCGTCCGTTGCCGGCGCGAGCGCGAGCGCACCGGGGAGCGCGGGACGGGCGTCCGGCGTACGACGGTGTGTTGCTGTTCAGGATGCTGGCGCTGTCGAGTCCGACCGGGTTGTCGGACGAGCAGGTGGAACACCAGGTGAAGGACCGTCTGTCGTTCATGCGGTTCCCGGGTCCGGGTCTGCACGACCGGATCCCGGATGCGACGACGCTGTGGCTATTCCGCGAGGAGTTGATCAGACAGCGGTTGCTGGAGCAGCTGTTCGACCGGTTCGAGGTCCATCTGCGGCAGTCGGGTTAGGCGGCCCGTGGCGGACAGATCGTGGATGCGCGGAGCGTGGCGGGCCGCCGGTTGCGGGAGCATCTGGACGATGCGCACAAGCCCCGGCACCGTCAGCAGGACCGGGATGCGAAGTGGATGAGGCAACGGTCGTGTTCATGCTGCGGTTACAGGCGCCACATCGGGATTGATCGTGAGCACAAGCTGCTCCGCCGCAGGCCGGTGACGGATGCCGCGGTGCACGATGCCCGGGTGGAGCACGTGTTCGGCCATCCGGTGCGGGCCCTGGCAGCGGGGGTGGTCCGGACCATCGGACTGCAGTGCGCCGCGGCAAGGACCCTCATGGGAAACCTGATGTACAACATGCGCCGCTACCGGTTCCTGGTGGCGCGGCAGGCATGATTGCGCCCGAACACCGGGAAGCGGCCCGCAAGACCGGCCGCAAATCCCGGATCCGGTCCCGATTGTCTCCTCCGGAACCCCTCCATCTCCAGAAATCCCGACTCCACGGCCCGAAACCCACAGGATATCCGGTTGTTCGAGGTGCCCTATTGTTATTTTATCGATCTGAATCGAATGGCCGATGCTACGACCAGACCGGCACCTCGAAATGCGTACGTTGGTTTTACATGGAGGATGGTGCACAGGCGGCAGGTACGGCGGTAGTTGCCGCCACGGCAAAATGAAACGGATGAGACTGTCGGAATCAACTGTCCACGGATTCTTCGTGATCCAGGAATTGTCCGAACTTCCCGGAAGACAGGATGGGGACAGCAAATCTATCAGCTAATGCAGGCAAATCGGCGTCACCCGTCACAAGAACCTCAGCATTCCCGGCAAGGGCCAGCTCCAGGAATTGCCGGTCGAATGGGTCCCGGCACTCAGGCACTTCGGGGGGCAGGACCGGTATTGTCACGATTTCACAGGCTGGCAGATAGTCGTCGAGCAGGTCATGTTGTTGATTTGCATTCAATGCAAATTTCGGGTATGCGAGAACCCGGATCAACTCCTCTGTAGTCGTCCGGCTCGCTAGGGGTAGAATGCGTCCCGAACGCCAGGCACCACGCAACCAGGCCAGTGGGCTGTTGTGGAAAAGCAGCGCTGAAACCAGAACATTCGTGTCCAGGACTGTTCGTACCGACGTTACCCGCCTGTTCTGGCCCATGTGATCGCTTCAGTCACATCGCTTTCCGACAGCCCCAGACCAGCGAGCTTCGCCCGGACTCCATCGGCACGGTTGACCCGGACAGGAGTCAGCACAATCCGGCCATTTTCCGCCGTTACTTCGAAATATTCGGTGGCTTCAACCGCTGCAGTCATCGCCTTCGGAAGGGTCAGTTGGTTTTTGGAAGTCAGTTTTGCGAGCATGGGGAATCGGCGTCTTCAAGGATGTAATGAATCCTTACCTTACCACTTGCGGCAATGAATGTCAGTGTCGCTTCGCGTGTGTGAGCAGACGATAAATACCTAGGCACCTCGAACAGCCGGTTATCCTGTGGGTTTCGGGCGATGGAGAACCGGATCAGGGAGCAGCAGCTGGATCTGTGCGCCGACCGTGCCAGCTGTTCGCCGTGGTGGCCGAACCGGTCCGCTGACCGGTGGACTGGGATATGCCCTGCTGGAGCGGATCCGTTGCGGGACGCGGCTGGCGCGGTCACATGTCGGCACGCTGCGCCTGCAGCTGCTGTGCAGCGGTGCGGTGATCGTGTGCAATACCCGCCGGTTGGTGCTCATGCTGTCCGGAAGTTGTCCGTATCGGGACCTGTTCCGGCCTGCGGTACAGCGCCTCGCGCCCGGATGACGGCTACCCGGCTGACTGACCGAGTGACGTTCAAGGGTCATGTAATAGCCTGTCAAGCTTATCAGCGGATGCACCAGATGGTCTTCTGGAGTTCTGCCCGTTCGATTTCCTTGTTATCTTTCATCTTCCGACAATACAGGACACTCTACGATGGATGATTGTAGCAGGTACCCTGTAGATGTCATGCGACCTTGCTGCGCAGTTCACCCAGGTAGTCCGCATGCCGGAAGGCCCGGCCCACGCAACGATCCAGCCGGTACAAGGACGGGAAACGTCAATGCGGGGAAACCATTCCGCGGGCTTTTGCAGACACCTTGACCGGGCGCGATCAGTCGTCGAAAAACGACAGCAGGCCTGGACAGGCCTCGGCGGTTTCCGGCGAGCCTGAGAAACTCCCGGATTCTCCGGTTGTCGAAAACGAGCGTCCTGACACGCATGAAAACCGCAAAGCCCGGGCATCGCAAACCCGATATCCGTTCGGACTGCGGACCGGTTCCTCCGGCAGTCCGGCCCTTTTGCAGTAGCGGATCGTTTCGGCATTGCACCCGGGTCAGCGGCTTGTCCGTCACGGCTCGTGACGCTCCGCCCAGGCCTGGTATATCTCGTCCGGCCAGAGGGAACTCAGGTACATGATCACGGAAAAGACATCCTCGTCGGTCAGCCTGTCCTTCCATGCCGGCATGGAACCGCCCTGTTTCTGCGTGCCCTCGCGTATGACATGCGCCAGAGCCTGGATGGGATGATGCCAGGTATGCGCGGTACCGTTGAGGGGTGGCGGCGGGTATCTGCCCTGTGCATCAGGGATATGCCAGTCTTCCGTAATGCCTCCTGCATCGACTCCGTGGCACGCAAGGCAGTTTGCATCGTAAACACGCTTGCCCCGGGCAATCACCTCCTCGTCGCTGAACCGCGCAATCTGGGCCTGCGCCGTACCGGACATCAGGGCAGCCATCGCGACGGCTGCCGACAATCGGAGCAGGCGTTTCAATGACATGCCTTCCCCCATTTCTTGAGCCGCCAGTAATTGTAGGGCCAGGGCACCAGGAAACCCGCCAGCAACATGGGGGGCACTACCCACGGATTAAGTATGGCGCCGCCCGTCATCAGCCAGTCCGTGGCATTCATGGCGACTTCCATGGCGATCATCGAAATCATGCTCATCCCGATCGCCGTCCTGAAGGCGACCCGCATGGTCATGCCGCCCCGGTACAGCACGATGGTTTCAAGGATAATGCTGGTAAGCAATCCGTTGATGATCGCCAGTATCATGATCGCCAGCGTGGGCCAGGGAATTCCCGACAGCTGGAAAAAGAGGATTGTGCCGAAATCTCCGATTGAGCATCCTGCAAGGCACCACAGGGTGTTCCTTGCGCTGCGCCGCCAGGTATGCGGGCAGTGCCAGTCAACGGGCTTGTCGTGATTCGTTGCAGAAGCTTCAAGCATGGCTGTTTCCATCGTTTCGTTATCATTTTAACCCCTGTACTTCATCCAGGGTCAATAGCGGGCAACAGCTTTTCCATTATTGCTGTTAGAATTGCCTCTCGTTCCGGAAACCCTGCACCCTGTCCGACACCCGAGTTCCGTCAAGCACAATGAATGCAGCGAAAGAATACATCCGGTCCGGTTCACGACGCAGATACGGACCAGGCACGGCGGTCCTTGCCCTTGTCATCCTGCCCCTGTTGCTGAACAGCCCCTTGCGGGCCGACCAGGGATTTGACTGGAGCGGTACCTATATGGGGTTTTTCGCCGGTTCCGGACAACTTGGCAGCCGGTTTGTCGATACCCGGGGCTTCGCGAACTGGAACAATCCCGGATGGATCGTGAAGTACCGGGATATCAACACCGTGGGCGGTGTACTGGTCGGCAGGCAGGTTGAGCTCCGCGGCATCCCGTTCAGGATCGAGATGGACGCGACCTTCGGCAGCCTCTCGGCGGCTTCAAGCAACCTTGATCCCGCATTTCGGGATGAAACCGTCAGGGCCGAATTTCACTGGATGACCAGTTTGCGGGCGCGCTTCGACAGGAAGATGGGGCCCCTGACCGTGTTCGCTTCCGGCGGGGTCGCGGCCGCCCGGATCACCAACTCGGTCACCGACATCGACTTCCTCCGGGACCGGCCGCCGGCAATGGATCCGGATGACTCGTTTCACGACGGCTCCGTGCAATTCGGCTGGGCGGCAGGTATCGGCATGGAAAGCCCGCTTCAGGGTCCCTGGAAATTCCGCCTGGAGGGCGTGCTCACGGATTTCGGCAAGCGGACTTACGAAATCAACTATTCCGGCAACAACCGATGCGGCGCAGGAGGCCTGTTTACGCCCTGTCCCTACGGCATCCGGAACCGGATCGGCATCCTGAGGCTGGCCATCGTCCGCTATTTCGGTTCATAGATCCGGATCCGGCCACCGCCCGGTGCGCCATGCAAGATACCGGTCGGCCAGCCCTGACCGGAGTGCCCTGGAGCATTCAGATCAGTTCGTCCGTGCGGTCATCGGTTTCTCCGTAGCGGAGCAGGGTCGGCTTCCTGAGACCCCGGTATATCCGGTCCAGGTTCCGGTTCACCAGTTCGCCCTGCTCGGCAAACAGGGAGTTGCCTTCAAGGTCGCTGTCAACCAGAAACGGACCGAAATCCCTGACCCGGAACAGCCACATCGCCTGGGCAATGCCGAATTCCCGGAGCCAGTATACCGTCTCGACCCCCCGGACACCGCGCCCGAGCAGCGCGCCTGTTCCATACCCCACCGTCGTCAGGTATACCGTGCCGCGGGGAGCCAGGATGTTGCGGTAGTCATCGGCCGGCATGCCTCCCTTGCCGATCAGTATCCGCGCACCGCTTCGGTCCAGCCAGTCCGCCATGTATCGCGAGAAGCGGAAGCTGGCCGTGGCCGTCACGCCGCCGATGTGGAAACTGCCGTCATCCCGGGCCGCAGCGGCAGGAGAGCAGTGGAAATTCACATTGCTGACATCGGCCAGTCCGGCCGGCAATTCGCCGCCCCGGTTGAGAATGAAGTCATAGACCCGCTCCCTGGCGGTGTAGACGATACCATTCAGGTATACCACGGAACCGGGTTTCAGCCGGGAAACGGATTCCGGGTCGGCGGGCAGATCGACATGGTGCTCTTCAAGCATGTCAGGATACCGCCTCGAGGCCATCCATCGGCCAGTCCACGGTTTCCCGCCGGTAATAGGGTGTGAACCACTGCGGGTCCGTGCGGTACGTGATCCTGCCATCCGCAAGGATGCGCGCGGTGGCGCGCCTGGACGACAGGCAGAAGGTATGCACGCTGACCGGCATGCCCCCCGTATGGGTAAAGCCCACCTCGATATGCAGGTCCACCACCATGGACGAGCCGACGAAGCCCATCGGGCCCATTCCTATGCCGTTGCCCGCTTCCATCAGTTCCAGCTCCAGTTCGGCGATCTTCGGATCCGGATTGCGGTCTCCGACAATGCGCAGACAGGCCGCCTGCTTGCCGAGCTGCATGCAGGTATCCTTGGATCCGCCGATACCGACCCCGACGATCGCCGGCTGGCAGCAAAGGCCGCGCTTCCCGAAGGCAACCAGCGTATCCAGCAGAAACCGGCGGATGCCATCGATGCCGTCACCGGGGAAAAGCATCCGGTAGTCCGTTCCGAACAGGCCGCCCTTGTGAACGGTGGTGATATCCAGCCAGCCGGCTGACGGCTCGAAGCTCCACTCGATCTCCGGCGCATTGATGCCGACATTGTTGTTGTATTCCGTCCGCCACAGGGGATGCACCCGGTTCGGCCTGAGCGGAACATCCCGGGTAGCCCGTGCGGTGGCCGAGCGCAAGGCATGCTCGATACCGGTAAAGCCGCCTGAAAAACGCGCCTCGTCCCCCACCTTGACATAGTAGCGGGGCAAACCGGTATCGGCACACATCGGCCGACGGTCCTCGGTTGCCGTCTCATAATTCTTCACCATGGTCTTGAGCACGAACCCCGACAGTGGTTCCGCTTCCTTGCGGGCGGCATCCCTGATCCCGCTCAGGTAGTCCCCGGGAATGTCGATGGCCGCCCGCTTCATGATCTCGTAACCGGCCTGTTCGATGGTTTCTCCTGATATCATAATGCCCCTCAGCTCTGCTCCGTACCGGACGGAGGTACTCCGGCCTCGTCTTCAATCAGCGAGTCCCCGGGTCGCACGATGGAAAAATCCACCGGCACCATCTCCATCTCCAGGGCGCCGTTGCCGCCCGTAATGCGGGTGTAGGCAGTCTTCTCCAGGCCCCCGGTTTGCGGGTAGTCCTCCCGGAAATGCGCACCGCGGGAATCCTCCCGCGCCAGTCCGGCCCGGGCGATCACTTCACTGACATCCAGCAGATTATACAGGTTCAGGCAGTCGTGCCAGGTCAGGTTGAACGACCTGTCCCCTTCCCTGATCCCGATCCCGGACAGGGACTGCCGCAAACCGGACAGGTCATCCAGGGCCCTGCCCAGCCCGCCTGCCGTCCTGACAATGCCCGCATGGTCCCACATCGTCCCGAAGAGCTGCTCGCGCAGTCCCGTCACGTCACCGTCATCTTTTCCGAAGGGGGCTTCGGCCCGCGCCATGCCAGCCTCCATTGCGTGCCGGTCCGGATCGCGCAACGGCGCGCCTTCGTCGATGAACCGCGCCATCCGCTGACCGGCTATCCCCCCGAATACCGTGGAATTCGCTACTCCGTTTCCTCCGAGCCGGTTCGCGCCATGGACGCCGCCGGCATCCTCCCCGGCCACGTACAGGCCCGGCGACCCGGTCTGGCAGTGCCGTCCCATTTCTATGCCACCCATCATGTAATGTGCCGTCGGCACCACTTCCACCCGCCCTCCTGCCAGATCGAAACCACAGTCCTCGCAGCGCCTGACCATCCCGGGGAATCTTCTGCGGACATTGTCCGGGCCGAGGTGCGCCATCTGGATGTAGATCCCTCCCTGCGGTGTGCCGCGTCCGGCGCGTATCTCGTTGTACATGCTGCGTGAGACGATGTCCCGGGTTGCACGCTCCGCCGACGGATGATAGCCGGACATGAATCGCTCGTCGTCACCGTTCAGCAGGTATCCCCCGGCACCGCGCAGACCCTCCTCGAGGATGGTCCCGGTCATCCGGGTGTGCGGGCCGGCCAGTACCCCTGTGGGATGGAACTGCACCATCTCCATGTCCCGCAGGCCGAGACCGTAGCGAAGCGCCATGGCCAGCCCGTCACAGGTCTTGTCTCCGGATGGCGTATGGTAACGGTACATGGACGGTCCGGCCCCGGTGCCCAGCAGGACCGCCCGGGCCTGCACGAACCGGTAGCATCCGGTTCGCACGTCGATCAGCAGCACGCCGGAAATCCCGGAACCATCCGCAGCGCCGACCAGTTCGACAGCACGGTGCTCCTCCATCTTCCGCACGTTCAGGGACCGGACCTTCTCCATCAGGCGATTGATGATCTCGATTCCGGTCAGGTCCCCCCTGTGTGCGGTGCGATCGAAACTCTGCCCAGCGAACGCCTTCTGGTGCAACGTGCCGTCCGGATTCCGGTCAAAGTAGCACCCCAGTTCGTTTTCCAGTTCCTGTATCCGTTCCACGGCCGTTTCGCACAGCGTCCACACCAGATCCTGTCTGGGCAGCCACTTGCCGCCCACGATGGAGTCCATGAAATGCCGCTCGATCGAGTCGCCGGGGTTGATGGCGACGTTGTAGCCGCCCTGGACCATCCGGGTACAACCGGATTTGCCGAGCAG
>JAJDVC010000250.1 GCA_022826305.1 Gammaproteobacteria bacterium | reverse complement strand
GCGATCCTGAAGCAGCAACTCTACGACATCGAGCACGGGATCAGCCTGTCGAACCGTATAGAACCCGACAAGTTGAGGCCGGCTCTCAAGAGCAATCTCAGGTGGGCCCTCGAGCAGGTTCCGGGAGTCCGGGACCTGCTCGGCGTACCCGCCTGAAACGCCGGCCGACCGATGTAATACCCGACCGATGAAGATTGACCGGGCAATCATCTTGCTGGCGCTCGGACAGACGATCATCTGGGCCGGGCTTTTCTATCTGTTTCCTGCCCTGATCCTGATCTGGGAAGCTGATCTGGGGTGGTCGAGGGTGGACCTTGCCGGCGCCCTGACGCTCTGCATATTCCTCTCGGCGATCAGTTCCCCTGTCACCGGCCGGATCATTGATCTCGGGAAAGGGCCGGTCATGATCGTCGTGTGCGCGGCGGTCGGGAGCATCAGTCTGTTCTGTCTCGCCTGGGTGGAGGAGTTGATCGTCTTCTACCTGGCCTGGTCGATCATCGGGGCATGCCTGTCGGGATGCCTGTACGATCCATGCTTCGCCCTGATCACAAGAGGTCTCGGGCATCAGGCAAAGCGCTACATCATACGGGTTACCCTGATCGCGGGATTCGCCGGAACCATCAGTTTCCCCTGTGCACACTACCTTTCCGACGCGATCGGATGGCGCATTACGGTCCAGGTCTTCGCGGTTGCCATACTGCTGTTCGCGATACCGGTAACCTTGTTGGGCGCACAGGCAATCGAGAGCCGTCATGTACCCTCGGCAACGACAGGCACCATCTCCATACGATACAACCCGGGATATTTCACCTCCCCCATGTTCCTGTGCCTGGGCATCGGGTTTTCCCTGATCGCCATGGTCCATGGGGTAACCCTGCCGCACCTGCTGCCAATTCTCCGGGACCGCAACGTCGAGCCCGGGATCGCCGTCCTGGCGGCGTCGATGATCGGCCCCATGCAGGTTGTCGGCAGGCTTGCCATGATGTACGTACAGAAATTCATGTCGAATCATCTCGTCGGGGTGTGCTGTTTCCTGCTCATGGCGGCATCCATCCTGGCGCTTGTCTGGACGGCGTCCTGGACCGGGTGGGTAGCGGTCTTCGTGCTGCTTTACGGTAGCAGCTACGGGCTGATCTGCATCGTCCGCCCGGTGATCACACGGGATATTCTCGGCGAGGAGCGTTTCGGAACCAAACATGGCGTCCTGACCATGCTGTATCTTTACGGCGCCGCCGCCGCACCGTTTCTGGGTGCGCTTGCCTGGCGCGTCGGCGGATATCCGCTGGTGCTTGACGGGCTTGTCATCCTGCTGCTTGCCGGCCTGGTCCTGTACCTGTCTTCCTATCGCATGTCGAGAGGCTACAATAGTCCCTGACAAACGTTCCCGATCAGACCCAGCCATGAAGACATTCACCGTGCTTATCCTGGTTACCCTGTGCTATGCGGCCTACAACCTGCTGGTCAAGGTGTCCACCTCCCATATCGCCTCTTCCGACACGCCGCCGATCCTGGCCACCATATCCCTGCAGGTGACCGCCCTGCTGGTTTCCCTGAGTTACCTGGCCTTTCTCGGCAGACAGTCCGTCAGTATCGCCCTGCCGACCCGGGCCTGGCTGTGGGGCGCTGGCGCCGGACTGTGCATCGGCATCGCCGAAGTCCTGTACTTCTACCTCTTCAGGGGATTCGGGAACGAAAGACAGATTTCCGCAAGTACCGCCATTCCCTTCGTCGTGGGGGGCACCATCGTCATTGCTGTCACCCTTTCCTGGATCCTGTTCCGGGAAACCCTGACCCGCGGCCAGTGGGCTGGCGTCGGGTTCTCGCTGCTCGGCATGATCCTGCTGGCAGTCAACAGCAGCCACTGACGCCGGACCGGACCGGTTCCCGGGAGCCATCGCCGAACGCCGGCATCACCTCTTCTGCGATACGCTGGATGCAGTCCAGGGTTTCCTGCTGGTTCACGCCGAAGTTCACGTTCAGGATGAAACGGTCCACCCCCGCCTCGGCATAGGGTGCGAACTCGTCGATCATCTGCTGCGTGGTACAGACATGGAGATTCTCCTCGGTCCTGTCGATCGACACCTTTCTTGGCACGGGCGCGATCAGTCCGTCCTCGACGATACCGTCGCCGGTGAAAACATTGTCGAACTGGCCGTAGTAATGATGCGCGAGGGCAATTTTTTCCCGCCGGTCCCGTTCATCACGGGCAAGAAACGCGACCCTGGAAAGCGAAAGGGTCAGCCCCTGCCCGGCCTTTCCCATTTCATCCCTTGCCCGGTGAAAGGCATTCACCTGCTCGAGCATGTGCTCATGGGTGCCCGACAAGGGTGTCGTCTGTATGTGAAACCCTCTCTTCGTGCTGTGGTAGATGGCCTCGGGCGCCAGCGCCGCAATCATGATCGGCGGTCCACCCGGGGTATCCGGCCGGGGCATGATGGTCAACGGATCGAACCGGTAGAACTCACCGTCCCAGGAAACCTCATGCTCGCTCAGCAACGCCTGCAGAACAGCCAGGGATTCGTCGAACCTGACCCGGCTGGTCTCCATCGGAACCCCCAGCCGATCCATTTCGAACCGGAATGCGCCTCTTCCCACTCCCAGCATCAGTCTGCCATCCGTAAAGATGTCGGCGCAGACCACCTCGCCGGCATAAACCCGCATGTCGTGAATGGGCAGCACGACAACGCTGGTCATGATGGTCACGGATTCCGTCAGGCTGGCTATCTTTACCGCAAACTGCAGGGGCGCCGGCATGAGAAGTATGTTGATCAGATGATGTTCCGTAATGGACACCGCATCGAAGCCCAGCTGATCGGCCAGGATCGCCTGATCAAGCATGTTCCGGTACAACTGTCGGCCGCCGAGATCGTGGTTGGGATAGTAGGCGGATAGCTGTATGCTGAACTTCATTTCATGATGCCTCTTGTCATGGCGGAATCACGCTGGCCCGCAGCATGAATGTCGGTCAGTGGCAAATCCACAACCCGCGATTCTGCAGGACGAACTGTATCTGCGGCAATTCCCGGATACGCGGGATAATATCCGGACGCTCCGCATCAACCGTCACGATGAACCAGTCGGAAAAAGCCGTCTCCCGAACCTTCACGACTCCGGTCTGGCGCTGCAGGAAAGACCCGGGAGTATCCAGTTCTTCAGACCTCACCCCGACAACATACTCGGCCTCACCATCGGAGTTGATGAAACCGCCTGCCTCAAGCTTCCTGAGCTCGGCCTCGGTATAGTGCTTGAAAAACAGGGTCAGACCCTTGCCGGCCCACTGGAACGCCCCGCCGTATCCCAGCGCGAACATGGCGACCGGCACCACGACATAGGCAAGCAGCCGCCTTTTCGCAGCAGTCGTACCCCTGATCCGCACCGGGCTCAACCGGGCAGGACCCGTTCAGTCCCGGTATCCCGGGTTGACCCTGTCCAGAACCCGTTTCATGGCCTCGAAGAACAGGAAGTCGCGCTGGCCCCGGTGGCGGTCTCCCGAATCCGGCGCCTGGACCCTGGCAATCACTTCCCGGTCGATAGGCTGCAGCGCCCGGCCCGTCCCCATTGCCAGGATCTGTGTACGGCAGACCCGCTCCAGCAGATACAGCAGCTGGTACGCCCTGGCCATGCTGTCGGAAGCCACGAGAACACCATGATTCTTCATGAACAGGACAGGCTTGTCGCCCAGAATGCGCGCCAGCCGCTCCCCCTCTTCCAGGGAATCCGCCGTCCCCTGGTAATCGTCGTCGTAGGCGATCCTGCCATCAAGGAATGCGGCTGTCTGGCAGGCCGGAACAAGCCGGTTGTCGGCCAGCAGGTTCAGGCTGAGTGCCCAGGTCTGATGCGTATGCAGCACCACCCGGGCACCGGTTATCCGGTGTATGGGTGCGTGTATGCACTGCGCGGACAGCTCCACCATGCCGCTGCCTTCCAGCGTCTCTCCCAACTCGTTGAACACGATCAGGTCACTGACCCGGGCTTCCGACCAGTGGAGTCCGAACGGCAGGACCAGGTACCGGTCGGTACAACCGGGTACCGTGACCGTGAAGTGGTTGTCGATGCCTTCCTCCAGGTCATGATGGACCGCGAGCCGGAGGGCTGCACAAAGATCTGTCTTGGCCTGCAGCACCGGATCGGGGGCCTGCGGGGATTCCACTGCGTGTACTGACATCGGATGATTTCTCCCGGTTGGTCCGCTTCCCCGGGACATGCCCGCAGAAGCAGGAAAACTGAAACAAGCTGTCTCCATTGTAATTCAAGAACGGACCGGCAGACAGCCTGTGCTCGCGGCTGCCTGCACATGCCGGACAGCAAGGCACATCCACGACATGCGCCTGCGGTCATCCGGCCCGGAAAACGGAACATCCGCTGCTTGCGGATGCTTGACAAGCCTGATATATTTCCATTATTCTAGTTTTATAGATATTTGATATTTTTCGCAATGCTCGCTATCGAACAGGCTGCCCGTGGATTCGCCGCAACGGGATCCGTCCCAAGGCTCTCCGTACTGCGTACCCTGGTCAGGGCAGGTCCGGCCGGGCTGACGGTCGGAGACCTGCAGGACCGGCTCGATATCCCGGCATCCACCCTGTCGCACCATCTCAGGCATCTTGCCGGATGCGGGCTGATCGACCAGGAAAGGCAGGGCCGACAGATCATCAGCTGTGCAAATTTTCCGAAGATCAGGAAACTTGCCGATTACCTGCTGAGCGAGTGTTGCGTGGACAGTCCGGAAGCCAGTGACCGATCATGCCCCTGACGGACAACCCCAAACCATCATCCGGAGAACACATCATGAAACTGCATGTATCCCTGCGCGTAGCCGATCTTGAAAGAGCCATCACGTTCTACTCAACCCTGTTCGGTGAAAAGCCGGTCATTGTCCGCGAGGACTACGCCAAATGGGACGTCGATGACCCTGCCGTGAACTTCGTGGTCGAATCCGGGCGCGAGGGCACGGGATTCGATCATTTCGGCATCCAGGTCGACAATGAACAGCAACTCCGGGAAGTCACCGGACGGATGCAGGAGTCCGGACACGCCTATCTGGACGTCGAACACACTACCTGCTGCTACGCGGTATCGGACAAGGCATGGGTTCGCGGCGCCGCAGACGAGCCCTGGGAGGGTTTTCTCACGCACCGCCATGACGGTGCGGAATACGGAACGGATCGAACGCACCTGCTTGAGGACGCGGAAGGTTCGGGGAAATCCTGCTGCTGAATGACCGTCATGGGCGCCTCTCCTTGCTGCAGGTATCTTGCAGAATTCATCGGAACCGCATTCCTGCTCGCGACGGTAGTCGGTTCCGGCATCATGGCGGAAAGCCTGGCTGGCGGGAATGTCGCCCTGGCCCTGCTCGGCAACACGATCCCGACCGGGGCAATACTGGTGGTCCTGATCACCATGTTCGGACCGGTCTCGGGGGCGCATTTCAATCCGGCCGTGACCCTCGTGTTCGCCCTGAGACGGGAGATTTCACGGAAGGACAGCGCCGCCTACATGCTGCTGCAGGTGCTGGGCGGCCTGCTCGGCGTCTTCATGGCGCATGCCATGTTCGAACTCGACGTACTGCAGGCATCGCAAAAGTCGCGCACCGGCAGCGCCCAGTGGCTTGCGGAATGGGTCGCCACCTTCGGACTGGTGCTGACGATTCTCGCGACGATCCGGTCAAGGCCGCAGGCCGTCGCCATGTCGGTGGGCCTTTACATTACCGCCGCATACTGGTTCACGGCATCCACTTCCTTCGCCAATCCGGCGGTCACCGTGGCGCGAAGCCTTACCGACACGTTTTCAGGTATCCTGCCCCATCACATGCCGGCGTTCATTGCCGCGCAGCTGACCGGTGCGGCATGCGCCTGGCTGGTTGTCGATTACTGCCTCTTTCCGCGGGAGAAGAAATCGGCTATCGTACAGGTCGACTAGCTGCTCCCTCTGCCTGACCGGACAACCGATCCATGCCGCAACTGACGCTGGAATACACGGAAAACCTGCCGCCGCCCGCAGACCTTGCCGGAATGCTTGAATCCATTCACCAGATACTCCACCAGGTCGGCGGCATCAACATCGCGAACTGCAAGAGCCGGGTACGCGGTTCGGACATCTTCCATATCGCGAACGGCCAGCAGGACGGCGCCTTCCTGCATCTCGACATCCGGCTGCTCGAGGGGCGGACACCGGCTGTCAAGCAGGCCATCGGCGAACAGATACTGGATATCCTGAAACAGGAATTCTCCCACGCCGAAGAGGCTTTCGATCTCCAGATCACGGTGGAAATCCGTGATATTTCCCGGGACAGCTATTTCAAGCATCCTCCAGGGACCTTCACGGTGCAGAGCCGACAGACACACTGATCCGTAACGGATATCCCGCCCATGAAAACCTGTTCGGATTAGGGCCTTGCCATGGAATCAGGACAATTCCGGCTGGGAGTTCGCCCTCAAGCCCGCCTGGGGAAACAACGCACTGATTGCAGAATAAGGATACAAATCGGGCTGGCTGCAAAGACATCGGGACCAGTTCCCGGCAAAATCCGAGTGGCCTGATGCTGGCGTGAAGGCGGTGCTGCAAGCCTAACCAGCCTAGTCGCGGCGTCAGCAAGGAAAACCCTGTTCATGGGCGCCTCTTGGAGGGGCCTGTGGTCTGGACAACAGTTTTTTCGTGAACCCCTCATCCACCTTCCGGGATTCGTTGACAACATGATTCATCAGGCTGGGAATGCCCGGTTCGTACCAGGCGGACATGGAACCTGCAGGATTCGTTTTCCATATGAAACCGGTGGAGACAAGTCCGATTCTGGTTTCCGCGACAGAAGAGTCCCCGGCATCCATGCCGAGACCGATGTGGGCCTGACGAATGATGGTCTTCATGTCGATGTACGATACCCGGTCCTTGCCGTTCTCCAGAAAATACCTAGCAACCTGTACGGCAGTCTCGAACAAGCCGATTTTGTCAAGCTCATCCAGCCGCACCCTATACATGTTTCCCGACTTCCACTCATGTATATGAAACAAGATTTTATTGACACGAGAAAAGATTATGTATACAAAGCAACTGTTTTCTATACACGTATGGCTGACATGGGCGCCTTGACGACTCAGAACACCATCTCACTGTTGCCACCCACTGCAGGACTGGAATCCCGCTTGGTGTTGAAAGGCCTTGCCCAGGCCCACCGCTATCTGGCCGAACTCAAGGGCATGGCAACCACCATCCCCAACGAGCACATCCTGATCAACACCCTTACCCTGCAGGAGGCCAAGGACAGTTCCGAGATCGAGAACATCATCACCACCCATGACGATCTCTACCAGTTCGATCTGTTCGCGGATTATATAAAGAACCCAGCCACCAAGGAGGTCAGTCGTTACGCCACCGCCCTGAAGGTCACCTTCGAGCAGGTGAGACACGACCGATTGCTCACTGCCAACCGCATCGTCGGAATCCACCAGACACTGGAACAGAACAGGGCCGGCATCCGCAAACTTCCGGGTACAGTGCTCAAGAACGATCATACCGGCGAGGCTGTTTATACACCACCGCAAGATTACAGGGAAATTGTGCGCCTGATGAACAACCTGGAAAAATTCATTAATGATGACACGCTTTGCGATGTCGATCCCCTGATCAAGATGGCGGTGATCCACTACCAGTTCGAGAGCATCCACCCATTTTATGATGGCAACGGCCGTACCGGGCGCATCATCAATATCCTCTACCTGGTGGCAAAAGGGCTACTCGATATCCCGATACTCTATCTCAGCCGATATATCATCCGCAACAAAGCGGGCTACTACCGCCTGTTGCAGAACACGCGGGATACCGGTGACTGGGATCCCTGGATCCTCTACATGCTGGCAGGCGTCGAATTCACCTCTCGCCAGACCATCTGGATCATCCGGAAGATCAAGGAAATCATGCTGGAGTACAAGCACCGCATCCGCGCAGAACTGCCAAAGATCTACAGCCAGGATCTGCTCAACAACTTATTCCGGCACCCCTACACCAAGATCGAATCTCTACGGACCGACCTGGGCGTCTCGAGGCTGACCGCAGTCAAGTATCTGGAGCTGTTGACAGAAAGGGGATTCATCGAGAAACACAAGATCGGGCGCTACAACTACTACGTCAACCGGCCGTTGATGAGTATCTTCATGGAGATACCGGAAATGCCGGCAGGCAGTGGAGTACCAGGAATGGCAAGCACGCGATGACAATGCGCGTTCTGGCGACATTCACGGAGTTTCATGATCCCTTGTCAACACAGCATGCCGATTGATCAGCGTCGGCATCGCCACGGGTATTGACAGGCATCCCGGATAACAGTGTCGTCCAGTGCAGGCAGTCATGGCGATGAGCCCCATGGCCTGACAGATCGCTACTTCAGTTCCCAGCGCAGTCCGTGTCCCGGTGCTGCTTCTCCCGGCGCGCAGTCCCCACGACCCGAATCCGTTCTGCGGGTATGAACAACTGGCGCAGCAGGTAGTCCCGGAACGCCGGGCTGTAGGGCTGGTCGCCGACTGCCTTTTCCATGCACAGCAACCAGGCGTCCCGCTCGGCCTCCCCGATCTCGAGGTGGATGTGCGCCGCGGGAATCCGGATTGGTCCGTACTTCTCGTTGTAAAGCTTCGGCCCGCCCAGCCAGCCGCACAGGAACCGCGCCAGCTTGTCCCGGGACTCCGACAGGTCGTCCGGATGCATGTGCAGGATCCTGCGGGCCTGCGGCAACGCTTCCATGTAGTCGTAGAAACGATCGACCAGTTGCCGAATCCCTTCCCGTCCGCCAGCGGCCCTGTAGGATGCGTCGCCGGTGCCGTACTGTGCGCTGTCTTTCAAAACATTCTGGTGGGTTATCATGTATCATCGATTGTACCGATACGATGCCAAAACGACATCATCCATACGGGATATCGGAGAGCGCACGAGCATCCACCCGGTTGGTTGCGCCTCGGCAGGTCCATCAGAAAACATCCATGTCTAGAAAACCCGGGCTGTCAATTCCACGGATACTGGCACTCCTTTGTCTTGGAGCAGTCGTTGCCGCATCGACGGGCATTGTTGTCGAATACCGCTCATCCATCGCACCGATTACCGGATTGGTCAAGGCGGAAAGCCGGATCATCCTGGATCGGTCGCAGGATGTCGGCTTTTTCGTGCTGGGCGACTCCGGTTCCGGAAAAGCTGCCCAGCACCAGGTGGCACAGAGCATGGAACAGCAGTGCCGGAACCGCAGGCCGGATGGCATCCTGTTCGTCGGGGACGTGATCTATCCGAGCGGCGCGAGATCCGTGGAAGATCCGCAATGGGAGGACAAGGTCTTCTCCGTCTACGGCGGGGAATGCCTCGCCGATGTACCGCTCTTTCCGGTGCTCGGGAACCATGACTACGACGGCAACATCCGCAGCTGGATGGAAATCGACAAGAGGCATCCGCGCTGGAACTTCCCGTCCCGGCATTATTCCATCGTCGTTCCGGACCTCCTGACGATCTATGCGCTTGACACCAATTTTCCGTTCCAGATCACCAGCCAGGGCATCCGGAGTTTCGGAGACAGCACGACGCCATGGACGATTGCCATCGGGCATCATCCCATGATATCCGTCAGCAACCGCGGACCGTCGCGCCGGGGAAGGAATGTGCGGAGCTGGATGCTGCGCTACCTGCTCTGTGGAGAGGTGGACGCCTACATCGCGGGGCACAACCATCATCTTGAATACGATGACCTCGAATCCTGCAGCATGGCGCACCTGATATCCGGGGCGGGCGGTGGCGTCCTGTACGGCGTACTGCCCGAACACGACGCCGAATTCGCCGCCTCCCGGTACGGTTTTCTTGAACTGCGGTTCACGCGGGACGTCATGCACAGCCGCTTCATCTCCGGCGAAGGAGAGACCCTGTTTGCCAGGCACATCGGCAATACGGCAGCCCCTTCCCGGTAAATGTCCCCCACAGCCTCCCGCCGACAGGTTCCGGCAGGATCGGCAGTGCGGATTCCCCGTTGCATCTTGATTTCCCGAAGCAGCCCTGTGATAGAATCCCGTGCCTACAGACGATTTTCGCGGACAGCGGCAAATCCGGGGCCTGTAGGACATCTGTGGGAGCATTCATGCAGATCAGCTTCGAGACATTTCTGGACACTGGTCCTGCTTTTCGTTCCGGACTGCCCGCTGCGGTCTATACCGATCCCGATTTCCACGCGCTCGAGAACCGCACGGTGTTCCGGAGCAACTGGGTCTTTGCCGGATTCTCCCATGAGCAGGAACGCCCGGGGGATCTCAGGCCCGTCACCATAGCCGGACAGCCCATCCTGCTGGCGCGGGACGAATCCGGAAACCTGCGCGCCTATCACAACGCCTGCCGCCACCGTGGCCTGAAGCTGGTGGAAACGCCCGCCAACCATGGCAGGCTGATACGCTGCCCCTATCATTCATGGGCATACGCGCTGGACGGCACACTCAAGGCCGCGCCCTACTTCTGCGGCCGGAACCAGACTCCACCCGAATCATTTCCCGTCGACGAACTGGGCCTGATTCCCATTCGCTGCGAGACCTGGCACGACTGGGTATTCGTCAATCTGGACGGCCAGGCGCCGCCGCTGGACGAGCATGTGGCGCCGCTCAGGCGGCAACTTGGCGCATTGCCCCTGGACGACCTGAAACCGGTTGCCACCCTGGAGTTCGGGACCGTCCGGACAAACTGGAAGGCGCTGATGGAGAATTTCATCGAGCCGTACCACGTGCAGTTCGTGCACAGGACGACCACGGACCAGCCGCTGGTCAGCCATTCGACGGTTCTCGACGAGCACTGCCTGGGCAGCAAGTGTGATATCGACGACGGCGCGGCCGGAACCGGAAAGAATACCCTGGCGGTATCCTCCAGATTCCTGACCCTGTTCCCGAACTTTGTCCTCGGAACCTACGCACCCAACCAGGTTGGCGTTCACCTGAACACGCCGGACGGCGTCGCACGAACGCATCAGAAACGCGTGATCTATGTCCACCGGGAAGCGGTTCTTTCCGAGCAGGAAATTGAACAGACCCGCAAACTCTGGTATGAAGTACACAAGGAGGATCATGAGATGTGCGAACGCCTGCAGCTCGGCAGGCTGTCCCGGAGCGTGGCGGAAGGCGGTCTGCTTTCACCATACTGGGAGGACAGCGTGCGACGCTTCCAGGAACTGCTGGTGGAATCCGTGGCCCCTGCAACCGAATGAGCTACCGACCGGAGAGATAACCGATGAACACCACCCAGGAAGAAAGACCCGATTTCAGGATCGACCACACCATGCTGCGCGTCAGGAACCTGGAGAAATCCCTGCACTTCTACGTGGATGTGCTCGGCATGCATGTCCTGAGACAGAACGAATACCCGGCAGGACGATTCACCAACACCTTCGTGGGATACCAGGACGAAGACGCCGGCACGACACTGGAGCTGACCTACAACTGGGATCAGGAGGAGCCTTATGACAGGGGAAACGGCTGGGGACATATCGCGCTCAAGGTTTCCGATGTGTACGCGACCAGCGAATACCTGAAGGGACACGGCGTGGAATTCACCAAGGAGCCCTCCCCGATGAAGGGCGGAACCCGGGTCATCGCATTCATCAGGGATCCGGACGGCTATCCCATCGAACTGAACGAGCCGATCTCGAAATCCTGATCCGGCCGGGAGCACCATGCTCCCGCTGATCCCGGTCCGCACAACTGATCACAGTGCCTCCGGGCAGGTCACGTGATGATCAGCGCATCCACGATCGTGCAGGCATCCGGCGTCACGATGACCGGGTTGAGATCCATTTCAGACCAGCAGCCACGAAGGTCGTGGGCAAGCCACGAGAACCGGGATGCCGTCTCCGCCACCAGGTCGATTCGGCATGGTGCGCGACCCCGGCCCCCCTCGAGCAGTTTCGAGACGTTGAGCTTTCTCAGCGCGTGCAGGGCCTCCTGCCCGGAACATGGAGCCGGCACGTACTGGCGCTCGCTGAACAATTCAACATGTATGCCTCCGGCACCGAGCATCAGGACAGGACCGAACTGCCCGTCATTGATCATGCCGAAACCGAGTTCAACGCCTGGGCCAGCCATGGAAGCGATCAGCATGCGGGGGCCGAGCGATGCGGCCATTTCGGCATAGGCCTGTACCAGGTTCTCCCGGTCACGCAGATCCGTCCTGACGCCGCCCTGGTCGCTCTTGTGTTTCAAGCCCGGCCGGGCGGACTTGAGCACCACGGGATATCCAAGATCGAACGCTGCGCTGCAGGCCGCTTCCAGCGAATCGGCAACGGCAAACGGAGCAACCGGCAATCCATGGTCCCGCACAAGTTCCAGCGCATCGGCTTCCTCCAGGGAAGTGCGACCCCTCACCAGGGCTCTCCACCTTGACAGATCGGGAGAACCGGCAGGTCTTTCAGGACAGGGGAAAAGCCTGTTGTCCCGGTACCTGAACGCATTCCCGATTGCCGCCAGGGCGTTGGAAATGCCATTGATCACCGGTATGCCGTGCCTGCCCAAGGCCGCTGCCTCCCGGCTGTTGCCGACACTCGCGGTACTGTTGATCACGACAAGCGGCCTGGGCAGCCGGTTCGCACAGTCACGCGCCACCTCGAGTAATTGCGGGTACTGGCTGAAGCCGTCGCGAAACTCGAATTCAAGCGAAACCATGGCCGTGCCCGGGTCATCGCCGAGTATCCCGAGACAGCGGGAAAACAACGATCCGACATCCACGTTGATCGCTCCCATCGCGTCAACCGGGTTTTCCGCAACCAGACCATGCTCCAGCACCTCGGCAAGTCCTGCACGTGATGTTTCGGTCAGTCGGGCAAACCGCACCCCTGCCGCCGGGGCCAGGTCTATCATCTGCTCTCTCAGTCCGCCGGAATCGAGGATTCCGGACAAGTCGCCTGGACCCGGCACCCCGACATGGGAAAGCAGTAGCGCCGTCGCCGACAATTCATCGATGTCCCGCACCCGGATCGCCCCGTAACGGTCGCAGATCGCCTGAAATGCGCTGTCCCTGCCTGCCACCGCGCCGGAATGGCTGGCCGCCAGTCTCGCACTCTGCTCGGTAGCGCCGACCTTGACGATCACCACGGGAATCCGCCGCTGCCGCGCCTCGTACAGCGCAGCACAAAATCCCTCCGGATCCCTGACCGTTTCCAGGAACAGGGCTATCACGCGCGTGTCGGGCATCGCCAGGGCATAGTGCATGTAATCCGCGGCCGTGCCGTTGATTTCCTGACCAGGCGACACGACAAGATTGAACATCATGCGGGGATCCGTATTGGCCAGGTAGGTCATCACCGATCCGGAGTGGGCGATCAACGCAATATTCCCTCCGGGACGCTCCGGCGGCGTGTCGAAACTGACCAGTGCCCGTGCAGCATAGTTGTAGAACCCCATGCCGTTCCCTCCGCAGACCGGAATGCCTGCCGCTGCCGACAGGTCCTTGAGCCGGCACAGCAACGCGGGCTCGGTATCGTCCTCCAGGTAGTTGCTGGCGAAGATCACGATACCGCCGGCACCGACATCCATCGCGTCCCGCACGACCGATTCCACGGATCGGCTTCCGACCACCATCACGACCAGGTCGGGCGCCTCCGGCAACGAGCGGAGATCCGGATAGCACGGGGCGCCGTGGATTTGCGGATACTTGTGATTGACCGGATACAGCACCCCGGGGAAACCGCCATGCCGAAGCAGATCGTGCACGGAACGGCCGAGAGCGCCCGGTCTGGCCGAAGCGCCGACAAGCGCGATCGAAGCCGGATTCAGCATTCTGTGCATCCAGTGACCGTCAGGCGTGCCGACGGACGTTTTCCGCTTGTGCGGCCAGGGCGTGTTCATTACAGTTTGCGCTGACTCACATCACTACCATATCGATCACATCATGAGCACACAAGTCAGGGTAACCACCACCGGAAAGGTCATGGAAATCACGCTTGATCGTCCCCCGGCCAATGCTATCACCCGTTCGGTTTCGGAATCCATACATGCGGCCCTGTCGCAACTGCAAGCCGACCCCGAACTGCAGTGCGGCATCATCAGCGGCGGCACCGGAAGAATCTTCTGTGCCGGGTGGGACCTCAAGGAACTTGCCGCGATGGACTCCAACGAAACGGCCCTGTCGGAATCGCTGGCAAGTCCCGGCGGATTTGCCGGAATAACCGAATTCTGGGATCTGAGGAAACCGGTTGTCGCAGCAGTCAACGGAATCGCGGTTGGTGGCGGGTTTGAAATCGCCCTGGCCTGCGACCTGATCCTGTGTTCGGACACGACGGAATTCTTCTTTCCGGAACTGCAGCGGGGGTTCCTGCCGGATGTCGGGGGCATCCAGCACCTGCCCCGGAAACTGCCGTACAACGTGGCGATGGAACTGCTCCTGATCGGAAGACGGCTCAGTGCACAGGAGGCCTTGGGATGGGGCCTGGTCAACGAGGTTCTGCCCGGATCCGCACTGCCGGAGCGCGCCCGGGAACTGGCAGCGGATATAGCCGAAGGCGCCCCGCTTGCCCTGCAGGCGCTCAAGGAAGTGATGCCTCGCATCCAGGGACTGCCGATCCGCGAGGCCTTTGCCGCCACCAAGCCCGGGAACCGGGCATTTCCGGCATATCAGGAAATGCTGTATTCGGAAGATTTCATGGAAGGCGGGCGGGCGTTTGCGGAGAAGCGCAAGCCGGTCTGGAAGGGCAGGTAGCTCATGACTGACCCTGGAAGAAACGGGTTAGCAGCAACCAGTAGCCAGAAGAATTCAAATCAGAGTTGATTTCAGAGAGTGTCGTCGACGAAGAAAATAAAACTGCCACGAAGATTCAGAGAATTGACAATGGTATAGAATCCCAGAAAATGGTGCTGCAATTTTCTGGCGATGAATGGCGCAATCTGTTACAAAAAGCCCGAGACAGAGGTCTATTTTCACCAAAGGAAATGGGGATATTACAGATCGCCACCCAGATTCCAAGGAAAATACCTTCTGAAAAACAAAGCATGATTCTGGTTGGCTTGCTAAACAGGGCAGAGCAAGAAGGAATTGTTATGAACATGCAGAACCAATAACCCCCCCACCCCGGGGCGCAACACCCGCCGCTATCCCGGAGCGATCAGCACAAAATCCAACGACAATGGAACAGTTAGGAGATATTGTTATACAATAAGACCGTTCGGAGCCTTCAGCAGTACGCTTATCCCATTACTTTTGGGCGGATAAACAGAACCTGAAGGCTTTTTTGTTTGCAGATGCATACCTGAGGCGAGCAATCCGGCAGTAATCTCCAGGCAAGCAGCATCCAGCTACCCTGTCCTGTTAAACGCACGGCAGGCGTCATCCAGTCCCCGGACCGTATCCTCCAGATCCGAATCCGTATGGACCGTCGAGATGAATCTGCGCACACCGGGCAGGACATACTGTCCGTTACGCATCAGTTCCATGTCCAGTCGGCGCATGGCCGCCTGGTCGGAGTTGAGGATATCGGTCATGTCAAGCGGCGTCCTGTCCATGAAGAGGATCTGCCACAGGGAACCGGTGCTCTGGACTATCGCGGGGATATCGTATCTGTCCAGGATTTTCTGGCAGGCCGCACCGAGTTCCCGGGTGTAATCGTTCATCCGGACATGAACCCCCGGCCTCGACAACTCATCAAGCATGGCCATGGTCGCCGCGGCGGCAACCGGATTGCCATGAAGCGTGCCGTTCAGGTAGGTATAACGCTCCTGCCCCTTTCGATGGGGATCCCCGAGGTCAATGATCTCGGCCCGTCCGGCAACACAGGACAGCGGACCGCCAGCACCGATCACCTTGCCATAGGCTGCCAGATCGGGGCTCACCCCGAACCACTCCTGCCCGCCTCCGTAGCTCAGGCGGAAACCGGTCACCACTTCATCCAGAATGAACACGATATCGTTGGCCCGGCAGATTTCCTGCACACCATGAAGAAATCCGGGCCTGGCGGGAATGATCCGCTGTACCGGTTCGACGATGATTCCGGCGATCTCGCGGACATGCTCGGCCACTATCCGCTTCAGGGTTTCCAGATCGTTGTACGGACAGACCAGCATGGTTGAAACCGTTGCGTCCGGCTGGCCGCCGGAATCCGCGACGCCCTGCGGATAGTGACCGGTTTCACGAGGGAAGGTGCTGACGATCGCATAGTCGTGATTGCCATGATAGGCCCCCTCGAACTTGAGTATCCGGTCGCGTCCCGTGAAAGCGCGCGCAAGGCGCATGGCATAGGCCGTGGCTTCGGACCCGGTCGTGGCATAGGCGATCTTTTCCGCGCAGGGTATATCCCTTGCCAGTCTGTCGGCAAGCTCCACGGCCCTGTCGTTGAGGGACCCGAACATGTGCCCTCCCCGGGTCGTCTGCTCGTTTGCGGCATCGACCACGGCCGGGTGGCAGTGCCCCAGTATCAGCGCCCCGGCGCCCCCGACGAAATCGATGTACTCGTTCCCGTCCACATCCCACATGCGGGATCCCTTGCCATGACTGAAGATCAGGCGGACCGATTCAGGCAGGGAATATCCGCCCAGGCCCGCACCGGGCAGGGTTCGTCCGGCCGTTTCAAACATCCGTTCCGATTCGGTTTTCACGCCTGGTTCCGCGTCATGACAAAGGTCGTATCACATCGCCCGGTCATGCGCTGTTCAGTCGACCGCCTGGCGCAGCCACTGATGCAGCACCGCAATCGACAGTTCATTGTCGATGCCGCCGTCGGGATCGAGTATCAGGGGGCCCGGACGGTAGCCCAGGGAGCCCAGCCCCCGCTGGACGTTCTTCACCAGTTCGAGATCCTCGGAAAACGTCGTGTCACGGTCCAGGTCAATGACCCTGCGAAGAGTATCATCCACCTGTCCGTCTGCAGAGTACCAGCCCCGGTGAACCCGGACATCGTCCACGGCAAGGGGGCGCCAGTGGTAGGTATTCAGCAGGCCGCCGGGGTATATCTGGATTGCCGTTGCCGGCCACAGAAAGAAGCTTCCGTAATCCGATCCGGCGACATCGTACCAGGCATCCGGTCCTTGCGTGGCGAGCGAAGTATGCCTGAGCACCTTCCCCCCGCCGAAGGGCGCGATACGATAACTGTCCGGGTCGATCACCCCCTTTGCAAATTCGGCATGGGCCACCTTGCAGTGATAGCACTCATTGTAGTTTTCTACCGCCGTCAGCCAGTTGCATCCCTCGTCTGCGGCATGCTCATGGGCGAACTTCCTGCATTCCATGTCGGGACACAATTCCAGGGCCGCTTCCGCCACGCCCGGATAGCATTGCTCCATTGTGGGCGCCTCATGATCCAGGTTGACAAAGACAAAACCCAGGAATTCCTCGACCCGGATCTGTGGGATCCGGATACAACCGGCATCGAAGCCCTCGACGCATCCCGAGTTCGGCGCACCCACCAGGCGACCCTCGAGATCATAGGTCCAGGCATGGTAGGGGCAGGTAATCCGGGATCGGCTTCCCTGCCCCTCCACCAGCTTGTGTCCCCTGTGCTGGCAGACATTGAACATGGCCCGTAGTCCGTCCCGCGAACGGACGACCAGGATATCCTGCTCGAAGAGCGGGAAAGCAAGGAAATCCCCGGGCCGCGAAACCTGGCTTGCGTGGCAGGCGAACTGCCAGGTGGTGAAATAGACCTTCTGCTTTATCTGTTCGTGAATCCCCGGATCGGTGAAGTAGCGTGCCGGCAAACCCCGGACAGGCCCGGCCCGGTCCATGCCGGTCATTGAAGGCGCATTCCGGTTTCCCATGGTCGCATCCTCCTCGGTGCTCGAAAGGGTTGAACACGAAAATCTTGTACATTTGTACCATATTTCCGAATAATGAAACAGATGTGCTTTCCAGATCAGGACGAAATCGTGTCGACCCTGTCCCACTTCATCCTGACAAATCGGACGAAACAGCGCTGACCGAACGCCCGGCAGTCCCGAATCCGATGGACTATACTCCGGGTATGGAAAACCCGTTCAGCCGAATTTCCGTAACGCCCGACCCACCGGGAATGACCAGCCGATGGATGTAAACCTGTCCGACTACCAGAAGAAGGTGCTGGGCACCGCCATGACCATCCTGGCGGGGGCGGTGGTGATGTTCGCCACGATAGTCGCCCTGGTCTACCTGTCCCGGTTCTTTCAGGCTTTCTGGCATGTCTTTCTGCCGCTGGCTGTCGCGGGAGTACTGGCCACGATGCTTGATCCGTGGTACGCCTTTCTGAGACGCAGGCTTCCTGCCGTCGCGGCCCTTCTACTGGTCTATCTGTCGATACTGGCACCCATTGTCCTGATCATTCTGGTTTTCGGTTCACTGATCATGACCCAGCTGATGGCTCTGCTCGAACAGATTTCGGCACTATGGGAGGCGATGTACAACTGGGTCTGGGAGCACCATTCAGGATTGCTGGAGTACTTCCAGACCGATGGGATAGGCAGGTCCATCGAGGAAAACCTGGGCTGGGAACCCGTGATCGCCTTCGCCCAGCACCTGATGAACTACCTCACCCGGGCCGGGGCCAGCATCACTTCCAGCATGGTTGCCCTGCTCGGATGGGCCATACTGCCCGTCTATCTGGCCTACTTCCTGGTAATGCCGAAGCTGCGACCGGGTTCCCTGGAACCCGATCACCTGCCGTTCCTGAAAACCGGCACCGCAGCCGACGTGATCTACCTGATACAGGAGTTCTTCAGTCTGGTGATCATTTTCTTTCGCAGCCAGGTCATCATCGCCCTGATCCAGGGAGGCATGTTCGCGATCGGTTTCAGCCTGATCGGTCTCAAGTATGGAATCGTACTCGGGCTGATGCTGGGACTCCTGAACATCATTCCCTATCTCGGCAGCATCATCGGTCTGGCCGTATGCCTGCCCATAGCCTGGTTCCAGGATGGCGGAGGTGGTTCCCTGCTTGCCCTGGTGCTCGTGATCTTCATTCTGGTTCAACTGATGGAGAGCTACCTGCTGACGCCCCGAATCCTGGGCGACGCCATCGGGTTGCCCCCCATGGCAATCATCGTCGGGATATTTTTCTGGAGCGCCGCCCTGGATGGCGTACTGGGTATTATCCTGGCCATACCGCTTACGGCGTTCGTCGTGGTGGTGTACCGGCTCGTCAGGCAGAAATACATCCGACAGATAGTGTAATCCGGGCGTTATCCGGCTCACTGTCTCCGGTGTCGGTGAGATGATGCATGGTGCTGTCGGCAGTCGGGGGCAGAACCCGGGAGCGTGCTCCCGGTCAGCGCCGGGACCGAGTCTCCCTTGCAACCGGCCACGGCCAACCCCGGAATACCGCCAGTCATTCCTCGTACGTTCCGGATTCCCAGCGCAACCTGCTGAACCGCTCTACACGACTGACCGCATCATCTCCGCCACTGGCCGCCAACAGTGCACAGAGCGTTTCAAGCAGCGAAAACACGGCCGTGTTGCTGTGGAAGAACTGGGGCGTATGGGTTGGCACATGCAATCCCAGGTCGGCTTCCCGGCATACCCGGGCCGCGGGGCTGTCGGACAGGCCGATCACGTAGGTCCCGCGCTGGCGCGCATACTGCATGGCCTGGAGAATATCCCTGCGATAGGGCTGGAATGTCATGCAGAAAAGCGTGTCGGATGCGCTGGCGGTGACAATGTCGTCCATGGGGAGACTGCCATGATGCGGAACCAGGAAAAAATGGTCACATATCATCCTGGCGACATACCAGAAATTGTAGGCCGGCGCATAACCCGCCCCCACTCCGAGGACAAGGACACGGCGGCTGCCGAGCATTCTCGACACGGCATTCTCCAGCCGCTCGATGTCCTGCGACTGCACCATCTGCTCCAGATTCGCCATCGTGGATGTCGCCATCCGTGCAACCACGCTGGACATGCCGCCCTGACCGGCCATCTGCTGCAGCCACAGCGCCCTGCTTTCGCTACTGCCTGCGCCGCTTCGCACAAAGTCCCTGAACCGCTCCCGCATCGACTCGAAACCATCGAAACCGAGCTGCCGGGCCAGACGAATGAAGCTGTTCGGGTGTATTCCCGCCCTGGCGGCGAGCGTCCGCATGGTCTGTACGCCAACCTCGACGGGATGGTCGATTACATACCGTGCCGCAATCCGGAGCTGGGTCGGCAACCGGTCATGGATCCCGATCAAGGCGTCAACCACTGCTTCCTGGGTAGCGGGGGGCAACCCCTGTTGTGACATATGCACACTTGAATGGTATTTTGATACAAGTGTATCATCATCGCCCGGAACAGGCACTCAACCCACCCGAATCATGACACTACCCACCCAGGCAAGAACGGTCATCATTGGCGGAGGGGTCATGGGCTGTTCCCTCGCCTATCACCTGTGCAAGGAAGGCGATGCGGACATCCTGTTGCTGGAAAAGGGGGAACTGACCTCCGGTTCCACCTGGCATGCCGCAGGACAGATAACGCACTCGGTCAGCCATTACGGCCTTGCCAGGATGGCCTCGTACGGTACCGGGCTCTACCCCCGGCTGGAAGAAGAGACCGGTCAGTCCTGCTCCTGGCACGGCTGCGGGAGCCTGAGGGTCGCATACGAGGACGCCGAGGTGGACTGGCTGAAATACACCTGCTCCATCGGATGCGGCCTGGGCCACGAAATGGAAATCGTCGATCCGGAGCGGATCCGGAAACTCCATCCCTTCTACAATACCGAGGGCATCAAGGCTGCCCTTCACACTCCTCATGACGGCCATGTGGACCCTGCCGGAGTCACCCTTGCCATGGCAAGGGGTGCGAGACAGATGGGCGGAATGGTGATCCGGCAGAACCGGGTAACCGGCATCACGCTCGCCGCAGATGGCGCATTCACGATCCATACCGAACAGGGAGACATCGGAGCGGAACGGGTGGTCAACGCCGGAGGCGCCTACGCCAGGCAGATCGGTCAATGGCTCGGACTCGACCTGCCGATCGCCAACATGCTGCACCATTACGTCGTGACGGACAGCGTGCCGGAATTCCAGGAACTGGAGAATGAACTGCCGGTTGTACGCGATGACCGGCAGGTTTCAGGCTATATCCGCATGGAGCAGAAATCCGGCCTGATCGGGATCTATGAAAAGGCCAATGAACGGACGGTCTGGGACGACGGGACTCCCTGGGAGGCGGAGAACACCCTGTTCGAGCCGGAACTGGAACGCATCATGCCCTGGCTGGAGAATGCCATGGAGCGCATGCCGGTCCTTTCTTCGCTCGGCATCCGGCGCATCGTCCACGGAGCCATCACTCATCCGCCGGATGGCAACATGCTGCTCGGACCGTCCGGCATCGAGAATTTCTGGCTGTGCTGCGGTTCCCAGGTCGGCATCGCCTGGGGGCCGGGTGCGGGACGGTACCTGGCCCAGTGGATGACCCACGGGGCCGCCGACATTTCCATGAGCAGTTTCGATCCCAGGCGTTTCGGCGCCCGGATCGACAGGAACTACCGGCTCGCGAAGGCGCGGGAGGACTACCTGCTCAGGCACGAGATTCCGTACCCCGCCAAGGATCGCCCGGCATGCCGTCCCTCCCATTCCAGATGCTCCCCGCTTTACGACATCCTGAAAGCCGAGGGCGCGGTCTATCAGGACATTTTCGGCTGGGAACGCCCCTTCTGGTACGCGACCGGAAATACCCCGCGCGAACATGCTGAAAGCTTTGTCCGGTCACCGCTTCATGCGATTGTCGGTTCGGAAGTCGGCGGTTTGCGCTCCCATGCCGGGATAGCCGATCTCAGTGCCTTCGCAAAGCTTGAAATCACCGGCCCGGATGCCGGGCCGTTCCTTGAGCGCGTATCGTCCAACCGCCTGCCGCGGAAACCGGACGGCATCAGCCTGACATACCTGGTCATGGAGTGCGGGCGGATCGAGGGTGAGGCGACCCTCGCCAGACTGGACAACGGCGGTTACTACATGGTCTATGCGGCGGCGAGGGAAGCGTCGTTGCTGGACTGGCTGACCGGGCAGATACGGGAGTACGAGAAGGTGACCATTGCCAACGTCTCGCAGGAATACGGGGTCATCATGCTGGCCGGCCCCGCATCCCGCGAAATCCTGGCATCCTGTACCGGCACGGGCCTCGATAACACCAGCTTCCCCTGGCTTTCGGTGCAGAACATTGCCGTCGGGGCGGTGCGCAATGTCCGGGCGCTTCGCGTGACCTATACCGGCGAGCTCGGCTGGGAACTGCATGTGCCGATGGCAGGGATGGAGGCAGTGTACCGGTCACTGATGTCGGTGCCGGGCAGGACACGGCCGGTGCATGTGGGAGCTGCAGCACTTAACGCCATGCGAATGGAAAAGGCCTATCGTTCCGGACACGAGATCACCAATGAAGTGACCCTGGCCGAGGCCGACGTCATGCGTTTCTCCCGGAAAGGCGGATTCCAGGGAGCTGAAATCTCCACCCGCCCGGCGAAACACTGGAAACTTGCCTGCCTGCAACTGGATGAACCCGGTCCCGGAGAACCGGCGGCGGACCCGCTTGGATCGGAAACCGTCCTGTATCAGGGGAAGCCCGCCGGACACGTATCTTCCGGCGGATTCGGATACGCCATCGGGCACTACCTGGCATTCTGCTACCTGCCTCCGGCTATCGCCAGGCAGGGGACGGAAGTCACCGTGCTGGTGCTCGGTCATCCCAGGCGGGCTGTGGTCGTGGAAGGCGCGGTCCGGGATCCGGATAACCGGCTGCCCCGAACGAATCTGGCTGGCAAGAATCCCTGAACAGACCAACGGGACCATAAGGAAACCGGACTTCAGGCAGATAACGCCAGACAGCCCGGTGCAGGAAAGGCGGTGAACTTTCCGACCGGCGGGAACTTGCTGGACTGGTTGCGGCAACGGTTGGCAAGACTGCACGCAAACCCGAATGCGGGCTTTCGTCAGAACCGTGCACGGGCGGACCCGCATCGAGTACGACAGGCGAGCCGCCATGACAACCGTCACATATGATGAACGGGTTACGGTTTTATCTTGTGGCCTTGAGGGATGCGTGACAATTCCCTGTTGTGATGCATGTTATCCAGAACATAATTCATCAGGCTGGGAATGCCTGGCTCATAATAGGCGAACTTGGAACCTTTTGGGCGAACCCGCCAGATAAAGCCAGTGGAGGAAAGCTTGTCTATAGTATTCTTGATGGAAGTATCTGCCGTATCGCCCCCCTGATGGCCGTGTGAATGTCTTACAACAGATGTGATATCAGAAAGCGTAATATCCTCCGCGCCGGAATCATCGAAAAACAGGGCGATATGCTCAGAGGTATCAAGTAAACCTGCATTGAATAACTCTTCGTAACGCAGAGAGTACAAGTCATTGATACTGTCCATGACTTTATGCTCAATCCGTGCAAGGGTGTTGCTGGACACAGAACGCTCCCCGGTATCGTGCAAGTCGAAGGCAATCTGCTGCCCCCATATCTGAATAAAATACGGGTAGCAGTGAGACCCATCGACGACGGCCGCTGCAATATCGCCGTCGAAAGCGATGCCTGCGGAAGTCAATGGCCGTGTCAAGGCATCCGCGGCATCCTCTGCGGAAAGGCGACCAACCTGAAAAACAGCATTCCTTTCCCAGAAGCTTGAATGCGCCTGTTGAAGCAGGCCTACAAGGCCAGGTGTGCCCGCCAGCACGAGAAAAAAAGGCGTATCAGGACTCGACCGTAGTTCCTGGCTTGCATTCAGAAGGTCGTTGGCGATACCCGGTTCCAATTCATGTGCTTCATCGACGATCAGGACAGAAGGCTTCCTGGAACATGTGGCCGCCAGAATGTCCTTGAAGAAAGACGATCTTTCAGCAATTTCAACTTCGGTACCAAGCTTGGCGATCCCCACATCAATCGACGCGGCAACAGGAGAAAATTCATGCAGGAGGCTCTTGTCCTGACTGGCAATTGCCGTAGTCATGTCTTTCAGGGAACGCATGCGATTCGGCGTCATCCACATGATGGCAGGCAGTACACCGTCACATTCACAGTTAATTGTGAAATGACGGAGCATCGATGTCTTGCCGTTGCCGCGCGGCCCGTAGAGAATCATGTCCTGATCGACTGAATGTCGCAATGCAGGTTGCTGAATTGATTTCGAAAAAACGATTTCTCTGTATCACGACCCGCAAGGTGCGGGGGAATACTTCCTGTACCTGGATGGAAAAGATTTAACAGGTCGATTTCGGCCATGAATCAGAGATAGATCACGTAGATTGAAGGCATGATAACATGATCATTTTGTGGACCTGATTTCCGGAGTACAGAGAATGGTCATTTGCCAGACCCCGGCTAACAGCACAAATCCAATATGGAAAACATGTGGAAGTGTCTAGAATCCTGTTACAGATAAGTCACGTATTAAAACGATAAGTATTTATGAATAGTAAGCAGTACGACTACATCACGGCGGAATTCAGCTGGAGGTTAGTATAAAGACCAAAGACAGCAGATCATTAAAATCCGAAACGGAACAGAGGCGATGGCTTCGAGCGTGGCTTGGGACAGGCATGGGAGTCAATCTGGTTCATTTTGTAAAGCACGCTCAAGAGAAGAAACTGAACCAATGATCTGTTGGCGTCGAAATCTATATTCTGCACTTACGGGCTCTTGACTACGCGTTGCAATGAAAAATAAATCTGATGAAATTTGTCTCAGAAAACATATTATTTCCGAAGACAGGTCCAGTTGATTAGCTGAAGCCCATCGTTGAATCGCACTATATGAAAGTCCAAAAAGTTTCTCGGATAAGTCAATTTTTCCATTTACAAGATTTAACACATGCCTCTGTGTATTCATTCTATTTACGAATTCATCCATGATTTTTAATCTCCGTACACAAGTTGTTCATCCACTGCCTACATACTTCAAGTTCTGACAACAGGTTGCACAGATCATAATTTGAGACATCGTCACCCAAGCCTCGAGTTGAAAGCAGTCTTGAACGCATTAATATCGAATAAGTGTGTTCCGATATAGTGATACTTTTTGAACCGATCATGCGAGCGGAATCCCTTCCAAATATCGGCTTCCGCATACTTGCTAACGAATAGCATGTTGCAATGTTTCTTATAGCTAAAAACACCGTCGATAGTTCAAATACTAGACTTGGCGTTCCATGTTTGATGGCCAAGCAAGCTGACTCGAAAATCTCAAAAAATCTGTAACAATCGTTGACTGCACTGGCGTATCTGGAAGGCCGGCCTAAACTTTTTAAAAAGTCTTCTCCACTCTCTGTAAAATTAGCTTACTCTCTAGTGATAGGTGCCATGCAAATGCATTTCCTGCGGTCCATAGTTCCTGAATTCGTTTGTACGAATAGATCGAAAATTTATCGGGATCGATATTTTGATCAAATCCTTCAACTTCAACTAAAGCTAATAGATCAATGTCTGAATCAACGGAAATTGGAATTAGTAAATCTACACCTCGTGAAATCGCATGAATCGAATATGCACTTCCTGATATATGCAGCATCAAATTCCGAGTATCTAAAATTGCAGCTAACAAACCGTTTATTTATGGCCACTAGACGTTGGAATTGATGATTAACGAATTGCACTTCTTCCATGTCCTGGACTATGGCCTGATCCAATAGAACTACCCGATCACTCGACTTAAAACATTCGTTCATTGAAGTGGCTGATCCGTCTGAGTTCGTGAAAACATCCGATATCGTTATAAACATCATCGAAACGCATTAACCAAGACCGCATCAGCCCAGCCAGGAATAACTTCTGCAACCCACCAATTCCCTGTCCAGCGAACCGCGACTTCACGGTGCGGATGGTCAGGGTCCGTGTTGTCATATAGTAGTACCTCATCCGCTTGTTCGACCGCTGCATGCAAATTGATCAATGAGCGGGTGAAGCGCCGCCGAACATCGGCCTCTGGTACACCATGACCACCGAGTGCGACGCGGTTGCGGATACGATCAAGCGCCTGTTCCGGGGAATCGACGGAGATATAGTGGAGGATAATCCGGTAGCCCTTTCGCCGCGCATCTTTCATATGTTTCAAAATACCCAAACCGGCGAGAGTGGTTTCCACCAGACATGACTTTCTTTCAACAAGCGCCACCCATCTCAGGCGTAACGCCTTCCGGGCTGCTTGTGGAGGTGTGCCGGACACCATACCGCGCAGAATCCTGTCAGGGTCAATAGGTTCCAGCCCATCAAACCCCTTCATGCGAGTCAATGTTGACTTGCCGCAACCGTTGGGGCCGGCAACCACATGCAGAGTAGGCATGGTCGCAGGTCCGGTACCGGCAGGTCAGGAGGATTTCCTGTCAGGTGGTCTGAGAACCCTGTCTCCACCCCGGGTGCGTGCAATGTAGGCCCCGTCTGACCGTACTCCATAAAGGGTTCCACCAGCCTCCAGCTGTGCCGACAGATCCGCCCTGATCCGATCGCGCCAATCCTTTGGAAAACCATGTATATCGGGGGGTTGCAGTGCGTTTTTTCCTTGCCGGACCACAACGGATTTCTCCCTTGCTTTACAGGCTTTCATCGTTCCCCGGGAAACCGACCTCATGATCAACGGACGAATCAGGAATTTCTACCACCGGGTAATTGGTCAACAGCATAATTCAGCGATCTTTTTCTACAGCTACCATAAATCATATCATAGTCCAAATCGGAAGCAACGATCACTGCAGTTCACCCTGCAAGTCAGATTCCGGTTCCCTGAACAGTCCTGTACGCGGGGAAAACCCTGCTAACACATCCCCGAACAGCCATTATCCACCGCCAGCGGGAATTGCAGATGAACAACGCTCTGAATAGGATTATTTCCGGATCGGCTATATACTCCATGATCCATTTTACCAAGACCATCTCTACCGGAGACACGCTATGGACAATGACCTGTTCGACAAGGGGCTTGCCCAGCGCAAGGCAACACTCGGCGCAGAGTACGTGGAGAAGAATCTGGCCGACGCGGATGACTTCACCCGCCCCTTCCAGGAAGCCATGACCGCATGGTGCTGGGGATTCGGCTGGGGAGACGACGCAATCGACCCCAAGACCCTCTCAATGATGAATCTGGCGATGATCGGAGCACTCGGAAAAATGCACGAATGGGAAATACACTGCCGGGGGGCAATCCGCAACGGTGTCTCCAGGGAGCAGATCCGGGGTATCGTTCATGTCGTGGGCATCTACTGCGGCGTGCCGCAGGCACTCGAATGCTTCAGGGTGGCCCGCAGGGTGCTGGAAGAAAACGAAATGCTGTAGTCCCGGTCTCCGTGTTCCGGGGGCAGGCCGCCTCAATCCACGAGGACGGTCTGCCCGGTGATCACGCCCTCGACACTCTTGCAGTACGCCAGTCCGACGCGCCTGGAGGATACCGGATCGTGTCCCGGAAACTTTCCCCTGAACCGCTCCACCGAATTCTGAAGCAATCCCGGACTTACGGAATTGATCCGGATTCCTCGCGGCATGTCCACCGCAGCGCCCAGCACGAAACCGTCAATCGCGCCGTTTGCCGATGCGGAACATGTCCCCCCGGAAATCGGATCACGGTTCAGTACGCCACTGGTCAGGGTAAAGGAACCGCCGTCGTTGACAAATGGAATACCCTCCAGTACCACATTCACCTGGGGCAGCGCCTTGTGGTAGATACCCTTCATCCATTGCTCTCCGCTCATCTCCGCCACCGGGCCGAAATGACCGTGTCCTGCCGCGACGATCACGGCATCGACCTTTCCGGTCTGCCGGTACATGTCCCGGATGCTGCCGATATCGCCGATATTCACCTGGATGTCGCCTGATTGCCGACCGACACGGATCAGTTCATGCCGGCCTTCAAGCGCCTCTGCCGCCGTGCTGCCGACGGAACCGCCGGCCCCTATGATGATTATCCTCATGGTGATTCTCGTTCGTCATGAAGGTGGAACAATGCCTGAGCACCTCTCCCCATCCGCACGCACACTTCATTCAGGGCAACCGAACGTCTTTTGGTGGAATACAGGCATCAGCCAAGGGGGTTGACTGTATGAGTTCCCATCCACGGAGTCAAGTACACGGTACTGGCGCTGTATCGGATGTCATGCTCATGGCACGACGGGAATCCTTCGGTATTGACCTGATCTGCCGGATTCGATCTTTCGGGGCGCAAGGCTCCATATTCCGGTCAGCTGAGGAAGATCAGGATTCATGCCTTGCATGTTGAATATTTTCGATACAGATTACAAGGCATGATTGCTCGATGGATTACAGGCAAGCTACGGGAGAATCTCGAGCGCGCACCCACCAGTTGCACTGCGGGGTGCGCGGCAGGCAGGCAAGACAACGCTTGCCAGGACCCTGGCAGCAGGCACGGACTCGGTCTACCTTGATCTGGAGGTTCCGGGAGACCTGCTGAAACCGAGCGATCCGGAAAGTTATCCTGGTTCGTACAAGGACAAGCTGATCATTCTGGATGAAATACAGCGTAGCCCGGACCTGTTCATGGTTCTGCGCGGCTTGATTGACGAGAACAGGCAGGAAGGAAGGAAAACCGCACAGTTTCTGTTGCTGGGATCAGCATCGATGGACCTGCTCCGCCAGCCATCGGAGCGCCTCGCAGGGCGTATCAGCCATGTCGAGATGGGTGGATTGAACATGCTTGAATCCGGCCATGGTCGAGAATGCCTGAACAGGCTCTGGCTGCGTGGCGGCTTTCCAGACAGCTACCTCGCCGATACTGATGACATGGCCATGTACTGGCTGGAGGATCTGGTCCGTACCTATGCTGAGCGTGACGTTCCCCAGATGGATTTCCGGGTCCCCGCCGGCCGGTTGCGTCGGTTGTGGACGATGCTGGCGCATCTGCAGGGCGAGCCCGTGAATACCAGCAGGCTTGCAGGCAACCTGGAAATACAGCGCCCCGCCGTCAACCACTAAATCGACATTCTCGCCGGCCTGTTGCTGGTCAGGCGTCTGGAGCCGTGGCATGCCAATGTCGGGAAACGACCGGTGAAGTCACCGCGCTACCATATTCGGGATAGCGGTATCCAGCACAGGTTGCTCGGCATAGGCAGCCATGACGCATTGCTTTCCAGTCCCTTACTGGGGAAAGGCTGGGAAGGTTTCGTGGTGGAGAATATTCATTCTGTCCTGCCGTGCCTTGCAGAAACCCGTTGTTACCGCACGGCTGCCGGTGCGGAAATTGATCTTGTCATCAGGATGCCGTCCTCGGAAATCAGGCACGGTGTCGCACCCAGGCCGGGAAAGCGCTTCAGCCAGACTTGCGGAGACGTCGGCGCCACGCGCAGGTTCATTGTGTACAGCGGCGAAGATGAGTTCCCGGCCGGGAATGGCGTCACGGCTATCTTCCTGCCGAAACTGATGGAAAAAGTCCAGTCCGGCCAGGGCTTGTTGCCGCAAGCTCAGGAATTCGATGATGAGTGCGAAGGTAACGAAGCCGAGGAAGATGACATCAAGCCTGTCGAAGCGCGATCAGACCCTGCGAAAGCCCTCGAGGCGTCGGAACAGGCACTCGATCTCGTTGCGCCGCTGGTACAATGCCTCGTCGTATTGCCGGGGTGCGCACCGATTGCGCTTCGGCGGCACCACCGGCCTGAAACCCCGCGCCCGGACCAGTTGGCGGGTCGCGTCGTGTGCGTGACCAGGGGAGAGCATGCAGGGCAACGGCTGTGCGGGCATCCGCGGCAACCATCGGATCGCGGTTTTCCTTGTCAATCTCCATGGTCTTTACTTTCTGAAGGGCGGTATCGCCGGCTTCCGCTGGTACAATAGACGGTTCAGACAAGCCGATCCGTCAGACATGGTGCGCACGAACACATACTGGACTTATGCCTGGGTAGCGGGGCTGTGCATGTTGCTGGTTGCGATATCCGGTTCCTGGGCGCAACATGCCGCACCGGTATCGGTCGACGGGGTAATCAGGCAGCAGTTCGGCCAGACCGCCCCGGTAATCGGCCGCCTGGTGGCGAGATACGCGGGCACTGTCGCATCGCGCGTGGAAGGACCGGTCCTGGAACTGCTGGTCCGTATTGGCGACCGGGTTGACAAGGGCCAGTTGCTGGCACGCATTGACACGACCGAACTGGAACTGGAAAAGGCCCAGGCCACGGTCCGTCGCAAGGAGGCCCGGGCGCGCCTGAACGTGGCGCGGTCCCTGCTCAAGCTGGCCAGCCAGGAAGTTGACCGGCTTGCACGGTTGCAAAGCTCGGCAGCCGTCAGCCAGGCATCCTATGACGATGCGCAGCAGCAGCAGACCATTGCAAGCGCACGGGTAGAGGAAGCCGAAACCGCCGTCGCCAGCACGCAGGCGAGCATCGCCCTGGTAGACCTGAAGCTCCGGTACAGCGAGGTCCTGGCGCCCTACGGTGGTACGGTGGTAGGCAAGGATACCGAGATCGGCAGCTACCTGCGGGTAGGCCAGGCGGTGGTTTCCCTGGTTTCCGACGGAGAACTCGAACTGGAGGCGGATGTGCCGTACAGGCAGATTGCGGGGATTCCTCCCGGCACGCAGGTATCCGTGGTGCTGGACAACGGCAGCCGACACACTGCGCATGTCCGTGCCGTGGTGCCCCAGGAGAATCCCCGGACCCGGACCCGTCGCGTGCGCTTCTCGATAACCTGGCAGGAAGACAGCGGCATACTGGCCACCGAGCAGAGCGTCGTCGTCGAACTGCCGGCCGGGCAGGCGCGTCAGATTCTCTCCACTCACAAGGATGGCCTGATACAGCGGGGCAACCAGACGCTTGTCTATGTCGCCGAAGAAGGTCAGGCGCTCCTTCGTACAATCGTTACCGGAGAAGCCATAGGCGATCGGGTGGAAGTGCTTGGCGGCCTGTCCGAGGGCGACCAGGTGATCATCCGGGGCAACGAACGGCTGACTCCCGGGCAGGCCGTCACGGTCGGACAGTCGCAGTGGAGCCAGTGACACCCCGCCGATGAACCTTATCGGCATTTCAATACAACGACCGATCGCGGTCACCGCAGCCGTACTGCTGGTGATCCTGTTCGGCCTGGTGGCCCTGCAGACCATCCCCATACAGCTGGCCCCGGACGTCAACCGCCCGGTCATCACGGTTACCACGACCTGGCACGGGGCGGCCCCGGCGGAAGTCGAGCGGGAAATCCTCAACCTTCAGGAGGACAAGCTGGCCGGTCTGGAGGGGCTGAAATCGATTACCGGCCAGGCCGAGTCCGGCCAGGCACGGGTCACGCTGGAGTTCAAGGTCGGCAACAACATGGACCGGGCGCTCCTGCTGGTGGCAAACAGGCTGGACCGTGTAACCGGCTATCCCGACGAAGCGGAGCAACCGACGCTGGAAATCGCAGGCAGTGAAGACACGGCGATCGCGTGGTTCATCCTGACCCGGCAGGACGGCATCGAACGTCCGATCCACCAGTTCGGCGACTTTGTCAACGATATCGTCAAGGAGAGGCTGGAACGCGTCCCGGGCGTCGGCAGGATCAATGTATACGGTGTCAGCGAACGCCAGATCCACATCCAGATCGAGCCCAGCCTCCTGGCGCGTTACCAGCTGACGATCGGCCAGGTGACGCGAGCCCTGCGTACGGCGAACATCTCGATCGGCGCCGGCAACATCGATGAAGGCAAGCGCCGGTACGTGGTACGCACGCAAGGGGAACTGAACACGCTCGACCGAATCCGGGAAGTGATGATCCGGAGCACGGACGGCAGGGGTTCCCTGGGACGGGTACGCCTCGATGACATCGCCACGGTGGAATTCGGCTACGAGACGCCGAGAGCCAGTATCCGGCTGCTTGGCGATGCCGCCCTGGCCATGAGCGCCGAACGGCAGACCGGCGCCAATGTCATCGAAACCATGCAGGGACTGCGATCCGCCGTTGACGAACTCAACCTTCACGTGATACCCGATTCCGGGCTGCAACTGCAGCAGGTCTACGATGAAACCGTATACATCAATTCGGCGATCGACCTGGTGCAGCAGAACATCTGGGTCGGCGGTTCCCTGGCGGCACTCATCCTGCTGCTGTTTCTCCGCTCCGCCCGCGCCACCATCATCATTTCCATGGCAATCCCGGTCTCGGTAATCGGCGCCTTCGTGGCGATGGCGGCGCTGGGCCGGTCCATCAACGTGATTTCCCTGGCGGGGCTGGCTTTCGCTGTCGGCATGGTGGTCGATGCCGCAATCGTTGTGCTGGAGAACATCTACCGGCTCAGGGAATCCGGACACAGTACCCTGCGCGCAGCCTACCTCGGTGCACAGCAGGTATGGGGGGCCGTCCTGGTTTCGGCGCTGACGACGATCATGGTATTCATTCCCGTTCTGGTGATGGAACTGGAGGCCGGACAGCTGTTCCGCGATATCGCGGTGGCGATTTCCGTATCCGTGATCCTGTCCCTGCTGGTGTCCGTCAGCGTCATCCCGGCCTTGTCCAACGCCTTGCTGGGCGGTCGGCGACCGGGAAAACGCCTCCGTCTGCCGATCATGGACTGGTGCGGTGCGCTGTTCGTTCGGGCGATACTGGGCTTTGCCGGTTCCGTTACCCGCAGCCGGATGCTGGCGCTGCTGGTAGTGTGCTGCGTCACTGCGCTGGCATCGTACAGCGCATACAGGATGGTGCCGAAACTCGAGTACCTGCCGGAAGGCAACCGCAACCTCCTGTTCGGCATCATCATCCCGCCACCGGGATACAACCTCCGGACAATGACGGATATCGCCGAAGGCATCGAGTCCGCGACGCGGCACTTATGGGCTTCGGAAAATCCCGCCGGGGCAGAGCCTGATTCCCCGCCGCAGATAGAACGGTTCTTCTTCGTTGCGACGCCATCCCGCACCTTTCTCGGTGCAGTCGCCGTCCAGCCCGAACGCGTGGCCGAACTGAAACCCATACTGAGCCGGCCAGTGTTCCGGGAACCCGGCACATTCGGTTTCATTACACAACCATCGATCTTTGGTCGCGGCATCGGCGGCGGCCGCAAGATCGAACTGGACATCTCCGGTGCTGACATTGAACGGATCATCCAGGTGGCCGGACAGGCGTTCGGACTCGTGGCCTCGCAGTTCCCCCGCGAGGAGGGCAATGAATGGAGACCGGTTCCGGGGCTTGAACTCGGCGCCCCGGAGGTGCGCGTGATACCGGACCAGCTGCGGTTGAGCGACAGCGGGCTGAACGCCACCGAGCTTGCCCAGACGATCGACTCCTTCAACGACGGCCTGCGTGTCAGCCAGTCGACCGTGGACGGCAAGCTGATGGACGTGATGCTCAAGGGTCATGCCAGCGCCGTGATGCAGACGCAGGGAATAGACAATCTGCCCATCGTCACCCCGCAGGGCCATATCGTGCCCGTTTCATCCCTGTCGGAAATTGTGCTGACCTCCGGTCCCACCGAGATACGTCATCGCGAACGTTTCCGCACCATCACCCTGGAGGTGCGGCCGAATCCCGGCATACCGCTTGAAACCGCCATCGACCAGCTCCGGACCGGGGTGGTGGAACCGCTGGAGAAACAGGGCCTGCCCGATGGCATCAAGCTGAACATTTCCGGCACGGCGGACAAGCTCGTCGAGACCCGCAATGCCATGGCGGTCAACCTGATCCTGGCCCTCATCATCATATTCCTGGTCATGGCGGTGCTGTTCGAGAGCTTCGTCTATCCGCTGATCATCATGCTGTCGGTTCCGGTCGCCGCGGCGGGCGGTTTCGCCGGCCTTGCACTGCTCAACCAGGTCGGCTATCAGCCGCTGGACATGCTGACCATGCTGGGCTTCATCATTCTCGTCGGCATCGTCGTCAACAATGCGATACTGCTGGTTCACCAGACCCTGCACCACATACGCCGGGAGGACATGGCGCCGGACGAGGCGATCAGGACCGCCACCCGGCACAGGATCCGGCCCATTTTCATGTCCACGCTGACAAGCGTGTTCGGCATGCTGCCGCTCGTCCTGTTCCCGGGAGCCGGGTCGGAACTGTACCGGGGGCTCGGCAGCGTCGTCGTGGGAGGACTCAGCCTGTCCGCGGTGATCACGCTGGTAATCGTGCCGCCGATGATGGCGCTGCTGATGGCTCCGCTTGAAGGCCGCTACCGGAAACGCTCCAGTACGGAAGCAGAAGCAGTACCGGAGTGATCCGTTGCGGATCCGGATACCTCAGCGCCTGATCACAAGTACCCGCGAATCAATATCCTCCTTGACGATATAGCCTGCGGTCCTTGTCTGCTCAATGGCGAAGCCGTGCTTCCCGGATTCCTGCCGCACTGCAGATTCCAGGTCCAGATCGCGCCAGGCCGCACCGTTGACCGTGATCACGCACAAGCCTCCCGGCCGGACACAATTCACCACGTGATGCATGTGAACGATCCCCGGCAGGGAATAGGAGAACATGCCGACGCAGATCAATGCGTCATAGGAGTCGGGCGGGGACGCCGGTTGCGTGAAATCATGCTTCCACAGTGCCCGGTATATCCCGAGTTTCCCCGACTCGTGAAGCATCCGGGCGGAAAAATCCGCACCATCAAGCGTCCGGTAGCCGTGTTCCCGAAGATACCTGCCCACCAGACCCGTACCGCACGCCACGTCCAGAATGCCGGACGAGGTGTCGGCCACCAGTTCCATGAAGATGTCGGCCGCCTCGCGATGCGCCACATAGCCCAGATCCTTCACCAGGTCATGGTCATAGGAAGACGCCCACTCGTCGTAATGCCGCTCCTTGTTCCCTGCGTCCCCATAGACTGCAGCCAGTCGATCATCGAATCGGTGAATATCCGGCCTGCCTGAAACCATTTGTCAAGAACCCGGTGGATTGATCAGGGCGGACCGCACGATCCGCATGCACAGCCGGATTCTGCATCAGCCCGGACAGCCGGGTCAACGGACCCGGCATCAGTCCCGGGCGAAACCGTTCCCGGCACGGTCATGCGACGGCCTGCCTTGCAGCACTTCGGGCCAGGTGTCCGAAAGCCTGTAACCGCCGGGCCACGGATCATCCGGATCCAGCATGAACTGGAAAGAGCCGGTAATCCATGCCCTGCCGGTCAGGCTCGGGACAATGGCCGGCAGGCCGTCCAGATCCGTTTCTTCCTCTATCCGGCAGTCGAAGCGGGATCCGATGATGGACCGTCCGACCATCCGTTCTCCGGCAGCGAGCTGCCCCCGGGCATGGAGAACCGCCATTCTCGCCGAGCACCCCGTACCGCAGGGGGAACGGTCCAGCTTTCCGGGCTGCACGACCACCGCGTTGCGGCTGACCAAAGCGCCTCCTTCCCGGAACAGGGGATCCGCAAACTGGGTGAAGGATACGTGAGACCACTCCGGCATGCGCGGGTGCGTGAATCCCAGTTGCTCGTTTGCAGCACGGGTGATCCGCCGTCCGGCCTCGACCAGATCCCTGGCCTGGTCCGGCACGATCTCGAGGCCGACTGCGCCCGGGTTCACGATGACGAAGCTGTCACCTCCGAACGCGATATCCACCCTGAGCGTGCCCATGCCCTCCACCTCGAGATCTGCATCGAGCCGATCCGCAAAAGACGGGACACTGGTTACCGTGACGTGCCGGACCCGTCCATCACGGCAGGCCGCCCGCACCCTGACCAGCCCGCCCGGTGCCTCAATCACGAGGTCCGTATACGGTTCCTGCATTGCCGCCAGGCCCGTCTCGATCATGACCGTCGCGACGCACATCGCGTTCGAACCCGACATGGGAGGCGTGTCCTCCGGTTCCATGATGATCCATCCGGTGTCCGCCTGCGGGCTGATCGCCGGAACCAGGAGGTTCACATGACCATGGACGCCTCCCCTGGGTTCATGGAGCAGGAAGTCGCGCAGGGCGCCATCGCGCGCGATATGGCGGGACTGCTCCCACAACGTGTCCCCGGGCGGCGGGGGAACCCCTCCGACAATGACGTTGCCCACCTCGCCTTCGGCGTGGCAACCGACAACATGGATCAGTTTCGACGATCTCAACGCAAACCCCGATCTCGGGCAATACCGTTCAGGATTTTACCGCGATAACCAGGTCCATGACATTGGTCCCGGTCGGCCCGGTCATGAACAGGGCCCCGGTTCTTTCCAGAAAGGATCCCGAATCGGCGGCGGCAAGGGCGTCATCGCCCCCCGGCAGGGAATCGAAAACCCGGCCATCGATCACGCCGCCGGCAGCGTCCGTGGGTCCGTCCGTGCCATCCGTGCCCGCCGCGATCAGCGAGATGTTCCGCACTCCCCTGAGCCGCCTTGCCATGCACAGGGCCAGATGCTGATTGCGGCCACCCCGCCCGGGGGCCGTCGGCAGCACCACGGTCGGCTCTCCGCCCCAGACATACACGCCCCTGACACCGCCTGCCAGCACATCATGAATCCGGGCAGAGATTTCCTCGACCGGACCATGCAGGGATTCCTCGTTGGTCACCACGCGATATCCTCGTTGCGCCGCATACCGTGCAGCGGCCTTGCGCGCCAGGGTGTTGGACGCGATAACCCGCTGCGTGACCCGGCAACGGTCCGACCGCGCATGCTCCAGCCCGTCCCACGCCGATACCCGGACAAGATCGGAGAATTCCGCCGGGATGTCCCGTGAACCCTCGAAAACCGGACCGACTGCGCCGATGCCGGAACCGATGACCGCGATATCATCGGACGGGACATCCGAGATGGCGTAGACGTACAGGAATTCCGTCCTGCTCCGGGCCAGCAGCCTGCCGCCCTTGATTCCCGACATGCACCGCCTGACCGAGTTGATCCGGGTGATATCGAAACCACGGGACAGGAGGTCTCCGGTCATCCTTTCCAGTTCCGGCAATCCGAACCCCGCCGGCAGGAGTTCGACCAGTGCAGAGGCGCCGCCGGACACCAGCATGACAAGATTCTCCGTTTCCGGCACGGATTCGACGAAATCCACCGCGCGCCGACCTGCGGCAAGGCTGTGCAGGTCGGGAACGGGATGCGCGGCCTCCAGGATCTCCATCCTGCCCGCCTCCTGCAACCCCGCATCAACGTGACCGTATTTCGTGATCAGCAGGCCCCTTGCACGGGGAGGCAGGCGATCCAGGGCGCCCAGGCACATGGAGGATGCCGCCTTGCCGACTGCGAGCAGGTTGTCTATGCGGTCAGGGCCCGACTCCTCCAGGGCGCTGCGGACCGTGTGCTCTCCCCGCACCCGCTCGACGCCTGCCGACCAGCATGCCGTGAGGAAGGCGCGGGCGTCCACTCAGGCCTGCTCCGGGTATCCGGCCCAGCGGGTCATGCCGGAACAGAGTCCACTGACCGCGAAACGAAGCGTGATGGTCAGCACGCACAAGACAATCAGCGCGGCAAACATCAGGTCCGTCTTTACCCGGCCGTTTGCAAGAAGCATGAGGTAGCCCAGTCCGTTCGAGGCGCCCACCCACTCCCCGATCACTGCCCCGATCGGGGCATAGACAGCCGCCAGCCGCACTCCCGAAGAGAGCGAAGGAAGCGCGGCGGGCAGCCGTACCTGGAGCAGCGTGGACAGGTGCGGGCTGCGCAGCGTCCGCGCCAGGTCCAGATAGCCGCCCGGGGTGGTGCGCAGCCCGTCGAAGAAGGTCGAGGTGACGGGAAAGTAGATGATCAGGACCGTCATCGCGATTTTCGATGCCAACCCGTAGCCCAGCCACAGCGTCAGCAGCGGGGCCAGGGCGAAAACCGGCACGGTCTGGCTGAGAACCAGGGCGGGCAGCAGCAGGCGGCGGGCGCGGTCGGACATCATGAGATACAGCGCAGTGGATATTCCGCAGGCCGTGCCCAGTACCAGCCCGATCACCACTTCCGTTGCCGTGATCAGGGTATGCCACATGATCAGGCCGGCATTGTCGTAAAGCGCCGACATGACGCGTACGGGACCGGGAAGAATGAAGGCCGGAACGCCGGTAAGCCACACGACCAGTTGCCACGCGAGGATGAGGCAGGCAACGGTAGCCAGGATATCAGGCAGCTGGCCCAGGCGCATCGAATCCCGTCCCGACTCAGGAATTGAGCGCCGTGAACACGCTGGTCTGGATCGCCATCACGCAGGGATCCTCGAGGGAGCGGATCGCGTCGCTGGGCGCCAGTGAATGACACTCCAGCCCCTTTTCCGACATCGTGTACAGTCTGTCGCCGAGGCGCAGCGCCTCGGCCAGGTCGTGGGTGACCAGCAGCACGGTCTTTCCGGACAGGACCCGGCATGACAGTTCCTGCATCTGCCGGCGCGTCGCCGGATCAAGCGCCGAAAACGGCTCGTCCAGCAGCACCACGGGCGTCCCCTCCATCAGGGTCCTGGCCAGCGCACAGCGCTGGCGCATTCCTCCCGAGAGCTGGCCCGGCTTCTTCGTCGCATGGTCTTCCAGTCCAACCTCGCGGATCAGTGTCCCGACCCTGGTCGAATCCGGGGATTCCCTGCGCAGCCTGGCGCCGAGCGACACGTTCTGTGCAACCGTCAACCATGGAAACAGCAGGTCGTCCTGGGCCATGTAGGCAATGCGCCCGGCCACCGGATGATGATCGCTGGCACCCAGGCTTCCGGTGAATGCCCCGTCTGTACGCAATCCCGCCATCAGGCGCAGCAACGTGGATTTTCCGCAGCCTGAAGGTCCCAGCATGCATGTCCATCTGCCCGCGTCAAGGCACAGGGATATATCCGAGAACAGCGGCCTGTCACCATAGGAGAAACTGCCCTCGAGAAACAGTCCGGGAGGCGTATCAGGCGCCGGGCTTGCCAAGATCCATTCCCATCGACCAGAACTGCGCCTCAAGCTCGACGGCGGTACTGAAGCGGCTGCAAAGGGATTCCCACCTGGGACTGCCCATGAAATCGCTGCCAAGCCTTGCGAGACGAACCTCCTCGACCAGCCCGGCAACGCTCCGGCACAGCTCCTGGTACGGCTCCCCGCAGTAGGCATCAATCCATTCCCTGTAGACAGGCTCGGTGTCCGCATCGGCCAGCAGGCAGCCGATCTCCCCGTATCCGAACACGCAAGGCGACATGGCGCACAGCAGGTCAAGCAGATCGCCGCCAAGTGCGGTATCCATGACGTAGCGGGTATAGGCAATGTTCTGCGGCGCTTCCCGCGCATTGAGCAACGCCTCCTCCGTGATTCCCTCGCGTTCGCATACCCGCACATGCAGGCTGATTTCCTCGTTGATCAGCGCATTGACGGTGGCAGCGGCCATGCGCATCTGCCCGGCCGTTTCAGACTTCACCACCGCCATCGCCCAGGCCCTGGCATAATGGAGCAGGAACAGGTAGTCCTGCTCCAGATAGGCGAGAAATGCGGAACGGGGCAGAGAGCCGTCACCGAGCCGGCAGACGAATTCATGCCGGATGTACTTCATCCAGTTGCAGTCGGCGTGCTGCCGCAGCGCGCCGAACAGCGCACTGCCGTAATCGGTTGCCGTCGTGGTCGCGGTCTCCGGGAATTTGCGGGCGCCCATGATCCTGCCCTACAGGTCCTGCGTGACGTCCACGGCCAGACGCCCGACCGGGCTGATGCCTTCCAGCAGTCCGGACGCCTTCAGGAACGCTTCCATGCCGGCATAGCGTCCCGCATCGAACGCCGCAGGCCGCAGTGCGAACCGGGGCAGGGTATCGACCCAGGCCCGGCGGTTCAGTTCATCCTGAAGTTCCCTGGAAGTTGCAGAGAAGATCTCCCAGCTTTCCTGCGGGTGATTGACGATGAACTGGGTAGCCTTTTCGGTTGCGGCCAGGAATCTGGCGACAAGATCACGGTTCATCGAATCGCGGTTGGCGACATAGATCAGTTCGTCATAGGGCGGCAGACCCTCCTCTTCGAGATAAAAGCATCGCCCGGGCACGCCCTCGATCTCCATCTGGTTGAGTTCGAAGTTGCGGAACGCCCCGATCACGGCATCGACCTGCCCCGACATCAGCGAGGGGGAAAGCGACCAGTTCACGTTGACGAGATCAATATCATCCATGCCCAGGCCATGGGGCCTGAGGATGGCCGAGAGCAGGGCCTCCTCGACCCCCGCCACGGAAAACCCGACCTTCCTGCCCCTGAGGTCGGCGATGGACCTGATCGGGCCGTCCTCGAGAACCAGCAGGCAGTTCAGGGGAGTGGCAACCAGGGTGCCTACCCGCACGAGCGGCAGCCCCTCCGCGACCTGAAGATGCAGCTGGGGCTGGTACGATATCGCGAGTTCCGCGCCACCGGCCGCAACGATCTTCGGAGGGTCCGACGGGTCGGCAGGCGGCACGATCTCGACTTCCAGCCCCTGCTCGGAGAAATAGCCCTTTTCCCGGGCAATGATGACGGGCCCGTGGTCCGGGTTGACGAACCAGTCCAGGACAAGGGTCAGCCGGTCATCGGACTGGACGGTTCCGGCATGCAGGGCGACAAGGACAAGCAGGATCTTCTTCATGGCTTCAGGATTGCGTGTTACAGGGAATGCTTCGAAAAGGGTCGGTCAGACTGATCCATTGCCGGGTTCGCCGCTCCGGTTCCGGATCAAGGGTAATATCGGTAACCATGGACACGATGTCCGCACCAGCCTCGAATACTCCCGGCGCACGCGCGGGACTCATGCCGCCAATGGCTACCAGTGGGAGCGTTCCGATCCGGTCCTTCCATTGCCTGATGCGCTCCAGTCCCTGCGGTCCCCAGGGCATCTTCTTCAGACGCGTGGGGTAAATCGGCCCCAGTGCGATGTAGACGGGATCACAGGACAGGGCACGCTCGAGTTCCGTATCGGAATGCGTGCTGATTCCAAGGTCCAGTCCAGCACCGGATATGGCGGCAAGATCCGCATCGTCCAGGTCCTCCTGGCCCAGATGAACCGCATTGCAGCCGAGTTCAATGGCAAGTTCCCAGTAATCGTTGACGACAAGCTGGCAGCCTGCCTCGCGGCACAGGTCCCGGCAACGCAACAGGATATCGCGCAATTGTTCCGGATCCGTGTCCTTGATCCTGATCTGGACCATCCGGATACCCAGGGGCAGCAGCCGACCCAGCCAATGGGGGCTGTCAAGGACAGGATAGAACGGATCCCACCGCATCAGACGAACTGCCCCCTGCCGGCATCGGTGGTTGAAGGATGGGCGAATCCGGAAGGTTCCATCGGTCCGGCTTCCCAGGCCTTCTTCCCGGCCGCAACCGCCTCGCAGAATGCCTGTGCCATGGCGACAGGATCCGCGGCACGGGCCACGGCGGTATTGAGCAGCACGGCGTCGCAGCCGATCTCCATCGCCCGGGCTGCATGCGAAGGCAGGCCGATGCCGGCATCGACCACGATCGGCACCGTGTCGAAATGCGTCCGCAGTGACCGCAGGCCGTATTCATTGTTGATCCCGCGTCCGGTTCCTATCGGGGACCCCCAGGGCATCAGTACCTCGCAACCACCATGCAGCAGCCTTTCGGCAACCACCAGATCCTCGGTCGTATACGGAAATACCCGGAAACCGTCCTCGACCAGGATCCTGGCGGCTTCGACCAGCCCGAACACGTCCGGCTGAAGGGTATCCTGATGACCGATGACCTCAAGCTTGATCCAGTCGGTCTGGAATATCTCCCGGGCCATGTGTGCGGTGGTGACCGCCTCCCTGGCCGAGTGACAGCCCGCGGTATTGGGCAGCACGGCGACATCCAGCGACCTGATCAGCTGCCAGAATTTCTGCCCGGCGGAACTGCCGCCCGCTTCCCGACGCAGGGAAACCGTCACGATTTCTGCGGCCGAAGCCCTGACCGCCTCGGCCATGATGGCCGGAGACGGGTAGCGCGCCGTACCGAGCAGAAGCGGATTCGAGACGGTCTTTCCGTAGAATTCAACCATGACACATCGGCCTACCCGCCGGCTATGGGGGACACCACTTCAATCCGGTCCCCCGGACGGATGCGGGTATCCTCGCGCAGATGCCTGTGCACGAATTCTCCGTTGAGTGCGGTAGCAACATGCTCATTGTCGTATCCGCACTGGCGCAGGACATCTCCCAGCCCGGGGCCGTCCACGTCCTTCTCTTCGCCATTGACGATTATGCGCATAATGGCAATGCCCTGAACTGTTCCCGATCCTGGAGCGCCTCGGCAACCTGTGCCGCCATCGCCGGGCTCAGCAGGAAACCATGCCGGAACAACCCGTTCATGTATATCACGTTGTTCCGGCGCATCAGTTTCGGCAGGTTGTCATCGAAAGCCGGGCGGACGTCAACACCGACCTCGACCACCTCCGCCTCGCCGAAACGGGGTTCCAGCAGCAGGGCGGCATTCAGCAGGTCCAGTACCGAGCGTACGCTTACCCGCCTCCTCTCGTCATTCTCGATCACCGTCGCACCCAGCATGAAACGACCGTGACCGCGCGGGACGACATACACGGGATGCCGGGGGTGCAGCAGCCTGACCGGGCGGGCCAGGGTCAACTCCCCGGTCTGCAGGATCATCATCTCTCCCCTTACCCCCCGCAGCTCCCCGAGCGTGTCCCGGGCAGCATATCCCCTGCAGTCAATGACGTAATCCGCCTGCCGGTC
>JAJDVC010000191.1 GCA_022826305.1 Gammaproteobacteria bacterium | reverse complement strand
GGTAGCTTCGCAAACCGTGGATACGGGAGGAACCGTACGCATGATCGCCTCACAATCATCAACACTCTCGACACCGTGCGCTATTGACCGGGCGAGCATATTTACCGCCCCATGTCTACTGTAATATAGTATGAGAATCCGTATCACTTTCCTTACGCTGGTCCAGGTCCGGGTGTTGGCAATCTAGCATGCCGGGCGGTTTCTCTCAAGAAGGGGAAATTGACGTCTCGGGGGTGGTGTCGTCTGCAGGGCATGGGGCAAGGGCAGGATCATGAGATTGCAGGAGTCGGAACATGGGGCTTGCATGCATTGGTTGACAGGGCATCGGGATGAGGAAGAAGGGCGTTCATGGCGATACTGCATTCATCGTAAGCAACGGGTCAGGATCGATCATGTTCAGCAGACTGACATGGACTTCGGCATTGTCGCCCCATGGATGTGAATTCCAGGAAGATCATCGTGCGGGCTTGCAGGAGCAGTTGGATGCGGGAGCGGCATGATTCCAGATCATGTGATCAGATCGTCAGATATGCCCCAGCCACTCGATACTTGTGAAGCAAGGTCTGATGGAAGCGTAACAAGCGCCTGTGCCGGATTGTGACTGAACTGCCATATTTGCCCGATCCCTGGAGGGGTCGGTACCAGGAATTTGATACCGGCAGGTGGTGTGGCTGGCTGAACAGCGATTTCGATTGCCAGGGTGTGGAGGCTGTCTTGACAAATCCGCTGCAATTGATGGATGAACATAATGTTTGCAGGTGGTTCAAGCGTCACAGAAATCTTCTGGCGGAAGTGCACTGGCCCGGCAAGTCACTGACCGGAGGCAGCACGGTGGTTCTGAAGCAGTATTCAGCCCGCACTCCCCTTCATGCACTGAGGCTTCGGTTTGGAAAGAAGCGGGCTGTCAGGCACTGGAACAATGCCTGGTTGCTGAAACGGCATGGTATCAACACTCCCTTGCCGGTGCTGCTTGCACTCGATCTGTCTGACCCGGCCCATCAGGGGATCATGGCGGTGGAGACCGTTCGGACACATTGGCGTGCCCGGGATATCCTGGCGCGGAATCATGAAACATCGGCACAACCGGAAAGTCGGCAGACCCGGCAACTGGTCAGATGCCTGGGCAGATATGTCAGGGAAATCCATGACTGCGGAATCGTTCACCGGGATCTTTCTGCGGCGAACATACTGGTGCCGGAGGACTGGAACCCCGACTCAACCGAGTTGAAAAGACAGTTTGTCCTGCTGGATATCAACCGGGTGCGCAAGGTGTCCCCAGAGCAGATGTCGGCCAATCTCAGGATACAGGACCTGGAAAGGGTACAGGTCCCGGAACATCTTGTAGAAGAACTGTTCAATGCCTATGCCGGAGGCTCCGCGGATATCGCCGGGATCCAGCAGAAGTTTTTGAAATACCGGCATGGCTATCGTAGAATCCGCGATACCCGGAATCCATTCATCAGGGGACTGTTGAAAATCTTTACCTACTGGCCCCGGACAGGCTAGTGTCCCTCTTGCCATTGCTTGCATGTCTTCAGTATTTCTGGCGCCCCTGCACAGGCTGTTCAACCATCACGGTCTGAGGAAACTGCTGTTGCGCATACGTGCGCCGATAGTGATTTCTGTCGTTGCGGTATGGCCATGGTGGACGGATGACCGGTATCTTCTGGCTGGTACGGCAATCGCCTTGCTGGGCGAGGTCTGGCAACTCTGGTGCTTCGGATGTGTTGAGAAAGACCGGGTGCTGACGATACGGGGACCCTATCAGTTATGCCGAAACCCCATGTACCTGGGGAGATATCCGGTGATCGGCGGTTTCGTCCTGCTGTCGGGAAGCTGGGTTGCGCTGTGTGCGGTTACGGTTCTGTACGGGTTTTACATGTACAACCGCGTGAAGCGTGAAGAGCAGGTTCTGGAAAGGATTTTCGGCACTCCTTACCGGGCGTACTGTCGTGACGTGAAACGCTTTTTGCCGGGCGTGTCAAGACTGGACAGGGAGTTCTGGTTCTTCAGCTGGCAGATCCTGCTCGGTAATAACGGGCACCTTAACCTCCTGTTTACGGTTGCAGTGTTTGCCTACGTTTTCTGCACCTACCAATTCGTGCTCAATTGACGGACATGAGAAACTCGATCAATGCCTTCTGGGCGTGTAGTCGATTTTCAGCCTCATCCCATACTACACTTTGCGGGCCGTCGATAACTCCTTTCGTCACTTCGTGCCCCCGATAGGCCGGCAGGCAGTGCATGAACAGGGCGTCCCTTGCGGCAGTTTCCATGATGGACTCGTCCACGCAATAGCCCCGGAATGTCTCCTTGCGGGTCTCCGCTTCCTGCTCATGCCCCATGCTCGACCATGTGTCGGTCAGCACGAGGTCTGCATCGCATGCTGCCTCGTTCGGATTCTGGGTAAGTATCACGTGGTGCCGACAGCGCAAGACCATTTCCTTGTCTGGAGCATGCTGTTTCGGTGTGGCTATGCAAAGATCGAAACCAAGCAGACGGGCAGCATTCATCCATGAGTGGCAGACGTTGTTGCCATCTCCGATCCAGGCGACCTTTCGACCACTGATATCGCCCCGGTGTTCAAGGAAAGTCTGCAGGTCTGCAAGAATCTGGCAGGGGTGATTGAAATCTGACAGCCCGTTGATGACCGGTATCGAAGCGGCTTCCGCCATACGTTCGAGGCGCTCGTGTGGTCCGGTTCGCATGATGACAAGATCGGCCATCCGGGACAGCACTCTGGCCGTGTCTTCTATTGACTCCCCTCTGGAAAGATGGGATTCCGCAGGGCCCAAAAAGATCGAGCTCCCCCCCGACTGTGCAATACAGGCCTCGAAGGAAACCCGGGTACGCGTGGACGACTTCTCGAAAATCAGTGTTACAGTCTTGCCTTGCATGAACTGTTCGGGTTTCCCCTTTCGAAGCGATGCCTTCAGCGCAATGGCGCGTGCCATGAGTTGCCGAAGTTCCGATTCCGAAAGGTCATCAAGGCCGAGAAAATGTCTAACAGGCATGAGTGCAACATGTCAGGCTATGTATGGACGATGTGACAGAACCAATCCTGAAAACCAGCGGTGCGGTGTCATGGTGGAGACATGTTCGCGGCTGGATACAGGAGAGCGAAATATCGGGGCCAATGATATAATAATCCGCTTTCTTCCCATACTTCTTTTTTTGAGTCATCAGGCATGTCTGGAATCAGAAAAACGGTACTTGCATATTCAGGAGGCCTGGATACCTCCATCATTCTGAAATGGTTGCAGGACGAGTATAACTGTGAGGTGGTTACATTTACGGCAGATATCGGTCAGCGTGAGGATCTTCGTCCAGCGCGTGAAAGGGCTCAAATGCTGGGAGTGCGCGAGATATGCGTAGAGGATCTCAGGGAAGAGTTCGCGCGTGACTTTGTCTTTCCCATGTTCCGGGCAAATGCCGTCTATGAGGGTGAATATATGCTCGGAACTGCGATAGCGCGGCCGCTGATTGCAAAGTATCTGGTTGAGACTGCGACCAGGACCCGGTCTGACGCGATTGCCCATGGTGCAACGGGAAAGGGGAACGACCAGGTGCGTTTCGAGCTTTCGGCCTATGCCCTGAATCCGGACATACGTGTCATAGCACCGTGGCGCGAATGGGACCTGACCTCGCGGGAGCGGCTGATCCGGTATGCCGAACACCATGGTATTCCAGTGGAGAAGAAGGAGGACGGAAGTGCGCCTTACTCGATTGATGCCAATCTGCTGCACATCTCCCATGAGGGCGGCTGTCTGGAAGACCCCTGGGTTGTTCCGGATGATGCAGCCTGGGGCTGGACTGTTTCTCCGATGGAAGCGCCCGACGAGCCGGAGGAACTTCTTGTCGGCTTCCGCTCAGGCGATGCGGTCTCGATCAATGGGGCCGAGATGAGTCCTGCCAGCCTGCTGCTCAAGCTGAACGAACTCGGGTCAAGACATGGAATCGGACGTGCCGACATTGTTGAGAACCGGTATGTTGGAATGAAGAATCGCGGGTGCTATGAAACCCCCGGAGGCACGATTGTCCTGAAAGCCCACCGTGCCATGGAATCCCTTACCCTCGACCGGGAGGTGATGCACCTGAAGGACGAGATGATGCCGCGCTATGCAAAACTTGTCTACAACGGATACTGGTACAGTCCGGAGCGTCAGGCCATGCAACAGATGATTGATGCCTCGCAATCTCATGTCAATGGGGAAGTGAGGCTCAGGTTGTACAAGGGCAATGTGGATGTGCTTGGCCGCAGGTCCGAAGCCGATTCTCTTTACGACGGGGAAATCGTGACCTTCGAGGAGGATGACGGCGCCTACAATCAGGCCGATGCAACCGGTTTCATCAGGCTCAATGCACTACGGATGCGTATTGCGGCCAGTAGAAGACGGTAAGAATCCGGCATCATCACTGATCAGGGCTGAAGGTTGATATCCGTCATAGTCCCTGTCTACAACGAAGGGGAGGCTGTTTTCGCTCTGGTGTCGCATCTGGAGCGGCTTGAAAACCTGGGCGAGATAATTCTTGTCGATGCCAGTGATCAGCCTTCCTCCCTTGCCGCGTTTCAGGTTCTGTCGGAAAGTGGTTCTCGGGATGTCCTGTGTGTCCACAGTCCGCATCCCGGAAGAGCCATTCAGATGAATCTGGGCGCGGAAAGGGCGAGAGGCGATGTATTGCTCTTCCTGCATTGTGATTCAAGATTGCCGGATGATGCCCTGATTCAGGTGCAGCGTGCTGTAGATTCAGGGTATTGCTGGGGAAGATTCGATATCAGGCTTGATGCGTCTGGTTTCCCGTTCAGGGTCATTGAACGCATGATCAATCTGAGATCCCGGCTACAGCGGATTGCTACCGGGGACCAGGGCATATTTGTCCGGAACGAGGTGTTCATGAAGTGCGGTGGATATCCCGACCTCAAGCTCATGGAGGATATCGCGCTGTCGGATTTCCTGAAATCACGAGGCAGGCCGTTTGTCATTACCAGCCCGCTGGTCAGTTCGGCCCGCAGATGGCGGAACTGCGGCGTGCTATCTACCGTGACGCTGATGTGGAAACTGCGTTTTCTGTACTGGATGGGGATTCCGGCAGACAGGTTGTCATCCATGTATGGAAACGAAAGATAACAATCCGATTCCGCTGCATGTGTTTGCCAAGACCCCGACCCCCGGCAAGGTGAAGACGCGCATGCAGCCGCATCTGAACGAACAGCAGTCGGCAGAACTGGCTGTCATGATGATGGAACATACCATGGCCTCGGTCTCGAAACACTGGCCAGGCAAGAGAATACTCGCTGTAACACCGGATGACGAACACCCGGTATTCAGGAGATTCGCCGATCAGTACGGGTTTGAAATCGAGATTCAGGCAGCCGGGAACCTTGGCAGAAAGATGTGGCACGTTCTGGAGCAGGGTATCCGGCAAGCCGGAGGTTCGGTCGTGATTGGAAGTGATGTGCCCCATTGCCCGGGAGCGTTGCTGGAAAGGGCCATGCGGGATGTTCGCAACAGGAAGAATGTTGTAGGCCCGGCGCTGGATGGCGGGTTTTATCTGCTGGGTCTGTCTCATGTCTTCACCGGAATCTTTCAGGGGATTGCATGGGGAGGGAGCGGGGTCCTGGATCAGCTGTTGCGTAATGCGGCACAACAGAATGTCACCGTGCATCAGTATCCTGTTCTCAGGGATATTGATTGCTGGGACGATCTGGCATGGCTGAAGGATCAGGATCCCCGGTACCGTTCGATTCCAGTCAGCTACTGTTAATTCGTCAGGGCAATGAAAACAGAATCCGATATCCGGTTCGGGATGGATATGCTGATGCCGCGCTACTGGGGTACATGGTGCACCCTGGTCATGCTCTGGGTCTTGATGTGGCTTCCGCGATCCTGGCTCATGGCGATCGGTGGCCGTTTGGGAGACCTGATGCGTATCCGCAGTGACAAGCGACGTCATATCGCGGAAGTCAATATCGGTTTGTGTTTCCCGAACTGGACGGAAGCACAGCGGGAACAGTTGCTGATCGAGCATTTCAGAAGCTACGGAAGAGGCCTGATAGACCTGGGGCTGGCCACGATGGGGTCCATGAAACGGCTTCAGCAGTTCTGCAGGGTGTATGGAAAGGAACATGTACTCGAAAACCTTGGAGAATCCGGCGTCATATTCTTCACCTTTCACACCACTACCCTTGAAATCTGTTCCGCATCAATTCTTTTCGATGTTCCCCTGGTATCCATGATGAAGCGAGATCGAAATCCCGTGATCACATGGTTTCTCTATCGGGCGCGCACCCGTTTCCGAAATGTTCAACTCTACATGCGTGATGAGAGCCTGCGAGGGTTGCTGAAGGGTGTTAATGGCGGCAGGTTGTGCTACCTGATTCCCGATGAGGATCTTGGAGAAGGCAGGCATACGGTGTATGCCCCGTTTTTCGGCCAGCCAAGATCATTTCTGAATATACTCAGCCGCCTCTCAAGAAGGACAGGGGCGGTCGTGGTGCCGTGCATATGCCATCTCGATGCATCGGGACATTACATCACGACAGCCTATCCTCCCCTGAACGGTTTTCCCAGCAACGACGAGGAGGATGCCAGAACCATCAACCAGTTCATGGAGAGACTGATCCTGAAGGCTCCGGATCAGTACATGTGGACATTCAGGTGGTTCAGGACA
>JAJDVC010000203.1 GCA_022826305.1 Gammaproteobacteria bacterium | reverse complement strand
CTGCTGACAACCGGCCTGGGATTGCAGCTTGCCGTCCTGTGCGTCGCCGGCGTTGTCCTGACTCCGGCGATCGTGGTCCGCGCGGCAGGCGGATCTGAATCATATCTGTCGTGGGCTGTTTTCTCCGCCGTGCTGGTCAGCGGAATAAGTACCGTCCTGCAGGCCATGGGCAAGGGAAGGATCGGAGCGGGCCATGTGCTGGTCATGGGCACTTCCGGCGCATTTATCGCGGTATGCGTCACCGCAATCGCCGAAGGTGGACCTGCCATGCTGGCTACCCTGGTTATCCTCTCGTCTCTCTTTCAGTTCCTGCTGTCCGCCCGCTTGTCGGTAGTCCGGCATATCCTGACTCCGACGGTTGCAGGTATCGTCATCATGCTGATTCCGGTAACGGTCATGCCGATAGTCTTTGACATGATGAAGGATGTGCCGACGGAAACCCCGTCATCGGCTGCGCTGGTCAGCACCGCTACCACAATGCTCGTGATTGTCGTGATCGCGCTCAAGGCAACCGGCATGCTGCGCCTGTGGGCGCTTGTTATCGGGGTGGTGGCTGGTTCGGCAGTTTCCGCCGGCTACGGGATGTACGACACCGGACTGATCGCGAGTTCCGACTGGATCGGCTTTCCCGAACTGGAGTGGCCGGGGCTCGATACGGGATTCGGCCCGGTTTTCTGGAAACTGCTGCCGGCATTCATATTCGTAACCCTGGTCGGCGCCATAGAAACAATCGGGGACGGTATCGCAATCCAGCGTGTTTCCTGGCGCAATCCTGACCGGGCCATAAACTTCAAGACCGTACAGGGTGCAGTCGCAGCTGATGGAGTGGGCAACCTGCTGTCCGGGATCGCGGGAACCGTCCCCAACACGACCTACTCAACGAGCGTTTCCGCCACCGAGCTCACCGGGGTTGGCGCCCGCACGATCGGTATTGCTCTGGGAGTATTCTTCATAGTGTTCTCCTGTTCTCCGAAGATCCTTGCCCTTGTGCTGGCAATCCCCGGACCGGTAGCGGCCGCCTACATCCTGGTACTGCTCGCGATGCTGTTCGTGCAGGGCATGAAAGTCGTCGTCCAGGACGGGGTCAATTATCGTACCGGACTGATTGCCGGTGTCGCTTTCTGGCTTGGACTGGGGTTTCAGAACAATCTCATCTTCCCCGAATTCTTTTCAGGCTTTGCAGGCGGAATATTGCAAAACGGCATGACCGCTGGCGGGCTCGCAGCCATCGTCCTGACCCTGTTTGTGGAGCTGACCGGATCCCGCCGCCAGCGAATGGAACTGACCTTTGATACATCAAACCTGCCAAGAATCAGGGATTTCCTGAAGGACTTTTCTGCCAGAAACGGCTGGGATGAGGCAATGGATACGCGCCTGGATGCCGTTGCGGAGGAAACGCTGCTGACACTGCACGAACAGTATCGCGAAATGTCCGACATTTCCGAGCGCAGGCTCCTTCTGAACGTGAAAAGAGAAGAAAATGCAGCTGTCCTGGAATTCATCGTCGCCCCGGACAAGAGTTCCGACGACAACATACAGGACAGAATCGTGCTGATGAGCGAACAGATCCGGACGGATTCGGACGAAAGGGAGCTCTCGCTCAGACTGTTGCGGCATCTCGCTTCATCCGTGCTTCACCAACAATACCATGACACCGACATCGTGACTGTACGGGTCGATGCGCCATGACCGGACAATCCGGCAATCCCGTTGCCCCTTCCGTCAGTTCACGACGACACCGGAGCATTTCCGGATCCCGGGCAAGGCGCGAATCACAGCAGTAATTCTATCCAGTGCCTGATCGCCGGGCGGCCCGGCGCCGAAAGGTGTACCTGACATCCTGCATTGGCTGAACAGACCACGTCCGGATCGTGTTCGTACAGGGCAGCCAGCTTGTCGGACTTGAGCTTTCCCGATATGCCTGGCTGCAGCAGCGAATATGTCCCGGCCGAACCACAGCAAAGATGTGCATCTCGGACAGGCACCAGTTCGTAACCCGCCCGTTCGAGAATCCGCTCGACCCGCCCGGCAAGCTTCTGACCATGCTGAAGCGTACAGGGAGAATGGAAGGCAACCTGCGTCCCCGGAGCCCCGGACTTCAGTTGTCCGTCCATTTCCCGTTCCACTATCTCACACAAGTCAACGGTCTTTTCAGCGATCATCTGCGCCTTTTCCCGGTAAACCGGATTCCGCTCAAACAGGTGAGGATACTCCTTGACGGACAGTCCGCAACCGCTTGCCGTCACGACGAATGCCTCCACATCGGAAACATGAGGCATCCAGGCATCAATCAATCTTCCGGCAACCTTCCTCGCCTGCCGTTCTCCAGTCGTATGCAGGTCCACTGCACCGCAGCACCCTGACCCGGGTATTTCAATCAGGGAAATACCCATCTTGTCCAGCACCCTGGCGGCAGCCACATTTGTATTCGGCGTCAGGCTTCTCTGTACGCAACCCCCAAGCGCGATCATTTTCCGGGCATGCCGCGGACCAGGCCAGGACATGCGTTCCCGGCTGACCACCGGAATCCTGTCCTGCATGACACGAGGCAACAATGGCCTGAGCAGGATTCCGGTTCTCAGCAGAACCCCGAAGCACAACGGGCTTTTCAGCACTGCTGCAAGCAAGGAACGAACCAGTTTCCTGTAACGGGAGTGCTGCCTGCGATCATCAAGAGCCGCTCTGCCGAGTTCCAGCAGCCGGGCGTATTCGACACCTGATGGACAAGTGGTTTCACAACTTCGGCAAGTGAGGCAGCGGTCCAGGTGTCGTGCGATGGCGCTACCGGCCTGCTCCCCCTCAAACAGTTGCTTGATCAGGTAGATTCGTCCCCGGGGGCCATCACGCTCATCGCCAAGCAACTGATAGGTCGGACAGGTCGCATTGCAGAATCCGCAATGCACGCATTTGCGCAGTATGGCTTCTGCCTCAAGCCCTGACGGCGAACCCGATATTCGGGGATCAATACGTGTCTGCATGCTACAGGTCCCTGTACAGCCTGCCGGGATTCAGGATCCTGTCGGGGTCGAAGGTGTTCTTGAGCGATTGATGCAATTTCATGACGGTCAGGTCAGGGATCGGAAAGACTTCCGCATCCCTGTCCCCATGACGGAACAGCGACATGTATCCGCCATGCCGGTCGACCGCATCCCGAATTGCTGCCGTGTCCATCGAGCCGCGATACCAGCGCTGTGCCCCACCCCAGTCAACCAGCACGGATGCCTGCCGTTCCGAACAAACCGGCTCGGAAGGTTTCGCACAAACGCGGTATACGGGCTGATCGCCGTCAAAGAACCTGTGGGTCTGATTCCGTACCGCGTCCCAGAACACGCTGCCCTGACCATCCTGTTCTCCACCAAT
>JAJDVC010000103.1 GCA_022826305.1 Gammaproteobacteria bacterium | reverse complement strand
ATGTCGGCACGCTGCGCCTGAAGCTGCTGCGCATCGGTGCGGTGATCGTGCGCAATACCCGGCGGGTGGTGTTCATGCTGTCCGGGAGCTGTCCGTACCAGGACCTGTTCCGCCTTGCGGTACAGCGCCTGATGCCCGGATAGCGACTGCCCTTCCTCCCTGATGCCCGATCACGCAACAGCGTGAGGACTGCTCCTGCCCGGACCTCCGGCAACCGACGCCATGAGTGGCCTGGAGGCCGGTTGCCGGCCCTCCGAAGCGGCTTTCACCGCAGGAAATGCCGCGAAAAACCGCTCCCTGTCCTCGATACCGACCTCACCGTCTCCTGATATCGTCAATCTCACCAACTTCTCGGTACTCATGCAATGTTCGGGCTAGTCGTTCGTTGCGCCTTCTCAGCAACTCCACAGAGATCAGAAGCAGCACGGACAACGTTATGAGTATGGTTGCCACGGCGAGAATCGACAGGTTGATCTCCTGTCGCAAGCCAGCCAGCATGTGCATCGGCAACGTAACCTGTTGCGGACCAGCCAGGAATGTGGCGACGACCACCTCGTCCAGAGAAGTCACAAATGCAAACAGGGCGCCGGTCACGACTCCCGGATAGATCAGTGGCAGCACGATCCTGAAGAAAGTCGTGGTCGGGCGTGCGCCAAGGCCGTAGGAAGCACGCAGGTAGGATCTGTCAAACCCGACAAGCGTTGCAGTTACCGTCACGACTACAAAGGGTGTACCAAGGGCCGTGTGGGTGAGAATGAGCCCCGTGAAGGTATATACCAGCTGGAACTTGGAATAGAACATGAACATCCCGGCGCCCGTTATGACAATGGGGACGATCAGGGGAGACAGGAGTGTTGCAATAATGGGGCGGCGCCATGGCAACTCGCTGCGGGAAAGACCGATCGCCGCCGCCGTGCCGAGCGTAGTGGCCAGGATCGTGGTGCAGATGGCCACGAAGAACGTATTTCGGGCCGCGATGATCCACTCGGATGTCTCGTCCGGGCGGTGCGGGGATTGCAGAAGTTCCCGGTACCACTTGAGGGAATAAGCGTCAGGGTCGAGGCGCAGCATGCCCTCGGAAAAGGTGAAGAAGGACTCGGCGTTGAAGGAAAGCGGAATAATGATCAGGATGGGGGCAACCAGGAAGACGAACACCAGGGCGCAGAATCCAAGGTACACGCCTCTCCAGATCCGGGACAGGGGTGTAGAATACGGGGGCAGCGAAGCCATTGATTCAGTGCTGCATGACAGGTTGCATGGTGGTCGGTGCGACAGCGATCGGGGGGCGCATGTCTGGGTCAGGTCTGAATGAGCATTCCATCGATTATATTTGCGGAAGGGGTTGAACGGAAGAATGGCGACATGTGTCAGGGAGCATTAACGGATGGAATTCCGTCATGTGCAGGAAGGGAGACGGGTCGGATTGTGCCAAGGGCGAAGAATGCATGCCGATTGGACATGGTCTGGCCTGAATCAGGTTTGCCATCCATCTGGTATCCGGAATTTCTGTAAAATAACCCTGAATTCCCAAACCTGCCTGTCGGCCTTACTTCGCATGAGCAGATCCTACCTGCTGCTTTTCCGGTTCGCGGTTCTGAATATCGCCGCAATATCCATCGTTGTCTATGGATGGATGACCGGATGGATAACTCGCATAGTCGAACAGGATGTGACCGGAATCAGCACGGTCATTGCAGGCCTGTTCGTGTGCGGGTGGCTGATATGTGCCTACAAGGTATGCCGCTGTTCGAATGAGTTGAATGCCATGACGGAGTCATTGTCCCGGATTTCGGGAAGAGGCAGATGGTATTCGGAACTGCTCCGTCGTACATCTGCCGATTCGCGTACGGCCATTGCCGACTGCCTTCGTTCCCGGCTGTACTCGAGAATCAGCGTGGTGCGCCTGATAGCCAACAATCTGATCATACTCGGCTTGATCGGCACCGTGATCGGTTTCATCATCTCCCTGGGCGGCGTCGATGCACAACGGGTCGCTGACGTGGCTTCAGTTGCGCCGATGGTGTCCACGTTGATCCAGGGCATGTCAGTGGCGCTGTACACGACTTTGGTGGGAGCGGTTCTGCACGTGTGGTTGATGATGTGCTATCAGATACTGGCTACCGGAACGGTCAATCTGGTTAACGCCATCATTGAAAATGCCGAAGCCGGCTCATGTATTGAGGAACAGGGCGGAGTATAGATGCTGGATCCTTTTGAAGAGCAGACCCACCCGGGAGATACACTGTTTCGGGATGTCCTGAGCCTGGCATTACTCGGATTCCTTGCGATCATCGTCCTGTTGCTTCCGCATATTGCCCCCGAGGGCGTCAGGAATGCTTCCGATGTCCCTGTGCACGGAAATGTCGTGGTCGAGATTACCTGGCCGGATTCCATGGACGCCGATGTGGATTTGTGGGTTCAGGCGCCTGGCGATACCGCGGTCGGATATTCGAACAAGGGAGGAGCCATTTTCAACCTGTTGCGGGATGATCTGGGAAAGACCATGGACCTTTCAAGCATCAACCATGAGAGTGCATATGCCCGGGGCATGCGCAAGGGGGAATACATTGTGAACGCACATGCCTACAGGATCGATCCAAAGCATCCGCCGCCATTCAGCGTAGAGGCGGTGGTCAGCACCAAGTCTGTTGTGGATGGGGTAACCAGGATCTCGCCCATTCTGTTTACCCAGGCACGGATACGCTATCAGGGACAGGAACTGACCCTGGCAAGATTCGAGCTCGAGGAGGAAGGAAGACTCGTCAATGGGAGCGTCCACAATCTGTTCAAGTCATTAAGAGGGCAGGGGACCAAATAGAGTCGGCAGCATGGAAAGTATCCCGGGTTTTTACCTGCTCTACGTGCTTGTCGGCTGCGTGCTGGCGCTGCTGGCGATCTGGTCGAGGCGCAGACTCGGCGTCAGGCACGTTGCAATCGGGATGTTGCTGGCACTGGCATTGACCAGCTATTCTGCGCTGATTGATCTGCTGGGCAGACCATTGCCTTTTCGATATGCAGACGTTGATGAACTGACAGGTGATGCTGTCGTGCTTGCAGCAAGCATTGATGAAGGGATTGCCATCTATCTCTGGTTGCGGATGCCGGACCAGAGACAGCCTGCATATTATCGAATGGCCTGGAATCAGGAGGCAGCGGTTTCTCTCAAGAAGGCGCTGGAGCGGTCATACCGCGACAATTCCACCGTGATGATGAATCCGAATTACGAAACCTCTCTGGAAATCGGCAAGGAACCGTTGTTCTATATCCTTCCCCCGGAGCGGCTGCCGCTCAAGCCTCCTCCGGAAATTTTCGAATACCGGCGCCCGGGAAATCCGATCTGATGCGGTGTTCCAGGCGAACCTGGAGCAGGGTTTGTACAGGCAAGAAGAAAGCGGGCATGAAGCCCGCTTTCCTGGTTTGGGTTGTGTGCAGGATTACTGAGCCAGCCAGCTGTTGAAGCGTTCGGTCAGGTCATCAACGTTGTCAGCCCAGAAGTCTATGTCATAAGTCAACGCGGTCTTGAAGTTGTCAGGAGCGGTTGGCAGATGAGGCAGGATGTCCGGATTGACGAACGCAGAGGATGACTTGCGAAGCGGACCATATGAAATATAGTTGGTCGTGTCGGCCAGTGCTTCGGCACTTGTGCAGAACTTCAGGAATTCAAGCGCAGCCTCGGTATTGGGAGAACCCTTGACAACCACGTAGGTGTCAATGTCGAAGACCTGGGGTCCCCACATGATTTCGAAAGGCTTGCCTTCCTTGTACATGGCGTTGAACAGGCGACCGTTGTAGGCGGTTGTCATGACCACTTCCCCGTCAGCAAGCATCTGGGGGGGCTGTGCACCTGCTTCCCACCATACAACGTGTTCCTTGATTTCATCAAGCTTCGCAAAGGCGCGGTCCTGCCCTTCCTTTGTGGAGAGAGTGCTGTAGATTTCATCGTTCGGAACACCGTCAGCCATCAGGGCCCATTCAAGGTTTACCCTGGGGACCTTGCGCAATCCGCGTCGTCCGGGGAACTTGTCGACATCCCAGAAATCCGCCATGGTAGTGGGTTTTTCACCGCCGGAAATCTTTGATGCGTCGAATGCAGGCACGGTAGCCCAGGAAATATTGCCGATATAACAATCACCCAGTCCGCCTTCCACGAAATCTTCCGTAGCGGGGGTGCCGTCAGGAGCGGGCTCCCAGATCGAGTGATCCAGTTCCAGATAAAGCCCCTCATCACATCCCCGGATAGCGTCCTGGGGGGTCTGGTCGATGATATCCCACTGGATGTTGCCGGCTTCGACCTGGGTCTTCACCTCGGCCAGACCGCCGTTGTAGTCGACTATGTTGAATTCCTGACCGGTAGCTGCCTGGTAAGGCTCGATACAGGCCTTGACCTGACTTGCAGTATAGGCGCCGCCCCACGAGACGAAGGTTATCTTCCCGGCAGCGAAGGTCGGGGTGCTGACAATGCCAAGTCCTATGATTGCCGAGGACATGGCAAGCTTTGCTTTATTTATACGCATACAATCCTCCATAAAGATTGTTATAAATTGAAATGGTTGCAACTAGCCCATATCGTACGAAATGAGCAGTCAACAACGTAGCAAGCCTGACTTTAGCGAAAAAAATCCAGATTTTCTACTGTTTTTAACGGAAAAGGTGCACGAAGGCTAACGTTCAGGTCCTGCCCTGTCGGGGTTCGCTATTGTGGTGACATGCCCCTCAAGCGTTCACTTCTGCGTCGCAGCAGTTCGATGGCTATAAGCAGCGTGACGGAGAAGGTGATCAGCAGGGTTGCTACCGCAAGTATGCTGGGACTGATCTGCTGTCGCAGTCCGGACCACATCTGTATCGGTATCGTCTTCTGATCCGCATCAGCGAGGAAATAGATCAGCACTACCTCGTCAAACGAAGTGATGAAGGCAAACAGTGCCCCGGAAACGATTCCCGGGGTGATCAGGGGCAGGATGACCTTGAAGAAGGTGCGCAGGGGCTGTGCTCCGAGGCTCGCCGATGCGCGTATGAGGGTTTCGTCAAAACCCACCAGGGTAGCGGTTACGGTTATCACGACGAACGGTGTGCCGATGGCGGCGTGTGCAAGCACTACGCCCAGATGCGAATAGGCCAGACCGACTTTCGAATAGAAAAAGAACATCCCGGCTGCGGTGATGATGATCGGGACGATCAGCGGAGAGATGAGCAGGGCCATGATCGGGCGACGGAAAGGCATCTGCGGGCGACTCAGCCCGACTGCCGCCAGGGTGCCGATGGTGGTGGCAAGCAAGGTGGCGAAAATGGCAATGATGATGCTGTTGCGCGCCGAAAAGGCCCATTCGTGCCCCCGGTTGGATCCGGTACCCTCCCCGATTCCCAGCACGTCCTGATACCAGCGCAGTGAATAGGCATCAGGGTCAAGCCGGAGCATTCCCTCGCTGAATGTGAAGTAGGGTTCGGCATTGAATGAGAGGGGAATGATGACCATGATCGGCGCCATCAGGATGAAGAACACCACGCCGCAGATAACCAGAAAGGTGTAATGCCAGATTCGACCAAGCGGTCCGGTATAACTCGGTAATGCCATGATGATTTCTCCGGTTTATCCGAGTTTCATGTTGTCGATGCCGACAATGCGGTCATAGAGCCAGTAGAGAACCAGCACTCCCACAAGCATTATGGTGCCGAGTGCCGCCGCCAGCCCCCAGTTCAGGGAACTCCGCATGTGAAAGGCGATCTGGTTGCTGATCATCTGGCCGGAACTGCCGCCAACCAGTGCCGGCGTGATGTAGTAACCGACAGACAACACGAACACCAGCAACCCTCCAGCACCGATGCCGGGTATCGACTGCGGCCAGAAAATCCTGAAGAAGGTTCTGAACGGTGTAGCGCCCAGTGACTGTGAGGCACGCAACTGGGAGAGGGGTATGGTCTTCATGACGCTGTACATGGGCAACACCATGAACGGCAGCAGGATCTGGGTCATGGCGACCAGGGTTCCGTTCAGGTTGTAGATCATCTGGATGCGCCCATCGTCGGCAATCAACCCGATCCATACCATGATGTCATTCAGTACGCCCTGGGTCTGCAGCAGCACGATCCATGACGTCGTCCTGACCAGAAGCGATGTCCAGAAGGGCAACAGCACCATTATGATCAGCAGATTGCTGATGCGGGGCGGGGTCGTGGATATCAGGTAGGCTATCGGATAGCCCAGAATCAGCGTAAGGAGGGTGACGAGGGCGCTGATCCAGAGTGTCCGGATGAACAGCGTGACGTATATCTGTTTTTCCTCGGGCTGTGCCACCACATTGCCGTCAATATCGTAATCCTTGTCGATCGCATTCAGAAAGTATGACGAGGTGAGCGGATCGCTGACCTGCTGGAGGATTCGCCAGGTATGCAGTTCCCCCCACCTCGGTTCGGCTTCGATCATCTGCTCCTTGTACGGCGGTCCCTTGATCTTCTTCAGCTTGCGTTTCGACTTGACGATCATGCTGCGGGCGCCGGGCATCCTGTAGTTCACGTGTGTCGCAATCCGCCCGATGGTGCCGTTCTCTATGTTCCACTGGATATCCTGGAACAGCTTGGCGTACATGTCCTCTCCCGGCAGTTCCTTCCCGTCCCAGAGCAGGAGATCATCGATCAGGGAAGGCATCTGGTTCGTCATGCGGGGATTGTCGACACTGCGCGTCAGCATGTTTCCGATCGGAATGACGAAAGTGAATATGATGAAGGCCAGCAAGGGCACGACCAGCATGAATGCCGTGATCTTCTTCTTGCGCTCGGCACGGGCCAGCTGTTCCTTGAGCGGTACGCCATCTATCATGATGACGCCCTGTGCTGCGACGGCTTGTGTATTCATGGCGTTTCCCCTCGATACTCAGGATGGCGGCGCATCAAGTGCACGACAGTCCTCGGCCTCCCAGCCGACCGAAACAGACTCGCCTTCCGTCAGATGGGTATGATGGGATGAATTCGGTACCTTGACGATGAACTCTTCCTGGCCGCAAAGCGCCAGACGGGCCCGTATGTGATCGCCCAGGTAGATCAGTTCGCGAACCTCTCCCTGGACAATGTTCGGATACTTGCCGGGTTCGGGGTTGATCGTTACCCGTTCCGGTCTCAGCGACAGTACGGTGCTGTTGCCCTGCCCGTTGATGTTGACGGCCAGGGAGTGGATGACCTCGCCGGTTTCAACCTGAACGTCGCAATGCTGGTCCTCGATCTTGCTGACCTTCCCCAGCAGGGTGTTGTTTTCCCCGATGAACTGTGCGACGAAGGCGTTCTCCGGTTGCTCGTACAGGACATCCGGGGGTGCAACCTGCTGAACCACTCCGTCATCAAAGACGCAGACGCGGTTCGACATGGTCAGGGCCTCGGCCTGGTCGTGGGTGACATATACTACCGTGACGCCCAGATTTTCATGAATATGCTTGATTTCGTATTGCATCTGTTCGCGAAGCTGCTTGTCCAGGGCGCCCAGCGGTTCGTCCATCAGCAC
>JAJDVC010000152.1 GCA_022826305.1 Gammaproteobacteria bacterium | reverse complement strand
GGTCGAATGCCGATTGGCCAGGGTCGTGGCAAACAGATGCCGGATCCGGTGCGGGGTCACGACCGTTCCGGTCCGCCTGGACAGGCGCCGCAGGATGTTCGTGACCTGATTCGCGGAAAGGCGAGAACCGGCAAACCGGGGATCGAACAGCTGGATCCGGAATACCTGGTCATGCTCAGGGAAACGGTGGCGGAGCAGGTTCATGGTCCGGTCCCTGAGAGCCGCAATATCCGGCGCCAGGCGTTCGTCGAGCGGAATGATCCACTCACGCGCGTTCTTGCTGTGCTCCCTGCGCAGGAGGATCGTGCCCTGCTGCAGGTCCAGGTCCGACCAGCGCAGGCCGCAGAGCTGTGCACGGCGCATGCCGGTGTAGTACAGCGTACGGATCATCGCATGCTGCAGTCGCGAACTGTCGTCGGCCAGGGCCGCGAGATGGTCCAGGATGATCGCTATCTCCCCTGCATCGCAGGGTGCGCGCCGACGGTTGGCGCGCGGGAACTGGTGAATGTCCTCCAGCGGATTCCTGCCGATCAGACCCCTTTTGACGCAATGTCTGAACAACGCCTGCAGATGGCGATGGTAGTTGTTGTATGTGGCCTGACTGCCGCGTTCCGCGACAGTCTCCTTCCACTTCAGCAGGGCATCCGTATCGAGGCCGGACAGGTGATCGACCGAAGACACGTCGAGATCCCTGGCGAAAAGACTGACCACCGCAGCGTATGTCCTGAAGGAATCAGGCCGCAGGGAACGCTCCCTGCAGTAGCTGCTCACGATTTCCTGCAGGTCCGTGCATTCGCGCTTGTCTTGATTCATTGTTTTCCTCTCTGGTGAAATTGAAAAAGGGTCGGGATTGTGGCCTTCGGGGAGGATCCGGTTCATGCGCACCGGAAAACCGCTTGCAAGCGGTTCCGGGAAGGTGTAGGGTCCACCCCAATAGCGGTCCGTCAGTACCCTGAACTGGCAACCTTGAAGCACCGTCGATAGAGTCTGGGAGGGTGCGAGGGCCGCGAGGCCTGACTCTCTTTTCTACACCAGGGCCGGATCTGCAAGCCGGTTCCTTCCTTGCCGTCCTTCGGGACGGTCATGACCATGTTCCGTCGCCGTCCTTCCGGAGGGCGACGATCAACCAGGGGCGCAGGCCCCGTTCATCAACCCGCAGGGGAATTGCCATTCCCCTGCGGGTCATGGTGATTCTTCGGCGGTTTTCCAAAACCACAAACAACGGAGGACACATCATGTCTGACTACTTCGGTCGCGTACGCAGCGCGATCAGAACCAGCCTGGGCCGTCTGTCCGGGGCAGTGAAAGTGAAATTTCGCAGGCTTCAGGAGGTGACATCCAGGCCAACAACGCTTCGGGGATTTGCCGGTTCCGTACGGAAAACCGGCGAGAACCTGATTCTGGCTGCGCTGGGGGTAGGACTGTTCCTGTCCCAATCATCGTGGCAACTCATTATGGGAATCGGTCTTGGTGGCGTTTTGCTGGCGATTTCTGGTAGTATCATGGAAGGTGCCAACGATACCGATACATCAGGAGGTGACTCATGACTACCAATGTTCTGGTCGCAGTACTGACTCCCATAGTCGGATTCGGGCTTTTTGCAGCCTTTTGTCTGTATGCCCAGCATGCGGAACGACGGAGAAAAGAACAACTCGAATCCAAGGGCGAGTAGCCGTTCATCCGGTTCCCGCTTCGGCGGGGACCAGATGAACAGCTCTGATGTAAGCCAACAACCACAGCGACCACCTTTCCAGGGTGGTCGCTTTTTTTATCTCTACTACCCGCCGGGAAATCCTGTCCCTGGCGGGGCATGGTGATTCTCCGGCGGTTTTCCAAAATCACAAACCAACGGAGGACATCATGTCTGACAACTTCGGTCGCGTACGCAGCGCGATCAGAACCGGCCTGGGCCGTCTGTCCGGGGCAGCGAATGCAGGAATTCGCAAGTTCCCGGGTTTGATTGCCATGCCACCAACACTTCAGAGAATCGGCGGTTCCATTCGGAAATCCGGCGAGAATCTGGTTCTGGCTGCATTCGGAGCAGGACTGTTCCTGTCCGAAGCAACGTGGCAGATACTTCTGGCAGTTATCTCTGGTGGAATAGTCCTGGCGCTTTCTGGTAGTATCATTGAAAGTGCCAACGATTCATCAGGAGGTGACTCATGATCGAGAATCTTTTGATCGCAGCGGTGTTCACCATGGTTGGGTTCGGACTGGTTGTTGCCCTGTGCCTGTATGCACAGCACACGGTACGACGGGAGCAAGAGCAGCTCGAATCCAGCAGCGAGTGACTGTTCTGTCCGGTTCCTGCTTCGGCAGGAGCTGGATGAGCAGCCCCATGCAGCCAACAACAGCGACCACCTTCACAGGGTGGTCGCCTTCTTCATCTCTCTACCTGCCGGGACACCCGGCAAGGTGCCCCAACAGCAGCATGTACTCGGTACTTGCGATTGTAGTATCATGAAGGAAGGGCCATGACGCATCGGCAATTCTGCCGGAACGGGAGATGCGGATAGACTTCTTCGATTTTTTCAGCGGATGCGGGGGCACGAGCAGGGGCATGCAGGAAGCAGGCATGGAGGCGCGTTTCGCTCTTGATCTCGACCCCGATGCGAAAAGGACGTTCGAGAGCAACTTTCCGAAAGCGAGGTTCATCTGTTCCGACATTCGCGATGTATCCGTCGACGATGTTGCTCCTCATATCAAGCGCCGCCATGGCCGTCCTCTCGTCTTCGGTGCTTGTGCTCCATGTCAACCCTTTTCCAGACAGATGCAAAATCGCAGACCTTCCGATGGCAGGAAGAGTCTGCTTGGCGAATTTCATCGGTTTGTCGAACATTTCCTGCCCGAATACATCTTTCTCGAGAATGTTCCGGGCCTGGAACAGGCCAGACAGGAGAATGGCCCATTCGAAGATTTTCTTGCCCTGCTTGATCGTCTGGGATACTACCGCGATCATCAAGTCATTCTGGCGCACGACTACGGTGTTCCCCAGAGAAGACGGAGGCTGGTTCTGCTTGCCTGTCGTTCCGGCCCGATCAGGTTGCCGGAACCGACCCACGGTCCGGGAACCGGCAAGCCGGATTTGCCCGGCGTCTGGGACTGGATATCGGATCTGCCTCCCCTGGAGGCAGGAGAAACGCATCCGGAGGATGTGAATCATCGTGCTGCACGGCTTTCTCCGATCAATCTGGAGCGGATTTCATCCACTCCGGAAGGAGGCGGTCGGATGGACTGGCCTGAACAGCTGGAACTCGAGTGCCACAAGACCCATGTCGGCCATACCGACGTCTACGGCAGAATGCTGAAGGACAGGCCGGCGCCAGCGCTGACGACCCGCTGCATCAGTCTGTCGAACGGACGATACGGTCACCCTACCCAGAACCGCGCCATAAGCGTGCGCGAGGCGGCCCGCATCCAGACGTTTCCGCCTGATTTCCGTTTCTTAGGAAGACAGAACTCCATGGCACGGCAAGTGGGCAACGCCGTACCTGTCGAGCTGGCAAGTGTCTGAGGACTGATGATGATCGACCACTTCAATCGCCATGGAAAAACCCGGGCTGCATGAGATGGCCCAATTTACGGTTAGTGCAAGAACAGTCGACATGCTGGGTCGACAGCAGATTGCAGGCATACCGACCGCGATAAGCGAGTTGTTCAAGAACGCGCACGACGCATATGCCCGCAATGTTGAAGTCGACTACTTCCGGGACGACGGATTGTTCGTCCTTCGTGACGACGGGCTGGGGATGACCCGAGAGGATTTCGAACGGAGGTGGCTGACACTCGGCACGGATAGCAAGGTCGGTTCGGATGCTCTATCACTCCCCCCGATAGACCCGGATCAGCCGAAACGTCCCATCCTGGGAGAAAAGGGAATTGGTCGACTAGCCATAGCCGTTATAGGACACCAGGTCCTCGTGCTATCGAGGGCCAGGCTGGACGGCAGGTCTTCGGACAAGATTGTGGCGGCATATCTCCACTGGGGGATCTTCGAGCTTCCGGGTCTGAATCTAGATGACGTAGAGATTCCACTCAGGGAGTTTCCGGCGGATACATTGCCGGGAGAGGAAAATATCAGGGAACTGGTAACGGAAGCTGCGGATGCCCTGACCCGCCTGGATTGCGGGTCGAATGCGGAAAAGATTTCCAGTATCCGGGAACAAATGGCCGGATTCAACGCTGATCCCCGGGAATGTTCGGAATATCTGGACGGGCCGTCTCTAGCTGGTTCCGGCAGTGGTACACATTTCTACATTCTTCCTGCAGACCCGATCATCAAGGACGACATTGACAAGCGGGAAGCAGATAACAAGGCTACCTTGTTTGAAAGAAATCTGATCGGCTTTACGAACACGATGACGCCCAATCATGACGTGCCCCCGATTATTGCCCGGTTCCGTGATCATCGAGACGAGGGACCTCCCGAAGAACTGATCGGAGATCGTGCGTTTTTCACGCCTGATGAATTCACCAACGTGGATCATCACGTCCATGGTCGATTCGACGAATACGGGCAGTTTCGCGGGACGGTCGGGATTTACCATATGGAACCTGACTCCTATATTCTGAACTGGAGCGAGTCTGACGGAATGAAGACGCTGTGCGGTCCCTTCCGACTTTCGTTCGCCTATATGCAAGGAGTACAGAGAGATTCCCTGGTGGACCCGAAGGAGCATGCACGACTCAGGCGCAAGCTGGACCGGCACGGTGGACTGTACATATATCGAGACGGGATACGCATTCAACCATACGGGGATTCGGATTACGACTGGTTGGATATCGAACGCAACAGGACCTTGAGCGCTGGATATTACTTCTATTCGTACCGCAGGATGCTCGGCGTGATCGAACTCACCGGAGATAAAAATTCCATGCTTCAGGAAAAGGCCGGACGAGAGGGCTTCAGGGAGAACAGGGCATATCGCCAACTGAGATCTATCCTGATGAACTTCTTCCTGCAAACAGCTGGAGATTTTTTTCGCGACGACGGCAAATTCGCTGAACCGCATCTGGAAAAGAAAACCGAGTTGAACCGTAACGAGGAAATTCGTCGCAAGAAGTCCAGACAAGTGAAGCGACGTCGAAAGGATTTTCAGGAAAAAATGGATGAAGCTTTCGGGAAAATAGACAACCTTGAGGCGGAAATCAAGTCAACGGAAATTCTTTCCTGGCTGGAACAGCGAATAGAGCGCATTCTGGACAGCGACAGGTCGGATCGGTCTAAGGCACTTGCAATCATGCGAAACGAGAAAGATGCAAGGGAAAAACTTCATGGCCTTCGTAAAGACCTTGTTGTCCAGAGACCCAGGGGAGTTGGTCTGTCTCGCGCTCTCGAGAGGGAATGGAGCGCATATTCGGATCATGTCAGACATCTGGATGCCGAAACGTTCCACCCTGCCGAGGATTCCATCGAGAAGCTCATATCGGATACTGCCGACAAGGCCAACATTCCTCTGAAGGATGTTTCGCGATTGAATGCGGCCGTTGTAAAGAGCGGGGAAAATGCCGTGAAGACGGTGCGCAAATTAAGCAAGACCATCGGAGACATGACCGAAGACATGGTCTCGGATATCAGGCACGACACGAGAAAGAGTCTCAAGGCCGTCAATCATGCTGTTGACAGCGTCATGCAGAAAGTCGAAGAGTTGAAGCGCGGACCGGAAGCCGTACGCGACCTGACTGCCATGCGTACTGAACTTGTGAATCATGTGGATTCGGTGTTCGAGAGTGAATCCAGGAAGCTGGAGAACCTTTGTGCCCAACTTGATCAGTTGAACGAACTTCGCAAGGATGGTTACGATAGCGTGGAACTTACGGAAGCACTCGAGGAAGAGCTTGAAGAACTGAAAACACGTCACGACATCGATCTTGAGTTGGCCCAAGTCGGTCTGGCTCTGAATACGGTCAGTCACGAATTCGAAAAATCCGTGGGATCGCTGCGCAGAGGGCTCAGTCGGCTGGAGGCCTGGGCGGATGCGAATCCGG
>JAJDVC010000061.1 GCA_022826305.1 Gammaproteobacteria bacterium | reverse complement strand
TGATTCCGACTCTGGCATGCAGGCGATGACCGTCAAACCGCGCTTCATGCAGACTCTGCAGTATGCTGATACCGGCGAGAATCGCATTTCTTGCGTGATCAGCGTTCTTTCTCGGTATGTTGAAGCTGGCAAGGATGGCGTCGCCCTGAAACTGGTTGATCACGCCGCCGTTCATGTGAATCGGCTCTGCGGCAACAGCAAAATACCGGTTGAGAGTTGTCAACAACTGTTCCGGTGACATCGATTCGCTGATCGTGGTAAATGCCTCCAGATCAACGAACAGGATCGTGCATTCTCCGGTTTCGGTCCTGTCCAGATCCGGACTTTGCGAATCCTCGGTGATTTGCCGTGCGATCTCGTCCGGGACGAACTTGGAGAGATCCTGCGCAGCCGCATCGCTACGCACGGCGGATTGAAGCAGATTCTGCCCCCTTGAAATCACCGCGGCCAGAATCCCCGTAACCATCAGAATCGATATGATCTTGTCCCACTCGGCGCCGATCAGGATCTTGCTGCTGGTCAGGTACTCGACGTAATCCCGCGTAACATTCTCCATGCCTGTCTCCCTGATCGCGTAATATGACAGGAGCATCCAGCCCAATGCCGCCGCAATCCCGGCGCACACGACAAATCCGGCCTCGAATCTCAGGGCTCTCAAGGCAATGAAAATGAACACGTACATCAATGTCGGGGCCTTGAGGTAAAAGCTCGCAGGCTGATCGTACTGGATGTGGAAGCTCCATATCAGCCCAAACAGCAAGGCCATATCGACCACGATTGACAGGACCAGAAAGCCGGAACCTATCTTCTCCTCGTGAGTCAGATACAGTCTCAGGACAGTAAAGGCGAAATAGGCCGCCAGAAACCAGGGAACCGGCACAAAATCGATATCTTCGGAAAATGCTTTTGGAGTGATGGCGTAAAGTGTGGCGAAAGCAATCACGATAGACAGCTGAATCCATCCAATGATACGTTCGCTGGCAATCTGCTGGCGGTAAATGGCATCCCGCAACCTGTCGGGAACATCCGTGATTATCATCTTTCCGGCCAGCCAGTGCCGAATCCGAATCACCCTGTCAAACATCGATATCCTCAACTGTAGTCAATCGAGCAAGAGCGAACCGGGCAAGAAATGCAACGAAGACAAACCTGCATTCAAGCCTTCCGCACTTGCCACCGCAAGTCATTCCTCGGGAATGATCCGGCAGATTATACGCCTGGTTTGACAGGGCGCATGATTTCCATGCACTGAAATATCACCTTTCGGATGCAGCGCAGTCAATCCGCCCTGCGCGCCCTGACAAGCTACCTGCAGTCTTCGTCGCCTGCTACCCCAGTTCTTGCGTTCATCGGCATCCACGATGGCCTGTGGAATTCTCCGTCCATGATTCCGGGAACCTGATACGGATCGGGACGCCTGTCGCAGGAAACTCCCCGGGTCTGCCTGCAATGCCTGATCTGATCCGGATCAGGGACATGGGTGACGATCTGCCGCTCGTCCCGGCTGCCCTCGGCGACCCTGACCCCAGATGATCACACGGGCAGAACAACCCCGAGATCATGTGCCAGTTGCTGCATGCACTGGACCGGTCGACTTCCTGAAATCGTGCTGGTCAGATCAGGATGCGCCAAATGCTGCTCGATACGGAAGCAAGGCGTTTCGAACAGTTCCTGCATCAGGATGAATCGGGCACCCTGATCTGCAGCCTCACGGACCAGGCTCTGGGCAGTTTCAAGGTTCCTGTGGATATCCCAGCCGCAGGCCATCTCGGTAGCGGCAACGGCAAGTTCCTTGCATCTTGCAGAATGCCGGTCCGGTCAGGTTGTCCTGGAGTGGCCCGCAAGATCCATTTGTCCTGGACACGGCACGCGCATTCCGGCCGCGGTCACTTACGAAAACGGGCGCACGGGAAGGCACATCAGGCAAAACCGCGTCCGCCCGTGGATATCGTGATTGAAATGCCTTGCAGGCTTGCCTTATGATCTCGACCACGCGCATCGGATACAGCCCTTGCCTGACAGAAATATCCAAGAACCGGGCAACCCTTCCATCATGCCCCGATCTTCTGATCCGTCTACAGTGGACCGACTGGACAACGCCAAGGTGCTGATCTACAGCCATGACAGCTTTGGTCTGGGTCATCTGCGGCGTTGTCGCGCCATAGCGAATTCCCTGGTGGACGCCTTCAAGGGGATGTTCGTCATGATCATCTCCGGATCCCCCGTGATCAGCCAGTTCGATTTCAAGGCCCGGGTCAGCTTCATTACCGTGCCCGGAATCGTAAAGCTCAGAAACGGGGACTATACATCACTGGGACTGCATGTTGATCTGGACGAGACCCTTGCGTTGCGTGCCTCCATGATTCAGCATGCTGCCGAAGCCTTCGCTCCGGACATCTTTATCGTGGACAAGGAGCCGCTTGGCCTGCGGGGGGAAATCGCCTATACCCTGCGCTGGCTGAAGATGAAGGGATGCAGGAATATTCTGGGACTGAGGGACATCATGGATGACAGTGACGCATTGCAATGCGAGTGGAGAAGGAAGCAGTCCGCCCCTGCCCTGGATTCCCTGTATCATGAAATCTGGATATACGGAACCCGCAGCACGGGAAATCCACTCGAAGGGATAGACCTGCCCCCATCAACGCTCGCTCGGATGCATTACCTTGGGTATCTCCATCGACCATTGCCGGTCAATGCCCGACTGCCCAGCACCTATGCCGGAGATCCCTACATCCTGATTACTCCCGGCGGCGGCGGAGATGGGGACCTGTTGGTCGACTGGGTCATCCGGGCCTATGAATCGGATGAATCCGACGCTCTGGCAAGAGGGATAATCGTCGTGGGCCCCTTCATGTCGAGCGAAACACAGCGTTCCTTCAGAAAACGTGCAAGGCGGATAAGGAAGCTCAAGATCGCGACCTTTGAAAACCGGATCGAGGTGCTGATGTACAATGCAATCGGAATCGTGGCGATGGGCGGATACAACACGTTTTGCGAGATACTGTCCTTCGACAAGAGAGCACTGCTCGTACCACGCGAAACGCCCAGACTGGAACAGAAGATTCGTGCAGACTACGCCGCAAGATTCAAGCTGGCTTCTGTCCTGTATTACGGGAATTGTGACAATACCGCGATGATGCTGACCGCTCTGGGAAAACTTCCGGCGCAACCCCTGCCGTCATGTTCCACGGACCGGGAAATGCTCTGCGGACTGGACAAGATCAACCGCCGGGTCATCAGCCTGCTCAAAAGCTCTTGAATCCGATCCTTTTCCATGTCCAGTCCCTGTTCGGATCCGGACATCTGAACAGGATTTGCCGAATCGCGGACTTCCTTTCAAGCCGGGGATACGGAGTCGTGCTGCTCAGTGGCGGAATCGGGAAACCGGCACTCTCAGACCATGGCGCACATTCTGTCGCGCTGCCTGGAATTCGATCCGATGCAACGTTCAGAAACCTTTTCGATGAAAACGACAACCCGGTCACGCCCGCGCTGTTCGATGAAAGGGCATCGCTGATCCACCAGACCATACGAAAGTACCGGCCATCCATGGTCATTACGGAAGGATTTCCCTTTGCAAGAAGGCGGTTTGCACAAGAGATCATGACACTGATACGCGAGGCAGGAGCAGCAAAGGGAAGACCTGTTCCCATCGTGTGCTCGGTGCGTGACGTGATCCAGCCGAAGTCAGGTCCCGACCGGGAACAGGAGATCCTGGACATCATCGGGGAACATTATGATTGGATACTGATTCACGGTGACCAGGACTTCCTGCCATTCGAAACCACCTTCAGAAAATTCTCCCATGTCCGGGACAAGGCAGTTTATACCGGATATCTGGATGTTTCATGCGAAAGAGAATCGCCAGGGAACGTTCAAAGATCGGACACCGTAACCGTTTCGGCCGACAGTGGGATCGTCGGCAGGACACTGTACCTGACGGCCATGGAGGCTGCGCGGATGACATCCGGGACACGTTACCGGTGGCGCGTCCTTGTCGGCGGTGCGGTAGCGGAAGAAGAGTTTCTCAACTGGAAACGCTCGGCGCCCTCAAACATGATCGTCGAACGCAACCGCAGCGACTTCCGGGAAATACTGAGCGCCAGCATGGTTTCCGTCTCCCAGTGCGGATACAACACGGCGGTGGACCTGATGTCGACCCGAACACCCGGTATTGTGGTGCCCTACTCGGGGCAAGGGGAAGTGGAGCAGAGGACCCGGGCATCTGCCATGGAAAGGTCAGGACATGTCCGGCTGATAAGGGAAGATGCGCTGACCCCTGGCAGCCTGATACGGAATATCCAGATGTGGCGACAAGATGCCGCTGTTCCAGCTGCCCCGGCTTCGCTCGCCGGCAACGAGAAGCTGCTTGAGTTCGTCCGTGATAGAATTGGCTTGACTGCGTAAGCATGCCGGTACATTCCGACATGCCCCATTCGGGCGGGAAAGCCCGATTTCTGCTACGATTAGAAGCAGTATGAACCGGAAAAACTTGTGGACATCAACGAAGAAGCCCTGGAGCTTTCACGTGTGCCCCTCTTTTCAAGGCTGGACACTTCCAAGCTCAAGCTTATCGCCTTTACCAGCGAAAGGGTTATCCTGAAGGATGGGGAATACCTTTTCTACATCGACGAGCCATCCGATTCGGTGTACCTGATTCTTGCCGGTATCCTGCAGGTCATGGCAGAGCGGAAAGACAAGGAAGCGGAGGTCATGGTAAACCTCGGCAAGAACAAGCTTATCGGCGAGATGGGAGTCATCGGAAATGCCCCACGTTCGGCTTCAATCCGTTCATCGGGAACCAGTTCGGTTCTGAGGATCGAAGCCGATACGTTCATGGAACTGTTGAGTGAAAACTCCAGCATGTCGCTCCATGTCATGCGTGAACTGACTGACAAGCTCAACAAGTCTCACGCCCAAGCCGTGCAGTTCAAGGAGCAGGTGCACGACGAATGAGCCATCTGGAACGATTCACTGCACTATGGAATCGCCATGCGGTCAACCGTACCGACAATCGTGCACGCAAGGTACACGACGAACTGCTTGCAATGTACGGAGAGCCCTGGCGCGCGTATCACAACTTCGGCCATATCGTCTCCTGCCTCGGCTGGCTGGATCTCTGCAAGCCTCATGCCGAAGATCCGGATGCCGTCGAGATGGCCATCTGGTTCCATGATTGCGTCTACCAGGTCGGTGCGCCGGATAACGAGGCGCGCAGCCGGGACCTGTTCCTGGAAATATCCGACGGTGTGCTGGATGACGACTTCCGGGACCGGGTAGCCCATCTGATCATGGACACCTGTCACCGCAGCAAACCTGATTCACAGGACGGTCAACTGCTTGCTGATATCGATCTGACCAGTTTTGGATTGCGATGGAACGAATATATTGCTGACAGCGACAACGTCCGAAAGGAAATGGAGAACTCGGGAACCGCTCCTGCCACATCATCCAAACCCGTATTCCTGGAACTGCTGCTGAACAGGGAGTCCATCTACCATACCCCCTACTACCGCAAGCACCATGAAGCACAGGCCCGACAAAACATCGGGAAACACCTTTCCGACCTTGCTGGATGAACGATAAAACGGCATCCTGACCTGCTCATCCGATCATCGCCTGTCGAGGGTTTCCGGCACGATGGAAACCCCATGGTCCTGAGGAGTTCCGACTGGTCGAAGATTGCCGAAGATTCATGTTTCCCGCGACACCTGCATTGCTGTCAGTCAATGCACTACAGAGCATGGACCTGTCCGGTGTCAGCATGCATCAGACACGCCTCAAGGCATGAGTTGAGCCTCCGTCAATTCAGGGAATCCAGCAACTCGGCCACGGATCTGGCTGCGCAGGCAAGATCATGATCCCGTCGAAATTTCTGCAGGGCGTTGTTTGCCATGGTTTCCCGGACCACCCTGTCCCTGATCAGGCATCTCAGATCGGATACGAATCTGCCCCGATCTCCCCGCGGCACCAGGCGACCGTTGAAATCCTGTTCGATAATGGTTCCCACTCCCCCGTAATCATAGGCCACCGCGGGTAGTCCTGATGCAACCGCCTCAAGCAGGGCCAGGCCATATGCCTCATGGATCGCCGGCCAGACAAAACAGTCGCACACCTGCAGCCAGAATGCCGTTTCCGAAGCGGTCAGTTGTCCAGTGTACAGGCAACGGCCACGGAGTCCGGACAAAGCCGCCTCGACTTCGTTTCGAGCCTTGCCGTCTCCGATGATTACCAAATTCCAGCGTTCCGCTTCAAGCTGTCCGAGTGCGGCAGCGAGTTCCTGATAGGATGTCAATTTGTCTCCCGGCCTCATCATGGCCACACAGATCAACCAGGTGTTTCCAGGAGAAAGTATGGGAAACCTGACGGCAACCTCGTTACGTAGCGGCTGCGACAAGCCCCGGACAGGCGCTTTCATGAAGGGCGGAATTTCATGGATACGCCCCGGATTCCGGACAATGTCGAGGAGTCCCGCACGATCGGCGGGATTCAGACACAGTATCGCGTCGGCTTTCCGGATACATGCCCTGCTGCGTTCATATCCCGCCGCCCATTTTCCACCTGCCTGACTGGGCGCGTGCGACGCCTCGATCAGAACGTAGGGGATTCTGTAACGACGGCTGATTTCCAGCCCGATCCAGTCAGGAGACTTGTGATAGACATGGTAAACAATAACCATATCAAGCATCGCTGGCATACCGGCCTGTTCCAGCTTCTCCA
>JAJDVC010000115.1 GCA_022826305.1 Gammaproteobacteria bacterium | reverse complement strand
ATGGGACGGTGAACAGTGCAGCTACACCCGCATGCCGGAAACCACGGATCTGCAATTGCGGGAGAGTACCCGGTATCTTCATGTCACGACCAATGAAACGATCGGGGGCATCCGTTATCCATCATGGCCGGATGTATCGGTTCCTCTGGTCGGAGACGTCTCATCTGAATACATGGCCCGCCCCATCCCCTGGGAAAGGTTCGACCTGGTGTACGGAGGCGCCCAGAAGAACCTCGGACCATCCGGTCTTACGGTCGTGTTCATACGAAACGCCGTCCTGGAGCACACCAACAGGAGCCTCGGGCGCTACCTGCGTTACGATATCCACAGGGACAAGGGCTCGATGTTCAACACCCCGCCGGTCTTCCCGATCTACATGTTCGGAAAGATCCTGAAGTGGATGAAACGGGAGGGAGGCCTTGCCACCATGGAGTCCAGGGCTGCGGAAAAATCCCGCCTCCTGTATGAAACCATCGACCAGAGCGGCGGATACTACAACTGCCCGGTCGACACCGCCTGCCGATCCCACATGAATGTCGTATTCCGGCTACCGGATGAACAGCTCGAACAGCAGTTTCTGGCGGAAGCCGAAGAATGGGACCTCGTGAACCTGAAAGGCCACAGAAGCGTTGGCGGATGCAGGGCAAGCATCTACAACGCCATGCCAAGAAGCAGCGTGGAGAACCTGAGCCGGTTCATGAAGGACTTTCACTCGAGAAACGGATAACCGGAAACACCATGCCCGGGATCAAGCCATTTGCAGGATATCTGGTCTCCGCCGAAAAGGCCTCTGCGGTGGTCTCCCCGGCTTATGATTCGGTCTCTGCGGAGCAACGAAGAATTTTTGCGGAGCAGAATCCCGGCAACTTCCTGAACACCATGCGGCTGCTTGAGGATTACCCCGAAGATGCCCGGCCACTGCAGCATGAACTGCTGCAGACGAACCGTTCCAATCTCCACAGGCTGCTTTCCGACGGTTCATTCGATCTCCTTGACCGCCCGTCCCTGTTCCTTTACCAACTCGATACCGGAGAGCATGTACAGACCGGAGTGGTCTGCGAAATCGGCATCGACGAGTACGAGCAGAACAGGGTACGCAAGCATGAAAGCACACGGCAGGACAAGGAAGACCTGCTTGTCGACTATCTCGACGTGGTTGGCGCAGCATCCAGTCCTATCTGCCTGACCTATTCCGGAGATGGCCGGATCAACAGGCTGGTTGGCCGGATCTGCCACGGCCCCGCCGACCTGGAATTTTCATCCGAAGACGGCGTCCGGCACCGTATCTGGCCCGTTTCCGACGAAGCGGACAGCAGGCGGCTGACCGACTTCTTCCGGGAAGTCGGCACGGTATACCTGACGGACGGGCATCATCGCGCCGCATCCTCTCACCGTTACGCCGAACGGATGCGTGCACGGCAGACCGGCACCGGGGACTCGTCATTCGACCAGTTGCTGGTGGTACTGTTCCCCAACGACCAGCTCAGGCTGCTGCCCTTCCACCGATGCACAAGAGACATGAATGGGCGATCCGTGACCCAGTTGATAGAGGAACTGGAGCAGAACTTTGTCGTCGAGGAACTCCCGGGATACACCGTTTTCCAGCCTTCGCAGCATGGCGAATTCGGCATGTTCGTACAGGAAACCTGGTACCGGCTGAATGTGAAACCCGGCTGTCTGAACACCGGCGATCCCGTGCGTTCCCTGGATGTCTCGGTCCTGCAGGATCTGATACTCGATTCCGTCCTGGGCATCAAGGACATGCGTAGCGACAGCCGACTGGATTACATTGCCGGCGTGAGCGGCATGGAAGGTATCCGAAGCAAGGTTTCGGAAGGCTGGAAGGTCGTGTTCACCTGCCATGCCACATCAATCGACCAGTTGATGGCAGTAGCTGATGCCGGTTCCCTGATGCCGCCGAAATCCACCTACTTCGACCCCAAGCCCCGGTCCGGAATCTTCGTGCGCATCCGGTCCTAGCTCACCCCGTCGACACCCGTCCATCGGCCGAACGTCACACGCTCCATGCCGCCCAGGTCCCGGATCGTCGAGATGTCCGCAAATCCAGCCGAATCGTACAGGGTCCTGACCGTTGCGCCCTGATCGAATCCATGTTCCACGAACAGCCAGCCGGATTGTTTCAGGTGTGCAGGTGCGCCGCGGATGACTGCCCTCAAGGCTTCCAGCCCGTCGGGCCCCGATACCAGGGCCAGCTTCGGTTCGAACCGGACATCCCCGATCGCAAGATGCGGATCCGTGCTGGCGACATAGGGCGGATTCGAGCAGATCAGGTCGAAGACCGACGACGTCAGGCCCGCATACCAGTCGGACTCGAGAAACCGGACGTTGTGAATATCCTGACGCGTGGCGTTGACGGCCGCCACGTCCAGGGCTCCGCAGGAAATATCGGTGGCAAGAATCCGGGCAGCGGGAATCTCGGCGGCCAGGGACAGGGCGACTGCACCGCTACCCGTCCCCAGGTCGCAGATGTCCGGGGAGAGCCGGTCCCGCACGGACTGCAGGACGCACTCGACCAGTGTTTCCGTTTCATGGCGCGGAATGAGGACCCGGTCATCCACAAACAGATCAATCGACCAGAATGGTCGGCGCCGGATCAGGTACGCGACCGGGCAACCCTCGCGCCGCCGCCGGACCAGTGCGCGAAACCGGCGCACCTTATCCGAATCAACCAGTTCGTGCTCCCGACCGAGCAGCGAACTGCTGTCGATACCGACAACGGAACCGAGCAGTACTTCCATGTCACGCGCCTGCTCATCCAGTGCATGGGTTCTCGCCCACCTGAGCAATTCCGAGATGCGCATGGCAGTCTGCGGACGATCAGGAATCCTGTTGCGCCATCCCGGCAAGCAGACCGGCCTGGTGTTCTGCAATCAACGGTTCCACCACGCAGTCCACATTACCGGCCAGGATTTCGTCGAGCCTGTATACGGTCAGGCTGATCCGGTGGTCGGTAACCCGTCCCTGGGCGAAGTTGTAGGTGCGAATCCGCTCGGAGCGGTCCCCCCATCCGACCAGCGATTTGCGGGTGCTCGCCTGCTCTCGCCGCTGTTCCTGCTCGCGATCCTCCAGCAGGCGTGACTTGAGAACGGCCATCGCGCGCGCGCGGTTCTTGTGCTGGGAGCGTTCGTCCTGGCACTTGACGACGATGCCGGTCGGCAGATGCGTTATCCTGATCGCCGAATCCGTCTTGTTGACATGCTGGCCGCCAGCACCGGAAGCCCGGAAAGTATCCACCCTGATATCCGCAGGGCTGATCTCGATGTCGTCCATTTCATCCGCCTCCGGCATCACGGCGACGGTACAGGTCGACGTGTGTATCCTGCCCTGGGATTCCGTTTCGGGAACGCGCTGAACCCGATGCACCCCCGACTCGAACTTGAGCCGCGCATAAACATTGGGGCCTGCCAGACGGCTGATGATTTCCTTGTACCCGCCCTGCTCGCCCTCGCTCGCGCTTACCACCTCGACTGTCCATCTTCGGCTGTCTGCATGGGCCTGATACATCCGGAACAGATCCCCTGAAAACAGTGCGGCCTCATTACCGCCTGTCCCGGCCCGGATTTCCAGAAACACGTTTTTCGAATCATTCGGATCGGTCGGCAGCAACAGGGTCTGCAAGGCCTGGGCGCAAAGCTCGAAACGGCGGGATATCTCAGGAAGTTCCTCGCGCGCCAGATTCCGGATCGCGCTGTCCGGATCCTCCAGCATCATCCGGGTCTGTTCCATTTCATCCTGCAGCCGTCGGTACTCCCTGAACGCCTCGACCACGGGCTCAAGTTCGGCAAACTCCATGGAAAGCTTCCGAAAGGCGTCCGTGTCCGCAGCCGCGCCGGGATCGGACAGCAGCGCATTGACTTCCTCGTGCCGGTCAACAATCCGGTCGAGCTTTTTCTGGGTAACAGGATTCATGGATAACAGGCCTTGCGCCAGATGGCCGACTGTCGCGGTGATTCCGAAACAGCCCATGCAGAACCACCGGTGAAACACCGAAAGGCAACCGGCAAAACCAGGCTGGCATGTCAGCCCGGAATCCGGCTCCGCGATTATATCCTACTACGGCATCCGATTTCAGGGACGGGAAACAGTTGCGCTACATGCAGGCACCATCACAGATCAAGCAGTTTCCTTGCCGATGCAATCAGTTCCGAATGGCCTTCAATTTCCGCCTGTCGCAACACCTGGCTGGGTCGGTGCGCAATCTTGTTTGCCAGATCCTGGGCGAACTGCTCGAGTACGGTCCCGGGGTCCTCCCCTCGCTCAAGCCGCCGCAGGGCCTTCTCCATTTCATGCCGTTTCAGCGCATCGAGGCCTTCACGGTATGTCCTGATCATGGAAACGGAATCCAGCGCCCGCATCCATCTCATGAACTTCACCACCTGAAGATCAATGATGTTCTGCGCTTCCGCCGCAGCCTGCTGGCGCAACACCCGATTCTCCTCGACCAGCGATTTCAGATCATCGACGGTATACAGGTAAGCATCCCGCAACTGGTTGACCTCCGGTTCCACATCCCTCGGCACGGCAAGATCCAGGACGAACATGGGGCGATGCTTGCGCTTCTTCAGGGCAGCCTCGAAAACCCCCTTTCCGAGAATGGGCAAGGGACTGGACGTCGATGTCACGACGATATCCACTTCCGGCAATCTGTCCGGAATCTGCGACAGCGTAATCGCCTCGCTGTTCACCTCGTCCGCCAGTACCTGTGCTCTTTCAATCGAGCGATTGGCGACCAGGATACGACGAACCCGGTTCTGCCTGAGATGCCGGGCAACCAGCTCAATCGTCTCCCCTGCCCCGATCAGCAGGACATTCTGGTCCGAAAGGCGGGTAAAGACCCGCTTCGCCAGGTTGACCCCGATGTAGGCAACCGATACGGCATTCTTGCCGATCGCAGTATCCGTACGTACCTGCTTGGCGACGTTGAAAGCACGCTGGAACAGATTGTTGAGGACCTTTCCGGTCGTGCCGATTCTCAGGGCAGTGTGAAAGGCTTCCTTCATCTGACCGAGTATCTGGGGCTCGCCAAGCACCATGGAGTCGAGGCCCGATGCGACCCTGAATGCGTGGCGCACCGCCTCCTCGTCGGGATGGCGATAGACGATTCCGGAAAGCTGTTCGGCATCCAGTCCGCTATGCCGGGCAAGCCAGTCCACAAGATGATCTTGCCCGACAGCCTCCTGCCCGCAGTAAACCTCGGTCCGGTTGCAGGTCGAAAGAATCGCGGCTTCGCGAATGTCGCCGGACTGAACCAGTTCAGTCAATGCCTGCTGGACAGAATCCGGGCCGAACGACGCCCGTTCCCGGATGTCGATCGGGGCGGTCTGGTGATTCAGCCCCAAGGTCAACAGGTGCATTCAGCGATTCCGGTCAAAACCAACATGCATTACTTGTATCAGGACGATGGCAGACACATCAAGCCCCTATCGGGAACAGCGCCCGGACCACATGAAATGTCGATTATAAAAGGAAGCAGTCCTGTAAAATAGCATGACAGGACAAATCACGGGCCGCTGATCCGGCTGTAGTCGATCCGGAGCCGGCTGCAACAGAAAAGGGAAGTCAAATTCCTGCACCCCTGCCGAATAATTGGTAGACTTTGAGTTCTCATGAAAATGCCTGATACCTTTCCGGTAGTTGCGTTCCGGCCCACCGACAAGCGACTCGTCAGGGGATGCTGGACAACCGTCATGGCGTATCTGCTGCTTTCCGGCTGCCAATATCCCGGCGCTGCAAAGGAAGACACTCCGTCCGATCCGGATCCTGCACAAACAGCGGCGGAAGCAGCCGTGGAAGACTCCGCTACGGCGGGAGAATCTCCTGCGAAATCCGGACTGACCCCGGATCTGCTGTACAACATCCTGACATCGGATATGGCCATGGACCGGGAGCAACCGGCCCTGGCGCTGGACTACCTGATCCGCGCCACGGCCATCTCTTCGGATCGAAGATTACTGACCCGCGGAATAGAACTGGCAATGTCGGTACAGGAGCACCGGCAGGTCGTGGAATTATCCCGCAGGCTGCTTGCGCTTGAACCGGACAATTTCAGGGCCAATCTCGTACATGCAGAGGGCCTCTTCAGAACCGGCCAGAGCGAAGCCGCCCTGACACGGATCCTGGATCTGATCAGGGAGCGGCCACAGAGCCGACTGGATACACTGAGCGAGTCGGTCGACCTGCTGCTGAGACAGGAAAACCGGGGCATTCTGGACGAATTTCTCAAGCTTGTCGAATCCGCCCCCTCTGCCGAACTCAGCCTGGCCGCTGCCATACTGTCGGTCCGGCAACAGCACATCAACGCATATTCCCGGTGGATCGAGCGTGCGCTTGAACTGGCGCCGGACTGGGAGGAAGCCGCCATCCTGAAACTCGATTTCCTGGAAGGCAGGAATCCGGACGGAGCACTGCAGTATGCGGCGCACCATCTCGACGCTTACCCGGAACAGGTCGATTTCAGAATCCGCTATGGCGGAATCCTCCTGAATCACGACCGGATCGAAGACTCGCTCACCCAGTTTTCCGAAGTGCTCGAACATGATCCCCGTTCCGAGCACGCCCTGGTGGTGCTCGGTGCGCTGCATGTCGAGCTCGAGGAACCGGAACAGGCTCGTCTCATGTTCGAGCAGGCCCTGTCGGTCAACAGCGGCAATGACCAGACTCGTCTCTACCTGGCGCAGCTCGCCCATGATGCTGACGATTACGATACGGCAATCAGACACCTGCGCAGTGTCTCGACGCCTGAACACTACCTGGGTGCCCAGGTTGCCCTGGGTCGGATAAACTACGAACTTCACGGCATCGAGTCCGGCATCAGGTATCTGGACCGGATCAGCGTACAAACCAGAGAAGACAAGATCGGCATCATCCAGGAACAGGCAAGACTGTACCGTGAAGAGGGCATGCTGGATCGTACCCGGGCATTGCTTGATGAAGGACTTGAACGATTCCCTGACCAGCCGGACCTGTTGTACAACCGTGGGCTGTTATTCGCCGAAATGGACCTGTTGCAGCTACATGAACAGGACATGCGCGCGCTGATTGCACTCGAACCCGACAATGCCCATGCATACAATGCACTGGGCTACACCCTTGCCGACAAGACAGACCGGCTTGACGAAGCGATGACCCTTATCGTGGAGGCGAACCGCCTGCTTCCCGACAACGGCCTGATACTGGACAGCCTGGGATGGGTATACTATCGGCTCGGCAACACGGGCAAGGCGCTCGAGTATCTCGAGCAGGCATGGGAAACGCAACAGGATGCCGAGATAGCAGCGCATCTTGGAGAAGTGCTGTGGATGCTCGGGCAATACAACGAGGCCCGCGAGATATGGTTCCAGGGAATCCAGCAGGGCCGGGACAATACGGTCCTGAACAACACCATCAACCGACTCGATGCCGAGCAGTCGGGAAACCTGGTCAATGAAGCGGAATCCTGAAATCGGCGAGATTCCTCCGCCGACCGGGCTGCAACCTTCCCTGTCTTGCCGGCAAGCCGGAATGAGATCAACCGCACCACGCTGGATACTGCTGTGCCTGCTGCTTGCGGGCTGCACATCGCAACCTCCGGTCGACAAGGTCGACACGGATACGCTCTGGAGCATGCAGCAACAGACCAATCAGCAGATGCGGAAGTGGAACCTGAAGGGAAAGATCGGCCTGAAGACGGGTAAAAAAGGCAGTTCGGCAACCCTGAAGTGGGCCTATTCCCGGGAATACCAGGAAATCGAGCTCCATGGCCCCTTCGGCGGCGGCCGTATCCATGTCACCATCACACCGGACCAGGCAGTGCTCAGGGATACCAGTGGAGCGGTAATAACCGGAGACACCGCTCGCGAGGTCCTGCACCGGAAACTCGGATGGCACGTACCCTTCGACGAACTGGTCCTGTGGTCACGGGGATTGCCGAGCAGGGAATCCCGACAAATCGAAACTGACGATTCGGGCCGGCTGAAACGGCTCGAACAGGGAATCTGGACACTGGAAATACCGGGCTACAGGGCCGTCGGGGCGCTGGCGCTGCCGCGCAAGCTGATCATGAACGCCAAACCGGGAGCCCTGCACATCCATGACGACAAGAAAAGATATCTGGGGGACACCCTCCGGATTACCGTTGTGCTGAGCAGATGGTGGAATGTCAGCACGGAATGAGCATGCAGTCAGCCCGCGTCGGGTCAGCCTTCGATCACCCGGCAAGATCAACCTGTTCCTGCATGTCATCGGCAGGCGCGCGGACGGCTACCACGACATCCAGACAATTTTTCAGTTCATCGACCTGTGCGACACCGTGGAAGTCATGCGCACGGGCGGAAACCGGATAACCCGTATCGATCTGCACGATCATGCGCTCCCGGAAACGGACCTGACCATTCGCGCCGCACTGCGGCTGGCCGAGCATGCCGGTCTGCACGGCATTCCGGGGACGCGAATCACGCTCACGAAAAGGATTCCCCCGGGCAGCGGCATGGGCGGCGGAAGTTCCAATGCCGCAGCGACGCTGATCGCCCTGAACAGACTGTGGGGCACCAATCTCGATACACGGTCACTGATGCGGATCGGCGCCGGGCTGGGGGCGGACGTGCCGGTGTTCATTCATGGCAGGGCCTGCTGGGCGGAAGGGGTTGGAGACCGCCTGACGGACTGTGATCCTCCGGAGAACTGGTACTGCCTCTGGATTCCGTCCTGCCATGTCTCCACGCAGATCGTGTTCAGTCACCCGGACCTGGTCAGGAACCATCCGAAGACAGATTATCAGGATTTCCTCCGCGGGTGTTGCCGCAATCATCTCGAGGCCGTATCCAGGAATCTGTATGCGCCGGTTGACGCTGCCCTGAAAATCCTGTCACGGCACGGTGCGGCGCAAATGAACGGTAGCGGATCATCGGTGTTTCTCCCCTGCAGTAGCCGACAGCATGCGCAAACCGTACTGGAGCAGCTGCCCCGGGAACAGGATGTCGTGATCACGCACTCAAGAAACCGGATCCGGCATCACATGACCGAATCGTCAGACAGGGGCTAGAAGGTCTCCCCGAGCTTGTGTCTGGCCGTGTAGAGGGCCAGCATGTCGTAGGCGATGAAGGCGCCGAGCAGGCTGGTGATCTCGGCATGATCGTAAGGCGGAGAAACCTCGACAAGATCCATGCCGACCAGATTGACGCCGCGCAGTCCACGCAGGATTCGCAATGCCTGGGCAGAACTCAGCCCGCCGCACACCGGGGTTCCGGTACCCGGTGCATATGCCGGGTCCACGCAGTCGATATCGAACGTCAGGTACACCTTGTTGTCACCGAGGATTTTCCGGGTGGCCTCAAGCAGTGCATCCACGCCATGCTGGTGTATCCAGTCCGCATGGAAGATATTGAATCCCATCGTCGAGTCATTGGTCGTACGTATCCCGATCTGGACGGACTCGGAAGGATTGACCAGCCCCTCCCGTACCGCATGGAAGAACATGGTGCCGTGATCAATGCGACCCTTCTCGTCCTCCCAGGTGTCTGTATGGGCGTCAAAGTGCAAAAGCGACACCGGCCCGTATTTCTTCACATGTGCACGCAACACGGGCAGGGACAGGAAATGATCTCCACCGAGGGAGAGCACTGCGGTATCGGCAGCCAGTATGCGTTCGATATGCGACTGGATGGCCCCGGGAACCCTCTCCGGCCGACCCGGATCGAAAAAGCAGTCCCCGTAATCCACGACCTTCAGCCGGGACCACACATCGAATTCCCATGGCCAGTTACGCTGCCATGCCACTTCCGTCGACGCCGCACGAATGCCCCTCGGTCCAAACCGCGTCCCCGGCCGGTTTGTCGTTGCCGTATCGAAAGGGATGCCGGTCACGGCCACTTCCGCATCGGACAACTGCTTGGTATACATGCGCCGTGCAAAACTGAGCGCTCCGGAATAATTCGGCTCCGGGGTATTGTCCCGGGTCGACTCCACGGTAAATGCGTTATCGATTCTGTTGCTCTGGCTCATCCGGATCACAGGAGGTGGGATACGAGGCGGACCTTATCAGAAGGGTGGAAACTTGAAAAGATTCCAAGGTCGGGATCTGGCAAGACCAGAATGAAAAAGGAATTACATACTTACGTTCACAATCCCCCCGTGCCAGTGTGAAGTGCAACCTGGCACGGGGGCAATATTCTTTCCAGAGAACGGTAAATTTTATAGTGCAGTTTGGGTTGCCTTGATGCAAGCGACTTCACCGCATCGACAAATGGATCGGCCTCGTCGTCCAGCCCATCTGTGCTACGCGAGGCCGACAAAAGCCCTGCGTAATACTCCACGCAGACTTCGCTCTCCGAGAACGCACCGTTCCATAGAATATCCCGGGCCATGCGCAAGTTCGCTCTTTTGCCGTCGTTCAGGTCAGACATCTTTTCGGCAGCCCGATTGATGAGTTTGTCGCGACCGGACTCGTAGGGTGTTTGGAAGTCGTGACCGATCGTGTCAAGGATCGGTCCCAAAACCTTCCTGCCAATCCATGCGACACTCGCCACAGCACCTGTTGTTAATGGATCAATTGCCATGTCGTATTCTGGATTCCTTGCCGCCCTGCATAGTCATGTGTATTCCTTTGGCTCTTGTAGCTCTTGCTGTGTTGATCGTCTTGTCTTTCGCATTAGGGCCTGTTAACGCAAACGCAGGAATTCGATGATGAGTCCGAAGGTGACGAAACCGAGGAACATGACATCGAGCTTGTCGAAGCGAGAGAAGATCCTGCGAAAGCCCTTGAGCCGACGAAACAGGCGCTCGATCTCG
>JAJDVC010000086.1 GCA_022826305.1 Gammaproteobacteria bacterium | reverse complement strand
CGAGATCGAGCGCCTGTTTCGTCGGCTCAAGGGCTTTCGCAGGATCTTCTCTCGCTTCGACAAGCTCGATGTCATGTTCCTCGGTTTCGTCACCTTCGGACTCATCATCGAATTCCTGCGTTTGCGTTAACAGGCCCTAATTGCATCTTGCCATAATGAACTGCTCAAACTAGCCCGAACATTGCACGAGCATCGAGGAACTGGTGAGATTCACGATATCAGGAGACAGTGAGGTCGGTATCGACGATACGCAGCGGGTTTGCCCGGTATTCCTTGCGGTGAAAGCCGCTTCAGAGGGCAGGCAGCAGGCCGCCAGGCTGTCGCTTGCGGTCGTTGCCGCAGGTCCAGTCAGGAGCAGTCCTCACGCCGTGGCGTGATCGGGTATCAGGGAGGAAGGGCTACGCCGCATCACCTGGCTGTACGCGCTCGACAAGGAGCTTCGGGGCAAGCCCCATGATGCCCGGCTCGCCGTGCGCCAGGAATGCACCGCGCCACTGGTCGAGGAGTTCGGACAATGGTCGCGGAAGGAAGGGAACTGACAGCAGGGGGCATCACTCGACAAGAAAATGCTCGCATATCCACTCACGAATCCCTCCGAGGGCATCGAACCTCCGAAGCCTTGCCGAAACCGTTCCTCCTATCCTTGGCCGCTGTGGCAACATCGGAACCCATGCAGTATAGCTGTAGATCACCGATCCGAGTTCATGAATGGTCACCCGGCCCCACTCGCCAGATCCCAGGTCTCCGAGCAGGCTCTTGCTCATCGCAGTCCGGGGCAGCTTCAGATACTGGTACACGTCAACCGGATGGTTCAGTTCACGCACGACTCCAACCACCTCCACCGTCCAGTCTGCACCGGGCGGTACTCTCTCGATCGGATGGGATTCGCGCAACCGGACCTCCCGCTTCACCACCTCGGCCACCTCCGGGTCGAGATTCCACGAACCGCCACGGCGTTCTCCAGGGCGAGTCGCGGTCACTCCATCGGATATCTCGACGCATACTCCGCCGCCCGGAAGCTTCGTCCTACGCCTTCCTTGCGCCCACTGCCGATCTGACTTGCTGAATGCACAGTCGTGCTCGGGCCATGGCCAGCCCAGATCGTCAAGGAATACCCGCGATCCACATGTACAGGAAAAGAAGAAAACAGCATCACCACAGTGGTTGCACGTGGTCGGGAATGTGTGCGTTCTACAGTTCAGGCCATGTTGCGGCACGCTCATCGTTCCGATCCCGGAAAATCGTCATACGAACCAGAGGACGAATCACAAGTCTTCGCAATGGCTTCGGCAGAAGCCGGGAAAGGATATCCGCGCATCATTGGGGTTTCCTTGACAGAGAGAACCGGGTTTACGCCCCCACCCCTGAATGCAGGAGCATCGCTGGCAGGCGGTATTCCTGCGGCAGGCGGGAGCGGTTCCGTCCGACCCCTTGCGTTTGACAACCGCTTCTGTCAGCATCTCCCGGGGTCAGGATGAAAGTGGGAATCTTCGATCCAGGCATTTTTCCCGGTTGTCGAATAGCCAACCACAAAACATGCTGCGGCTGACAGACTATTGAAGCGGTAGTCCTCATTAAGGGTCAGCATCAGGCCTGAACTGTCGGGCCTCAACTGCCCACTTCGCATCAGTTTTTTTCTTAGACCCCGTAATTTGGGGCTTAACGACTTGCATTCTTCTTTCGCCAGGGAGGAGCCTTTTCGAACGGTCACGTATTTACGATCATAATAAGTGGCTCGTGCGTCACAATTCTTATTCTGCAGTACTAATCTGATTTCTTTGGATGGGAGCGGAGGACATGGTTCTGGATCTGATGGCAGGTCGAACATGCTCTTCATTTGATCCAGAAGCGCCTTTATCTCTCTAATGATCTTGTCGACTCCTTTTCTCTTTTTGGTCCACCCATTCAGTTCATCGTAATCATCCATGTGTACTGCACTGACCATGTGATCCTTGGCTTGGGCTTTCACCTCCTCCAGTTGTTCCAGAAGAAGCTCGAATGCACCAGTTGCATCATCGATTTTAAGTTGTCTCGACATCGAGCTATAACGGAAAGTGGTGTATGACTACAGAGACTCAGGCGACCATACACCAGATTCGGTTATAGCTCGAAACATTCAGGCGGGCAAATACCAAACACATCTTTCATGTAGCCGACAAATTCAGCCGCAAACACCTGTTACCGAAACATTTGGGGATCAAATGCAAGTTCAACTTGACGCTTACGACAATCAACACAGAACTATATCACCATTTCAAGAGCTGGACACCTATGAAACCTTATCCCGAACATTGCATGAGCACCGAGCAGCTGGTGAGATTCACGATATCAGGAGACGGTGAGGTCGGTATCGGCGACAGGCAGCAGCTTTGCCCGATATTTCCTGCGGTGAAAGCCGCTTCAGAGGGCCGGCAACCGGCCTCCGGACCGCCCATGGCGTCGGTTGCCGGAGGTCCGGGCAGGAGCAGTCCTCACGTCGTTGCGTGATCGGGCATCAGGGTGCCAGACGCTGTACCGCGAGGCGGAACAGGATTCCCGGATGCTGCGGGATTCCGACCCGCCTTGCCATGTCAGTGGACCGGATGTTGCCTTCGGCCGACATGACATCCTCGGTGCCCCGGACCATACCGTTTACGGTGCTCGACAGACCCGTCCGCGCTCCTGCTCAACGCCTGATCCACCCTCGCGAGCGACAACCCATGACCCGAAGTGGAAAGCGGGTGACAAAGGGCCTTTCCGATGCTGGCCCTGACAGGTCAGGAGGCCGTGAAACGCCTTTCGGGGGAAGGGGCGCTTCGGCCATATAATGACTGGTGGTATAATTTCAGGATCAAGATGAAGGAATTACTGTCGTCAGACACAATGTTCGCTTTTTCGGCAAGCAGAACTGTTCATCCTCATGCAGAACGGGGACTGACCCTCATGGAACTGATGATCGTCCTGACCCTGGTCGCAATCATGACGGGCCTTGCGGTGCCTGCATACCGGGAAATGGCAGTTACCGCCAGCTACAATCGCTCCAGCGAAACACTGGAGAAGGCCATCGGCCTGGCGCGCAATGAAGCGATATACCGCGGCAGCCAGGTCACGATCTGTGCACAGGACCCTAGCACCGGGGACACCGACGCTACTTGCAACACGAATCAATCGAACTGGGGTGATGGATTGATGGTCTTCATGAACTGCGACGGCACTCCCGGCAAGAGGGAGCAGACCACGTCCGTATGCGATCTGGACGGTGACGGAACCGTCGACTCACCCGAACCGCTTCTGAGAATCTTCCCGCCTGTCGATTCCGACATACAGCCAGACCAGAACTCCCAGACAGCCCTCACATTCAACCCGACGGGCTTCATCGACAAGCCGGTCGAGTTTGCCCTGTCATACGGATCGGCAACGGGCGACGTTACCATCAGCCGCACGGGGCATGTCATCTCAAGCAGGAATCCCTGATGGAGCATCCGCAGCAAAATGGCTGAAAGCGGCCCGGCAATCACGAAGAAGTCACCGGACGGCTTTACCCTGATCGAGGTCATGGTTGCCTATCTCCTGCTTGCCGTCGGACTGCTTGGAGCGGCCTACCTCCAGACCCTTTCCATGCAGTACGGACAGCAGTCGGACACCCGCACCCATGTCAATCTCATCGTGGGGGAAATGATAGAGCGGATGCGCTCGAACGGGGTTTCGGTAAGAACACCGGCAGGACTAGCCAATCCGGACACGACGAGCTATACCGACACGCTGGACAACACCGAAATCGGGAGCATCCTGCCGCGCGGAACTGTCTGCCCTGCGGATCCGACTACCCCCAGGGGACAGACCATCTGTTTCATGCGGGACCTGATAACACATGTCCCCTTCGGCAACATGCAGATCGTGACCGTCGATCTGGATAGCAATTCGGGAGACGACCACTACCGTGTAACGGTTTTCTGGAGCGACAGGCAACTGGCCGTTGGCGGCGACCAGGCAAACCGGATCTTCCAGGCGGATTGCACGGGACCGAATCGTGTCTGGTCCACCCCGCCCACCCCTCTCACCTCGCTCCCCGCACCCACATGGTGGTCCCCGGCCTATCCCGATCCCGGGTTGTGCCTCACTTCACAGACCTGGACGTTCGACGTCCAGCCAGGCCAGTGATGAAACCGTACTGCCCTTCGCCCGCTCCAGTCCGCCAGCAGGGCCTTTCCCTCATCGAACTGATGGTTGCCCTGACAGTCAGCCTGATCATCCTGGTCAGCCTTGTAGCTGTCCTGTCCAATGCACAGAAAACCACCCGCATACAATCCGGCTTGCAGGACATTCAGGAACGAGGCAGGTCCGGGCTTGCCATCATGGTGCGGGATATCCGGAATGCGGGTTTTGCCGGTTGCTCCAACAAGGGCGCCACGTTTACCAGTCACCTCGCCCAGGCCGAACCCCTGACCATCAGGGGGTTCGAGCATTCGACGACAGGCAGCGGAATCAGGTGGTACCCCGATTGGGATCGTGATCCGCCGCTGCCGAACCAGCCCCCGGGCCCGGATCTCGAAAGCGATGCCCTTGTCGTGACCTACGCTCAGCGCATGCTTCAACTGAGTGACGAGGCATCCGGGGCGGAAACCTCCTTTGCCGTACCCGACCTTGCCGGCATTAAGGATAAAGACCTGCTTTACCTCTCGAGTTGCAGGAGCGCAGACCTTTTCCAGGTCAGCAGGAAGCTCGCGGCAACCAAGGAAATCTTTCATGAAATCCCTGACAACAGGACGGAACTGCTGGGGAACACCTACAACCCCGGCGACTGGGTCATGCGGCACTTGACCGCAAGGTATCATGTTGCCAATAATACGGATGGGACACCAACCCTGTTCTGGTCGCCAAGCTACGATGACAGTGATTCCGTACCTCTTGTCCGCGGCGTTGAAAACATGCAGCTGCTCTATGGTGAGGACGAAACCGGGGATAACATGGCGGATGTCTATCGGCAGGCCGATGATGTGGTGAGCTGGCCTGACGTCCTGTCGGTCAGGATCGGTCTTCTCGTCCGCAGCGAACAGGAACTCGGTTCCTCGCCAGCCGATTTCAACCGGAATGCTGTGGATGTGCTGGACCATCATTACACCGTTGGCGCCAATTCACGGTTCCGCCGGCGCCTGTACACCACCACGGTGAAAATCCGCAATGCCCTCTGAACAACACGGCTTTGCATTGATCACGGCGGTCATATTCCTGGTCATCCTTTCGACAATCGGCATTGCCGCCATGCAGAACACGACGACCGAGCAGAGAATGACAACCAACATGCAGGATCGCAACCAGGCATTCCAGCTGGCGGAAACCGAACTGGCCCGTGCTGTCCATGAAGCTGGACAGAACACTACCTCGGTCCTTGATCCCGCCAACCCGGACCTTTCTTCTCTTCTCCCTGCCAATTACAGTCTGCTGACCGGCAATGTCAACGTCAGGACCGAAATCGAGTATCTTGGAGAAGGCGCCCTGCAGGGGCAGATGCTGCAACAGGTCCAGTCCATCGGCACAACGGCCCTGCATGTCTTTGAAATCAGGTCCACTGTCCGGTACAATAACTCACGTGTGACACATGTACAGGGGATATCACTTGTAGGACCGCGGGTCCAGTGAACCCCATGGTTATGAACCGGAGTAGGTATGATCACGGCTTTTCCTGCTGCAGCCCAGCCCCGCAAGCCCCGGGGAAGGATGCCTGTAGCAGTGTCCGGCCTGCTCCTTTCCCTGGTCGTCGCCCTGCCCTGCTGGTCCCAGGCCCTTGTCAGGGATACTGGAACGAGGAGCATCGAAGGCGCCTGGACATCGATAACCCTGACATCGGATACTGCAGGACTTGTCGAAGCCAGATGCATGGACTGTCCGGATGTTCCGACAGTATTGCTGACAGTGGACGCACGAAGCAGGATCCTGCTTGACCACGAGCCCATTGCCCTGTCCCGGGCCGCGACAATCAGTGGAGGGTGGTACCGGGATCTGTCGTATGACCCGGATACCATGCGCCTGGTGGTTCTTTCCATCATCTCCCGCCAGTAGGACCTTTCCATGGCCGACTTGTTCGTGACCCTCGCCAGGCGCCTGAGACATGTCATGCTGTGCGGGTGCGTGGGCTGGACCATGACCGCTGTCGCCGATGATACGGAAATCTATGTCAACCCATCCATCATCCAGGGGTTGCCCAACGTGCTCTTCATCATTGACACATCCGGTTCCATGACAGGAGACGTTTCTACCCTGCCCTACGATCCCAAGCACGACTACAGGGCCGAGCTGTTGAACCTTGGAAACACGCATGCATGCGAAAACGATCGTCTTTACTACAAGGGTGTTTTCCAGTCCAGGATGCCGCACTGCGGCACCCCGTTCCCGCCATTTTCCGATTCGGACCCGATGAAGGCGACGATTCAGCACATCGACAAGGATTCGGGGGTATTCAGTTGTAAGGCCGCCTGGACCGCAATGGACATGGATAATCCGGATTCCAGCCCCGGAACGAATTCCGATCCCGACAGCTCGGGATTCTTCCACGATGAATGGACGGGATACGATCCCGCCAATACATATGGTAGTGACTGGATGCCTGTCGATCATGGTCGTTTCGTCGGCGTCGACTATGACCATATCGAATGCCGAACCGATCAGGGCATCACTCCCGGTCTTGCCGTGCATGGCCCGGGATCACCGAGTGACGGCACACCGCCTCATGTTTCCATACAATCCCCCCCTTACGATACAACTGCAGACCCCAACTTTCCCTGGGGCCAGGACTCGTTATCGGAGCAGGTCACTTTCTATACCGGCAATTACCTGAATTATCACGACTACGTCGTCAACCGGAATCCACCCGGCACCGTCAAGAGTCGTATCCAGATTGTCAAGGATATCCTGAAATCGCTGATCCGGAGCATTCCGCCCATCAATGCCGGACTCATGGCAACTGATAGTAACACTCAGGGTAATTATGGATTGGGAGTGGCAGGAGATGGCGGTGGAGACATTCTCTTTCCCATTACCCCCTTGGATACGCCGGGCAGTGCTGCAAGAAGGGATCTGATAGCTGCATTTGACAGTCTGCCCGCAGCCGGACGTACGCCGCTGGCGGAGGCCCTGTACGAGGCTTACCTGTACTGGGCTGGCGAGACCATGAAATTCGGAGATACCGGCACCCTGACAAGCGTTGCCGGATCTCGGGACACCAACAATTCAACTAGTTACGATTCCCCCCTCTCCATGAACTGCTCGGCAAACTATCAGGTCATCCTGACCGACGGGGCACCGACATCTGACGACGAGGCTGACACACATATCCAGAACCTGATTCGTGCCGCGAACAATAACACGGGGACCTGGTTGTCCCCTCGGGTAGGCGCATCGGATAGCTGCTCTCATAGCAATTGGTATTCTCTTCCTCCCAACCCCGACACTTGCCTGGACGATCTTGCCGAGTACATGAACAAGGTCGACATCACACCCTCCAGTTCAAGGGAACATACCGTAGCAACATATGCAGTGGGATTTGGGATAAGCGCAGAACCTAACATACGGAACATACGCCAGTTGCTTGACGATACAACGAAACATGGCGGCGGCGAGTTCCATGAAGCAGGAAGCAGTGCCTCCGCCGGACTGGCAAGCTCCTTTCAGCAGATCATCTCGCGCATCCTCAAGCAAAACACGTCATTTACCTCTCCGGCCATTTCCGTCAATGCGCTGAACCGCCTCGTCCACAACAACGAACTCTACTATGCCCTTTTCGAGCCGGGAGTCTCGGATCACTGGCCTGGGAACATCAAGCGCTACCAGATCGAATTCGTGAACCTTGACACAAACCACGACGGGATAACAGAGCAAGACGAGGGGGAATTCCAGGTACTGGACGTGCATGGCAACGCCGCTGTAAACCCCAACACCGGTCAGTTTCGGGACACGGCCACATCATGGTGGAGACTGAGCGGATTCGGAGCAGATGGCAATGAGGCGACCAAGGGCGGGCTTGCGCACAGACTGTTCGATTGGGATGCAGGCTCCCGGACCCTGCTTCCCGACAGCCGGATTGACAAGGTCTTCACCTACGTTCAGGACTACCCCCTCTCGTCCTTCGACCCGCTCTCTCCAAAGTCACTGGTCATTCTGAATGAATCGAATGCCGCCTTGAGCGTTGCCCAGCAGGGCAACCCCAGTCATCCAGTCTGGCGCAGGCACTTCGGACTGCCGCGATCATACCCGGACAGCGATTTCGAGGACCTGATCCGGTGGATACGAGGAGTCGATACGGAAGATGTCGACGGCGAC
>JAJDVC010000143.1 GCA_022826305.1 Gammaproteobacteria bacterium | reverse complement strand
GCACAGTGTGCCGAAAGAAACTGGCAGCGATTGCGGGGCTTCGATTACCTCGCCAAGGTTATTCGGGGAGTTCCATTTGAAAACGGAATAGAGCAGAATCACGATACTGATAATCAATCCCGGGCCGCCTGAGTCGATGCGGCCATACACCACTTTCGGTTATAGCTCCTTCCGACCTGATACGAGTGAAACTCCGGGAAAACTGCTCGTATTCGGCGATCAGTTGGTCGCGAAAGTCGAATATGTCGATTACTTCAAATTGTGACTTCTCCGGAAAGTCTTGCATCGTGATGACAATTGAACGGTTCGCTCATGTTCGGGCGAAACAGGCGAACACCGTGCCTATTCAGTGCACAAGACCATGACTGCTATAGCACGGGCGGAAGATGTTGCAGGTGAATACCGGAAGAGTGGTTTGGAAGACCAGCTTCTGGAGGCGCTGCTTGAGGCTGTCGATACGAAGTGATGTGGCGGATTAATCGATGTGCCAACGACTGCTCGATACTCATGCAATGTTCAGCCATCGCCGCTGTAGCAGACACCTCCCTGACAGCAGGGTTCTCCCATGGTTCCACCCCTTCCCCGCACAAGAAACCGGTCCATGCGATGATCCGTGACAATCATCAAGGATTGCGTGGAGAATCCGGGATACAGTCATGAAATGCCCGATCGGCAGTCTTTCGGCACGCAGGATCAGACGCTGATTTCGAATCATCCAGTCAGACGTTCCGGGAGGGGATGCAAGTCGCAGCAACAGAACTGAAACCAGCATTCTCATGGATATACGTCTGGTCAATTCTTTCATGGACGATATTAGGTATAATAATCAAGTCTGCGGGCAAGATGAAGCTAACTCCATGGTTCCTGCCTGAATATTACAAAAGAGGACTCTCACAGCCGTGTTCAATAATCTGTTTGACTCGTTTCACAATACTGTTGTCGAATCAAAACGAGAACGTGAACAACTTGATCGTCTGCTGACAATTTCCACGCCACGAGAGCGACTGCTCATCGTAGTCATCGCCGTATTGCTGTTCATCTTCGCAACATGGATATTCTTTGGCGACGTAACCCGGAGCCTTACGCTAGACGGAGCACTGGTTGAGCCTGACGGAAACTCTCTTGCGGATGACCGGTCTGTATCGGTAATCGTCTGGATCAAGCGCAACACCGCATCGCGTATCAGGGCTGGAATGCCGGCGTTGATGGAACTGGACCTGTCAGGTGAAGAGGCAACCACGCTTGACGGAGAGATCACGGCAATTTCGGCTGTACCCCTCTCCAAGGAACTGACAGTGCTTGAGTCCGAGGCGCCGGTATCCATGCAGCGCATTGATCTGGCACTTTCCGAAAGCCTGGATATTTCCTCCATTTCAACCAGGAAACCCCGGATTGTCATTGAACTGGACAGTCAGCCTCTGGTTACATTGTTACGAATGGGCCCACCATAAGATGCCGCCACTCGCTTCCACGGAGGGGGGCAGACAAAACCACCTTGAACTCCATCAAACAAAGAGTAAAAACCCCAATTCTTCTGCAAATGCATGCTTCAGAATGCGGTGCGGCATGCCTGGGTATCATACTGGCCTACTTTGGGCGGCGGGTACCGCTTACCGAATTGCGGGAAAAATGCGAAGTGAGACGGGATGGCAGCAGTGCTGCGAGTATCCTGCGCGCTTCCAGGCACTATGGTCTCGAATGCAATGGAATCAGCGCACGCGTCGACCAGTTGAAAAAGCTGCGGTTGCCCCTGGTTCTGTTCTGGCAATTCAGTCATTTCCTTGTCCTCGAAGGATTCGATAGTCGGAATTATCATCTCAATGATCCGTCTACGGGACGACGCACGCTTTCCGCTGAAGAATTCAGCAAGAGTTACAGCGGGATTGCGTTGCGATTCCAGCGCGGCACCGATTTCAAGACCGGCGGGGAGAAACCCAGCCTGTTCAGACAACTGAATACCCTGCTTGCCGGATCATGGAGCGTGATTGCAGGGATAGTTGCCTGCGGACTCATGTTGACGTTACTGGCGCTCATTGTCCCCACATCCCTCGGTGTATTCGTGGACAACGTTCTGGAAAACCACGGACCCTGGGGCGGGCTTGTGGCCGCCATGCTCGGCGCCGGCTGCCTGGTTTACATCCTGACCCTGCTCAAGCACCGATTCCTGAAGCGACTCGCCATCCGGATCTCGGTGATCGGCTACAGTGAGGGGTTGTCGCGGCTACTGCGACTGCCGATAGAATTTTTTGAGCACAGACTCGCGGGCGACTTGGCCGATCGGGTTTCGTCCATCGACAGGATTGCAAAAAACCTGACGGACCAGTTTCTTTTGCTCATCATCGAGATGGCATTGAGCATGATATTGCTCATCGTGATGTTTTCCTACAATATTCTGCTCACGCTGGTTGTGCTTTCACTAGCCATGCTCCACGGGATTCTGGCTCGCCTTCTCAACACATTCCGGGCTGTCCGAAGCCATGCCATGAGGCGCGAACAGGGATTGCTTATTGGTGTTGGCATGCAGATGCTGAATCATGCCGACAACCTGCGCATAACCGGATCCGATGACCGTTTTTTCGAGCGCTGGAGCGGACATCAGGCGCGCGAACTGCAGGCACGCCAGCTTCATTCCGAACTGAGTTCCGTTAATGCGGTGCTTCCGGGGCTGATTGCCATGCTTCGTAGTGCAACGGTCTGTGGTATCGGGGGATGGCTGGTCATGTCCGGAGAAATTACCTTGGGAACGCTGGTTGGATTTTATATTCTGGCGGAAATGTTTCTGGCACCCATCGGGCGCTTCCTGGAGTTTGCCGACAAACGCAAGATGCTTGAAACTGACTTGCAGCGCCTGGAGGATATCTCCAGCACTGCCGAAGACCCCGTTTTCAGCCGCCGGACCCAGGTATCGAAGTCAATCCAGACGTTCAACGGTCGGTTACAACTTGCAGGCCAGCTTGAACTGCGAAACATCACCTTCGGTTTCAGCAAGAACCGACCAGCCCTGATAAAGAATTTCAACCTTGTCATCAAACCGGGGCAACGTGTTGCCGTTGTCGGTTCGAGCGGTTCCGGCAAGTCGACCCTGGCGCGCCTGGTTTCTGGTATCTACCAGCCTTGGGCGGGTGAAATCCTGTTTGACGGTCATCCTCGGGATGTGATTCCGGAAGAGGTGCTCCGACAGTCGATTTCCATGGTGAATCAGGAGGCTGTACTCTTTTCCGGATCCCTGCGTGACAACATCACGTTGTGGAATCCGGACATTCCGGACAAGGTCATCTTTGGCGCGACGCGGGATGCGCGGATACACGATGAAATCCTGCTTAGAGCGCACGGGTATTCGGCACTTGTCGAGGAAGGAGGGGTGAATTTCAGCGGAGGGCAGCGACAACGTCTGGAAATCGCCCGTGCCTTGGCAGGCAATCCGACAATACTCATTCTGGACGAGGCTACCAGTGCCCTGGATGCTGTGACAGAGGAATACATCGATAATGCCCTGCGCCGACGAGGTCTCACCTGCATTATCGTGGCGCATCGACTGAGCACCGTGCGGGATTGTGATGAAATCATTGTACTGGACAACGGGGTTACAGTGCAGCGAGGCACGCATGATGAGTTGATTGCAGATCAGGATGGCGTGTATTACAAACTGGTCAAATTGAACTGACACGGAACATGAGATCGGAGTTTTCCTCAATCGCCGAGCTTGTCATTCGATCCGGTTCGCCTGTTCCCTGTGCCGGCAACCTGCCGGTGAAGCTCGACGACCCGGACAGTGTATGGTTCATTGAACGGGGTGCTGTCAATCTGTTTCTGGTTGAATTCAGGGATGGAGTGGAATTAGCATCGCCACAGCACCTGCTGTACCGAGAATCGGGATGGTTGCTCCCAGGTGTAAACCCGGATGAGCGAGATACACAAGAAGACTCCACGCTCAGCCTGGTGGCCAAGGGCTTGACCGGCACGCTTCTGCAACGCCTGCCGGCATCCCTGCTGTCTGAAGTCGACCCGGCTGAACTGGCAAATCAGATCGATACCTGGCTAACGGCTATTACCGATACGCTTTCTCGGTTTACAGGCCATCTTCCTCGTCCAACTGTGCTTGCAGAACCGGGATCCCTGCATATTCCAGCTCCTTGTACGCTATCCGTGCAGCGCGATGTCGTATGGGTGTCCAAGCCGCCAGCCGACAACATCCTCTTCATGGACATTGTCGATCAGATTGGGCTTGACGAAGCAGTCGGACCTGAAAGCATGATACCCCTGACACGAACTAGCTGGCTCACCCTGTTTGATGATGTGACACTAACCGGCAAATCAACTCAGACACTGGCACAGCAGGGATTGCTGCTGCCTGTGCTTGCATCTTTTCACGCAATTGCTTTCACAATGGAACGCCTCAATCGCCGGCTGGCTGTTGCAGATGACGTAAATCTCGAGCGCGCAAGAACGACCAGTCGTCGCATGGCCAAAAAATCCGCACGGCAACGACTGTTCAACATCTATGATCAGCAGATTGACCAAGATACCACTGTCGAGGATACGACACTAATCGATGCATTGCGAATCATCGGTCGCCATGAAGGAATTGAATTCAAGACCCCGGTACGCTCCGGATCTTCCGACGCGCCGATCAGTCTTGTCGACATTCTTGATGCGTCAGGCATACGCGCCCGGCGTGTGCGGTTCAGGGACGAGAGGAAGTGGTGGCGAAGCGACAGCAATGCGATGCTTGCCTTCCGCTCTGAAGACGATCAGCCAGTGGCACTACTACCGGGAATGTTCGGATTCTATCGGGAGGTCGACCCGGTCGGCAAACGCCGCGTCATGGTTACGAAAAACCGCGCCGATTCACTGAAGGAGGAGGCATGGATGTTCTATCGACCATTGCCGGCGGGAGAGGTGAAATCGTCTGATCTGCTGGAAATTGCACTGCATGGATCATCTGCGGACCTGATTCGGCTGGTGTTTGCCGGACTCCCTCGCGGCCTGATCCAGCTGCTTCCGGGCGTCGCCCTCGGATTCGTTGCAAACGAAGCAGTAACCGGCGGAAACGTCGCAGGGCTTTATACCGTTGCCCTGATGCTGGCGGGTTTTGGGTTGCTTGGTGCATTGCTGCACCTCATGCAGTACAGCACGATGATGAGGCTTGAGGGGCGTACAGCATCTCGGGTCGAAGCCGCTTTCTGGGATCGCCTCATGCATCTTCCCCCGCACATTCTTCACCGTTACCCGACTGGCGACCTAGCCATGTCGGGCATGGCATTTCAGAATCTTCGGGATGGCTTGCAAGGTCTCGTGGCCGACAGCCTGCTGTCGATCATTTTCCTGCTTCCGGTCTTTGGGGTAATCTTCTTCTACGACACCACCCTCGGCACCATTGCGCTTGTCTTCAGCCTGACTTCGCTACTGATCACCATCGTTCTTGGGCTGTATCAGATCTCACCTTATGCGCAGATGTCCAAGGCAGCGCGCCGGGTAGCCGGCAGACTGTTCCAGATTGTGGGCGGCATCACCAAGTTGCGTGTGGAAAACGCAGAAGACTCGGCTTACGCAATCTGGGCAGAAGATTATCGCAAGCAGAAACGCTCGGAACACGAACTGGTCGTTCTTGATGGGCATTCGCGAGCGTTTGCCGCCGCGCTCCCCTTTCTTGCGGGGGGAGTGCTGCTGTTCTCGGTGGTAACGATGGACGGGCGAAGCATGCCGATTGGAGACTTTCTCGTTGTTTACACGGTTTTCATCGTTTTCCAATCCGCGATCGCGCGACTCGGCGAGTCCATTGGGATCATTGCCGCCATGCTGCCTGCGTTCAATCAGATACGTCCACTGCTCACAGTGGAACCCGAGACCGACACGGAGGGTGAACTGGTTGAATATCTGGGTGGAGAAATTCTATTCGATCGTGTTTCCTTCCGCTATGATCCCGATGGCCCGTTGATTCTGGACGATGTCACGATTCACGCCCGGCCCGGGGAATTCATCGCCATTGCAGGAGAGTCAGGTGCCGGCAAGAGCACCTTGTTCCAGCTCGCACTAGGAGTCGACAGGCCAACTGCCGGTGCTGTGTATTATGATGGGCGAGACCTGAAGCACCTGAACCTGAAACAGGTTCGCCGGAAAATCGGCACGGTACCGCAATCCGTTCGACTCCATCCCATGGATATCTGGGACAACCTGGTCAGCCACGATGACGACGTATCGAGCGAAGAAGCCTGGGAGGCATCACGAATCGCCGAATTGGAAGAGGAAATCAAGCGCTTTCCCATGGGCATGATGACCATGGTTGGTGCCAGCAGTTCTGTCCTGTCTGGTGGAGAAAGTCAGCGCGTCACCATCGCGCGGTCAGTGGTTGGCAAACCACGAATCATGCTGCTGGACGAAGCAACCAACTGGCTGGATAATGAAAATCAGGCCAAGGTAATGCGGAATCTCACCTCCCTGACATCCACCCGTATAGTTATTGCTCACCGACTTTCTACGCTGGAACAGGCTGATCGAATCTATGTGCTGCAATCCGGGAAAGTCAGGCAAATCGGCTCTTTCGCCGAACTCATGGAGACCGATGGAGTATTCAGGGAATTAGTCAAGAGACAGATTGTCTGATCCTGACATACAGGGAGGGCGAAGGCACTGTTATCGGTCCATGGCCGATAACCCTGCAGGATGCCGTCTATCTCGCCCCCCCATGCATGCATCCCTTAATAACGTTTCAGCCAGACACGGTCATTCGTTCCCGGCGGAAATCGGGCATGAGCCTCATCCAGTCATCGCTGTAACGATTGACCAATGGCTGATTTAATGTCGTCACTCCAGCCAGAAGTATTCGTGCGCTTATCAACAACAGACAGTTTCAGGAAGCGGTTCTGTTCTTCTGTAAAGGCCCTACACACTGTTGAACAAACTGTTCACCATGGCGTTTTCCAACAACCTCGTGATATAATTAATGTTCCAGCTGTCTTGTCATTTTGCGTTATAAGAATTTGATAAAAAACATTATTATCCCTATGCAGTTCTTGTTTTGCTTCAATGAAACATACCGGATATTAACCCGCACTCGGTCAGCGTCCACGAAAATGGGAGGCATCAATGAAAAAGCCCATTGACGTAACGGACGATCTTTTGTCGAGAGCAGGAGAAGACAGCAGCTTTCGCGCTTGTCTTGTTGCGAAGCCCAGGGAAACAATCGAAAAGGAATTCGGTGTGACGCTATCGGAAGATCATGAGATTCATGTGCACGAAGACACCTATGCGACCACGCATGTCGTACTTCCACCGCGCAGCAAACTCAGCAAGGCAGAACGGGAGTCGGCAAGAACCGGCGCAACATCCCTGGAGTTTCTTCGCAAGACACTCCACGACCCTGCACCACCCCTTCGCCCTCCCGGACAGGCAGGAAACCGCAGGAACATCACCACTTCCAGGACACTTCTAAGGGCATGTCGGGAAAGCATTCGCCGCGGCCTTGCCTTTCTGGAATCCACAATCGACGAAAACGGAGCTTGGCACTGTATCCGGTATAATTTGGCCGACCCGAATATTCCGCGACATTTTGAAAGACCCCCATTCGTTTCTGCCCTGTGCGTACTTGCCCTTGAGAGTTGCAGTGAAGCACGTGCCAAAGCCATATGCAAGGCTACCAGATCGTATCTTGCAAACACCATTGAACATCCCGGATTGTGGCGATACTACAGTCACCTGCCCCAGGATCTTGACAGTACTGCAATCTGCTCGCTTGCCATCGGCACCCACCCCTGGATTCTGCTTGGAAGGAATATTCCGATAATCTTGAGAAATCGAGACGAGGAAGGTCGGTTCATGACCTGGATCCTGACGGAAGATGAACCCGGCGTTGTGTCAAGTTTCAGGATTGAAGCCGATCCGGTCGTCAATGCGAATGTCATCGCTCACCTCGGAGACCGCCCCGAAACGCGGGATGCACAACGGTGGCTGGAAAGCCTGATTGTCGAAGGCACTCTCGAAGGCTCGTCGAAATGGTATCCCGACCCAGCCACGATCTACTACGCAACAGCCCGTGCCATGATTCACGCGCAGCCAGCCCTTGATCAGCTGCGCCCGATACTTTCCGATCACTTGCTGGGCCTGTGCAGCGAAAAGGGAAAATTTCGCAACATCCTTCAGGCCGCCCAGGCCATGTCAGCACTCTACAATGCCGGAAGCCTTGAAAGCATCGATGTGAAATTTCAGGTGGATAGTTTCATCAGTTCGCAGCATGAAGACGGCAGTTGGCCAGAACTTCTCGCTTTTGGAGACCAATCGTTGAGATGGGGTGCGATAGGGCAGATAGGACATGGTTCTGAGGCTATAACCTCTGCATTCTGCATCGAGGCTCTCGAGCGCCTCACTGAAATCCTGGAAAATTGAATACGCCGATATTATATGATGCTGGCACTTAATAACCGACGACCTGTCCTGCAAAGCCATGTTGGCCCCGATAAGAAACACAGGGACCGGGAATATCGAAATCTTCAGTACTTCCTCCAGATGGATTGCCCCTGAATACCATGCACATTGACGAAGCAGTCAGGGTTACCCAAGACCGCCTCTTCGAAGAAGGCGGAACCATGGGCGAGTTGCTTGAACGCTTTCAAAACAGGGTTTCGCCCGTCCTTATCGGAAACAAGGAATGGGAGGATATATTCAAGCGTGCCAGGAAACTCCCGATCACAATGGGAGCCCTCCCATTCGGCTTTGAACTGCCACTTCATACGCACAGGCCCCATGCGGACCTCGGTGTCTCTCTGGCGAGTGGTACCCGAACAGCAGCTTTTTTCCAGGAACGCGCCCAGTCCGACAGGATGGATGAAACCGCAAGAGCTATCATGCGCCTGTTCAAGCAGATGGAGACCAAAAACTCTCCCCTGAGTAAAATTGTCGGCCGCAAGTTGATGCTGGAGTACGATATTGGTTCGGTAAAGGATGATAAGCATTCACTTCCGGGCATGTTCCTGCGACCCGGTGAACGCCCGATTCTCGGCACCCATGGTCAAGTGAATGATGTTGCAATGGTGGTGGACGCACTAACCTCCTGCATTGGCTGGGAACTGGATGACCCTGAGCGGGAAAATGTCAAGCAGATTTATCTGGCGCAGCCGGAAGATACACGCATGGATTCATTCGGTGTATTCCCTTCCCGCTCACGATCAGTCAGACTGGCGATCATGGGCTTCAAGTCGCAGCAGGAAATATGCCGGTATCTTGAAAGGATAGGTTGGGCCGGTCAGATAGCAGCCGTGGAGGAGGTGATTGCCCGTTTCAAGGAACGTGTATGTATTGCCAGGATCGGAGCGAATATTGATGTGCAGAAAGAGGGCGCGGGCCCGACACTGGGGCTTACACTGATTGTCAAGCAAAGATATACCAAGGATTCGCGCTACTGGATTGATGGCCAAACCGACTGGGACCCGTTCTTGTCAGCTCTGGCCCACGAGAAACTGGTAGTCCCGGAAAAGCTCCCTGCGCTTGCTGACTGGGTTTCCAGGCCAACCGTAATTTTTGCGAAATCAGGAAGTTATATTCTGCTACGTGGCATTCACCACATAAAGCTTGTCATCGCTAAAAACCGACTTCAGAAAGTCAAGGCCTATATATTCATGGTGCTTTCCGGGGCAATTTCATCTTGATATCCGCCCCGGGGCAAGAAAGGCAGACATCCCTTCCTCCACCGGAAGGGATGCCAGAAACTGTCAACTCAGCCTGAAAGAGGCTACCAACAGCAACAAAGTCCAGCTGAAATTGCCTCGAGTTGCTCCTCGGTGATATTGGGGTCTGGTGGCAATGCAAGATGTACCGTCTGCATATCGCTCTCATGGACCTTGACATTCATCGAATCGGGGATCGTAATGCCCAATTCTGCGCTAATAGTTGTTTTTGGATCTGCAATCAGTTGTTGTCTGAATTCTGCGTCCAAGGCAGATTTTTCCACAACGTGCTGTAGCATTTCATCGCCTGTTCTCATAGTAGCATTCCTCTGATCGTTTGATCGTTTGATCGTTTGATCGTTTGATAATAACAAAATACAGACAAGTATGACACCCCCACTTGAACAAATAGACAGTAATTCCCAGAGCACTGGTAAGCAATCAGAATCAAGGTGAAAACGGAATCAAGAAAACCTGTCATGAACTTTATTGATCGGCAGTGGTAAACCGCATATCCAATTTCCCAAGTCGGGTGAAGCTAGATGGATAACCCGATCAGTCGCAGGTGTTGCCGGATTAGGATCTGTTAACACAACCGCAGGAATTCGACGATGAGACCGCAGGTAACGAAGCGGTGATTCTGCACCCAACCGTTCCCGGAAAATCTCAGGTACAATGGGCTGATATCCCTGAAAGGATTTGTGCGGATGTTTCCTGACGATAAAACCGACGAAAGACAATTGACAGGCCGGAGACGATCCGATTGGCCTCAGAGGCACCACGGTACTGTGTCCCGTGTTCTGGTCCTGGCATGCTTCTACCTGGCGACTTCATCTGGTCTTGCGAATGCAGAAACTCCTGAGGAAAAGGGCCTGAGGATTGCGCGTGAAGCCAGTATCCGCAATGATGGATTCGGGGATTTTACTGCGGCAATGACTATGGTGCTGCATGATAGACAAGGTCGAGAGAGCGTTCGCAAGATGCGCTTCAGAGTTCTGGAGATGCCGGGGGATGGCGACAGGAGCCTGTTTGTGTTCGATGAACCGCGAGATGTACAGGGAACAGCCCTCCTTACCCACGCTCACATAAATGCTCAGGATGATCAGTGGCTGTATCTGCCGGCGCTGAAAAGGGTGAAGCGCATCAATGCTGCGAAGCGTTCAGGGTCTTTCATGGGAAGCGAGTTCTCGTATGAAGACATGGGTTCTCAGGAGGTGGAGGAATACACCCATAAATATCTTCGCGACGAGCCCTGTGGCGAATTCACTTGTACTGTGACGGAGCAGGTCCCTCTGGACAAGAAATCCGGATACAGCCGCAAGGTCGTATGGCAGGATACGATCGAGCTCCGGATCCAGAAGATGGAACTGTATGATCGAAAGAAATCACACCTCAAGACACTCACGTTTTCGAACTATCGGCAATATCTGAGTCAGTTCTGGCGAGCAGGGCTGCAAACGATGGTAAATCATCTGACTGGTGCAAGTACAATGCTGAAATGGGAAGATTTTCGCTTTCGCAATGATCTTGATGAAAGCGAATTCACCCAAGCGGTACTTCGACGCGTGCGCTGATGCGATACGGAGGCGCCATTGCGGCCCTGTTCATGCTCTTGGGGGCAGATACAGTCCAGGCTTTTGACCTCTCCGGAAATCTAAGCCTTCAGACACGGTGGTATCCACAATCACCCGCTTTCCCGGGTCAACGTTCGGGAACAGGTGGAATAGTCCTTGAGCCGACAATTTACGGGGAACTGGCCCCACAAACCAGCTTTACCTTCACACCGCTTTATCGATATGACAGCGCCGATTCGCAACGTACACATGCAGACCTGCGTGAAGCCTTTCTGTTGACATATGGAGACTGGGGCGAAAATTCCTGGGAGCTTCGGCTGGGACTTGACCGGGTTTTCTGGGGTGTAGCCGAAATTCACAACCTCGTGGATATAGTCAATCAGCTGGATCTTGTCGAGCACCCCCGCAATCGGCCGAAGCTGGGTCAGCCCATGGTGCACCTGACGATCTTCGGCAATTGGGGGATAGCCGAATCATTTTTACTTCCCTATCATCGTAAACGCACCTTCCCAGGTCGTACAGGACGCCACCGCCCTGCCCGCCTGATCGACGAAAACGCCTTGTACGAGGATGCTGCTGAAGAGAACCACGTGGATTTTGCATTTCGATACAGCCATTCCACAGGCCCGTTTGATATCGGTCTGACCGCATTTGCGGGAACAAGCCGCGAACCCTTGTTCATTGACCATGTCCCTGGCTCATCTTCGGTGCGCAACACGCTTTTTATTCCTTATTACGAGCAGATTCAGCAACTCGGAATTGAAGCACAGCTCACGACCGAACCCTGGTTATACAAGATGGAAGCCATTCACCGCGGCGGAGCGCGCAACCTTCTCGGTCAGGAAGAGGACTACAGCGCATTTATCTTCGGCCTGGAGCGCGCGCACTATGGACTATTTGATTCTCCGACAGACTTGACCGTCCTCACGGAGTGGCTTTACGATGATCGTGGAGCCCGTGCTACCAGTGTTTGGGAGAATGACCTGTATATTGCAGGCTTCCTCGCTCTCAACGATGTGCAGGGTACGGAACTTGTGGCTGGCATCCTGGGAGATCTCCACCATGATTACCGGGCATTGAACCTGGAGCTGAAACGCCGCCTGTCGGGCAGTTGGTCGATGCGTCTGGAAGCAATGGTGAATCTAAGTTCGGATCCGCAGGATATAACCTATGACGGACGACGCGACGGTTTTGTTGGCATGGAGTTCACGCTCAGCTTCTGATAGTATCTTCAGTCGGCATATGACCATTGAGAACAGGCATTTATGCTGATTGATTCCGCTTCGCACCACCTATTGGCTCATGCAGATCGGTTTAGCCTGGGATCAACGGAAATACCCGGAGTCCGGGTTCGCCTGCACAATCGGTGACGTCATGACAAACCGGAGAATAAGCCGACCCGTACAACAAACTGAGGACTGGGACGATAATTGGGTGATGTCATTTTATATGGCAGGCTGCCTGCTGACTCACCCAGGTCCCAGACACAGATACCCGGTCTATAGCCGCCGAAGTCATCTCCAATGATACAGCCAGGCAGGCAGTCTCTACGGAAGATAGCAGTTGTCGGGCGAGGAACGGCAGGTTCCCTGGCTGCGGCATGCGTAGCGCATCTCCACCCTGATCTCGACTGCGAGCTGCATCACATATATGACTCGGGCATACCGGTCATAGGAGTTGGTGAAGGCAGTTGGCCAAGCCTGGTTCAACAATTGCAGCAGCTGACGGGTTTGCCCCAAACAGCCGTACAGAAACGCCTGCATGGAACACGTAAATACGGTGTCACATTTGAGGGATGGGGACGATGCGATCAGGACTTCACTCACCATTTCACGCCTAAAAACCGATCATATGCCTACCACCTGTCGGCCGATCTGCTGGCGAATCTGCTGCATGAAGGCACGCGTGCACAACACATCGACGCGAAAGTGCTCAATATAACCAAGGTGGAAGACGGGGCACAGGTGGAGTTCGACAACCTGCCCCCGGAATGCTACGACCTGGTCTTTGATGCCCGCGGGTTTCCCAGAGAACTCGACCCCGACCAGCACATAGACATATCATTCATCCCCACCAATACAGCCATCATCCGCCGCTGCCCGGCGATCCTCAAACCCAAACAGGGCAAACCGGTTCTGCAACATACTTTTACCCGCGCGGTCGCCCGTCCGCACGGCTGGATATTTGTCATTCCGCTTACGGCACACACGTCCTACGGATACATTTTCAATCGCAATGTTTCCAGTCTTGCCGAGGTCGAATCAGATTTCGATGCCTTTCTTGAGAAAGACGGCATGTCAGAATTTGAACATCGTAGTGTCATTCCGTTTCCAAATTTTGTTCACCGTCATATGTACGATGGCGCAGTAGCCCGCATTGGTAACGCAGCAGCTTTCATGGAGCCCCTTGAAGCAACAGCGATCGTATCCGCTCAACTGCAGATCGGAATGGTACTTCATACACGTCTCAATCGCCCGGCAGAGCATCTTGAACGCGATGCGCCTGTAGTCAACCGGTTTCTCGTCAACAACAGCCTTTGTTATGGCCTGTTCGTCGGTTGGCATTATTCATGTGGTTCCAGCTACAACAGCGAATTTTGGCATCAGGCTTGTGAAAAGGCCTGGCCTCGATACCGCAAGGCAGCGGATCCTGAGGTTGTGAACTGTACTGCACTTCGCAAGTTCGACGAAATGATCGGACTGTTGAACCAGCCAGCCTTCAGAGATGTCGACTGGAAACGGGTGTGTGCGGTTCCTCTCGCCAGCTACATACAGATATCCCGAGGGCTTGGCTGCTAGCCCGCCCGATCATCTGGAATATATAAAGCATATAAAGATAACTGCATGTTAATGGCCTCCGTAACACGGAACTCTTCCCATCCTGCCTGACGAATGGGATAAGATATTGTACAGGAGTGATTTCATTGATCGATGAGCCTGGGCGTGGCACATTACAAGCTGAAAAAATCCCTGCCTCCGGATACCTGTCATGCCTGATTCAGACAAACCAGTCCGCAGTTTGATTGAAGGCCGACCGATCCTGGTTGTTATCGACATCCAGATTTCCAGTTTCATCGATACCGCAGACGACGATTCGGCCATCCCCCATATGTCTGGCTACGCCCGTCATATGGGGAAGGCCCGATCCGTGATAGACGCGGCGCGCAAATGCAATGTCCCGGTTGTATTTGTCCAGGAAGCACATCGTCCCGATCTGGTGGATTTCGGACGGGAACTCGACGGCAGTGAGGGTGTTCATTGTCTCGAGAACGACCCGAACACCGAAATAGCCAAGGAACAACTGGGGTTTCTGCCCGATGATCACGTGATCAGTAAACAACGGTACTCAGCGTTTTTCGGAACAGATCTTGAAATCCTGCTGCGCGGACTCAAGGCCGATACCCTGCTCCTGTGCGGGGGCCTGACTGATGCATGCGTCCATTACACCTTCGTGGATGGACATCAGTCCGATTACTCTTGTCGCGTAATGGAGGACTGCGTCTCAGGATCAAGCCTGGAAGCGCACGAAAGTGCTCTCAGGGCCATGGAATACCTGCAGACCGGAGCCAGGGTATCCCTTGATGAAGTTCTGG